>PMNU01000016.1 GCA_003165675.1 Chloroflexota bacterium
CCTCATCACGCAGGAGGAGGCGGTCGGGCGCGTGGCTCGCTTCCTGGCGAATCCGCCGCGGCTATCGGTCGGGCGCCTCGAGAATACGACCGCGCTCACGATCGGCCTGGCGGCATCGCCGGGCGTAGCCTGGGGTGAGATCGTCACCTCCCCGGACGACGCCGAGAAAGAAGCAGGTGCGGGCAAGCTGGTGATCCTGACCCGTCCGGAAACGTGCCCGGACGACTTCCACGGGATGGCCGTGGCTCAGGGGATCCTGACCTCGACGGGCGGGACGACATCGCACGCCGCGGTCGTTGCCCGTGAGCTGGGGATCCCGGCCGTAGTTGGCGCAAGTGGGGTGAAGGTGGGGGACGGGGTCGCCACGATCGGCGGGCGTCTCTTCAGGGCGGGCGAGACCATCACGATCGACGGGTCCACCGGCGAGGTCTTCGCCGGCGAGGTCCAGGGGAGCACCGCCATCGTGCCCGAGGCCGGTACCCTGCTGGCGTGGGCCAGAGAGCTCAACATTCCCGTCGGCGAAACGGGAGGACAGGCCACGGAGATGCCGGCCACGGCCCCGACCTCGATCGCGGCTGAGGCTCCGCGTTCGGCCGAGCTGGCGGCGGACGACGTCCTGCGGGGTCTCCTCGTCAAGGGTCTGGTGCCGCCGGAGGGCCTGGCCAGTGCGCTATCGAGCTCTGCCGACGAGGTCAAGCCCGTCGTGGAGGCCCTCGTCGCCGAAGGTCTTGCAGAGACCTCTGCCGGGGCCTTCCGACTGACCGGTGAGGGCAAGCTGCGGGCCCTGGATGTCTTTGCCGCCGATCGGGAGCGGGCCGGGGGCGAGGCGGCCTGCGTCGCCGCACTGGATCACTTCATCGTGCTCGACGGCAGGATGAAGGACCTGGTGACGGCCTGGCAGATCCGCGACGCAGCCAATCAGGTCTTCAACGACCATTCCGATGCGGCCTATGACGCCTCCATTCTCGAACGGCTCGCCAACATCCACGGCGGTGTCGTTGACCTGCTCAACCTGCTCGGGACCAAGCTCTGGCGAATGACCTGCTACCGAGAACGGCTGGAGCGGGCCCTGACCAAGGCGCGTGACGGCGACCAGCGGTTCGTGGCATCGCCGCGCGTCGACAGCTACCACAGCGTCTGGTTCGAACTGCACGAAGACCTCATTCGGCTGTCCGGGCGCCTGCGCTCCGACGAGGCTGCCGCCGGCCGGGCCTGACGGGAACCGAACCGATATCGACCATCCGACCCCCCCTGAGGTCGGCCAGAACGGCGGATGTACACGCCGCGCGACGAAGCGAGGACGTCATGTTCACGCGAATGAGCCGGGCCGAGACCGCGATCACGCCAATGCCCGGACGCAACTGGCACTCTTACATCGGTCCTCAGACAGCCCCAACCAGGCACCTCTCGATGGGCGTCTCCGTCTACGAGCCGGGAGCCCGACCCGAGGGTCACGTGCACCCGGCCGAGGAGGAGACGGTCTACTGCATCTCCGGACGGGGCAGGCTCGTCTGCGACGCGGGTCCGGCCGAACTCGAGGCCGGCGTCGCGGTCTTCATACCGGCCGGCACGTTCCACGCCACCGAGTGCGACGGCCCCGACCCGCTCGAACTCCTGTGCGTCTTCACGCCGCCAGTCGTGCCCGGCTCCTACGAGAAGAAGGCGAAAGGTTGACCCGGTCCACATCCCTGTCGAAAGGAAAGGCCTGGAGAGTCGTGACCACAACCGCGCAGGATCCGGAGATCCGCCAGCTGGAGGAGGCCGCCCGGCGCATCCGCGTCGGCATCATCCGCAGCGTCAACCAGGCCAAGGCCGGCCACCTCGGCGGGCCCTTATCGGCGGCCGATGTTCTGGCGGCTCTCTACTTCCGCGTCATGCGGATCCGCCCCGACGAGCCGGACTGGCCCGATCGCGACCGCTTCGTCCTGTCGAAGGGCCACTCGTCGATCGGCCTGTACGCCGCCCTCGCTCTGCGCGGCTACTTCCCCGTGGAGGAGCTCCTGACCTTCGACTCACTCGGGTCGAGGCTTCAAGGCCACCCGGACATGACCCGTCTACCGGGCATCGACATGTCCACGGGGTCCCTCGGGATGGGCATCTCTGCTGGCATAGGAATTGCTCTTGGATGCCGCCTCGGGGGTCGCGACGCCCGGACGTTCGTCATGCTCGGCGACGGCGAGTGCCAGGAGGGAGAGGTCTGGGAGGCCGCCTTCCTCGCGCCCCGCTACGGCCTCGACAACCTCGTCGTCATCGTGGACCACAACAAGCTGCAGCAGTACGGCTGGCAGGGCAGCGGACCGGACGACCGCCTCCCGCCAGCCTGGCCAGGCGAGCTGGTGGCGAAGTGGTCCGCATTCGGCTGGCGCGTCCTCGAGGTCGATGGCCACGATATGGCGGCCGTCGTCCGAGTGCTAGAGGCGGCGACCGTGGGGGATGGCCGGCCGGTCGCGATCATCGCCAACACGATCAAGGGACGTGGCGTCTCCTTCATGGAGGGCCGCTACCAGTGGCACACTCGGGTGCTGACCGAGGATGAGTTCGCCACCGCGATGGCCGATCTCGGTGAGGCCGGTACCAACCCGACGGGAGGTGCCGCATGACTCTTCCGATGGGTCGCGCGTTGCGCGACGTCTTCGGCCTGACGGTTACCGAGCTGGCCGGACACGACCCGCGGATCGTCATGCTCGACGCCGACACGGGAAGCTCGACCAAGGCGGATATCTTTGCGAAGGCCTATCCGGATCGCTTTTTCCAGATGGGCATCGCCGAGCAGAACATGCTCGGTGTGGCAGCGGGGCTGGCCACGACGGGGTTCGTGCCGTTCGTCAGCACGTTCGTCGCCTTCGCCGTGGTGCGCCCGCTCGACCAGATCCGGGTCCTCATCGCCCAGACCGGCCTGAACGTCAAGATCTGCGGCGGCTACGCCGGCCTCTTCACCGGTGTCACCGGCAAGACGCATCTCATCGTGGATGACCTTTCGATCATGCGGGCGATGCCCGGCATGATCACGGTCGCCCCCGGGGACGATGTCGAGGCCGAGCAGGTCCTGAGATGGGCGGCCAGCTACAACGGCCCGGTCTACGTCCGGCTCGTCCGCGACGCGACCCAGCGCCTGTTTGACGGGAAATACGAATTCGCGCCCGGTCGGGCTGTCGTCGTCCGCGACGGCGGCGACGTCTCTCTCGTCAGCACCGGAACCCAGACCCCGCGCGTCGTCGATGCCGCAGACCTTCTGGCGGCGCGAGGCATTGAGGCGCACGTCCTGCACGTCCCGACACTCAAGCCGCTCGACGTGCCAGCGATCGTGGCGGCGGCGGATCGAACGGGGGTGGTCGTCACCGTCGAGGAAGGAACCGTGATCGGCGGCCTCGGCGGCGCAGTCAGCGAAACCCTATCGGAGCAGCGCCCGACCCTCGTCAAGCGGATCGGGCTCCAGGATGTCTATGGAGAGTCGGCGTCCAATAGCGAGTTGCTCGAGCTGTACGGCCTGTCGGCGGCCCGAGTCGCCGACCAGGTCCAGACGTTCCTCGAGGCACGGACCTCCGCGGGCCACGCGTCGCACGCGGAGTAGGCCAGATCCCATCCGGTCCGGGCGCGCATATCGCAGTTCCGACCTTCGCCCGGGATGCCCAGTCGTCGGGCGGGCAGAGGTCCAGCGGTGCCGCGGGCAGATCGAGAAGGCCCGCATTCGAAGCGCTTGAAGGAGAGGCAATGTCGAAGACCGTTCTGTTGATCGGCACGCTCGATACCAAGGGCCGAGAGTACGCTTACGTCCGCGATCTGATCCGCGGCCGCGGGCTCGAGACATTTGTGCTGGACGCCGGGGTCCTGGGTGAGCCGGTATTCACGCCTGATAGCCCCGCCGCTCGCACCGCCGAGGCCGGCGGGGACTCACTCGCGAAGCTGCGCGAGAAGCGCGATCGAGGCTACGCGCTCGAGATCATGGGCCTCGGTGCGCGAGCACTGGCAGTCAAGCTCGCCGCCGAAGGCAAGTTCGACGGCGTCATCAGCCTGGGCGGCTCGGGTGGTACTTCCATCGGCACCACGGCCATGAAGGCGCTCCCGGTGGGCATGCCCAAGCTCATGGTGTCGACCATGGCCTCGGGCAACGTCGGTCCGTACGTCGGCGTCAAGGACATCACGATGATGCACTCCGTCGTCGATGTCTCAGGCTTGAATCGTCTGTCGCGTCGCATCTTCGCCAACGCCGCCGGAGCAATCGGCGGGATGGTCGAGCAGACGATGCCGAAGACCGAGGAGAAGCCGCTGATCGGCGCGACCATGTTCGGCGTCACGACGCCGTGCGTCGATCGTGTCCGCGAGCGAATGGAGGCGAGCGGCTACGAGATGCTCGTCTTCCACGCGGTCGGCAGCGGCGGCCGTTCCTTCGAGGCGCTCATCTCGGACGGCGTCTTCGATGGGATCGTGGACGCCACGACCACCGAATGGTGCGACGAGCTGGTAGGTGGCGTCCTGTCGGCGGGGCCCGAGCGCCTCGACGCCGCCGCCAAGAAGGGCATCCCGCAGATCGTCTCGCTCGGCGCGCTCGACATGGTGAACTTCGGCCCGAGAGACACGCTTCCGGCCAAGTTCGAGAAGCGGAACATCTACATCCACAACCCAGAAGTGACACTCATGCGCACAACGCCCGAGGAGTGCGCGAAGCTCGGCGAGATCATCGCCAAGAAGCTCAACAAGACCACCGGGCCCACCGCCCTGTTCGTGCCCCTCAAGGGCGTGAGCGCGATTGACGTCGAGGGCATGCCGTTCTACGACCCGGCCGCGGATGCCGCGCTGTTCGGCGCAATCCGCACCAACCTCGATCGCTCGAAGGTCGAGCTGGTTGAGCTCGACCTCGCTATCAACGACCCCGCCTTCGCCGATGCGATGGTCGATCGCCTGCAGAAGATGCTCGCCAAGTAGTCACGGGAATCCAGGAACCTACTGAACCCTCGAAGGAGGACGGGCAATGCCATTCATCGCGCGCGCCGAAGTCGTGCGGCGACTCCGTGCCCAGGCTGCCACCGGCAAGCCGATCGTTGGCTGCGGTGCCGGCACCGGGATCTCGGCCAAGATGGCCGAGGCCGGCGGCTGCGACCTGATCATCATCTACAACTCGGGACGATACCGAATGGCCGGCCGGGGCTCGCTCGCCGGCCTGCTTGCCTACGGCGACGCCAACGGCATCGTCGTCGAGATGGCGTCGGAGGTCCTGCCGGTTGTCAAGGACGTGCCGGTTCTCGCGGGCATCAATGGAACCGACCCGTTCCGGCTCATGCCGGTCTTCCTCAAGCAACTCAAGGAAATGGGCTTCGACGGCGTTCAGAACTTCCCGACCGTCGGCCTCATCGACGGCAGCTTCCGGGCCAACCTCGAAGCGACCGGCATGGGCTACGACAGGGAGATCGAGGCGATCCGGCTGGCCCACGACATCGACATGTTCACCTCGCCGTACGTGTTCAACGCGGACGATGCTAAGGCGATGGCCAAGGCCGGCGCCGACCAGCTCGTTGCCCACGTCGGCTTGACCACTGCAGGGACCATTGGCGCCGGCGTCGCCTTGACGCTCGACCAGGCGATCGACAAGGTCATGGCGGTTGCGGAGGCCGGCCGCTCGGTCCGCAAGGACATCCTCGTGATCTGCCACGGCGGCCCGTTCGACGAACCGGAGAACGTCGGCTCGGCGCTGGCGCGGATGCCGGGGGTCCAGGGCTTCTTCGGTGCGTCGAGCATCGAGCGGCTGCCAACGGAGCGGGCAATCCGCGGCCAGGTCAAGGAGTTCAAGCAGTTGAAGCTCGCCCCTGCCGTTTCGGCGTAGGTCGAGCCACACATTTCCAGACAGGGCGGCGGGGCCCACGAGACAGGCGCCCCGCCGCCAAACTTGTGTCTGCGGCTGCCGCGCGCGGGGCCGGCGAGCCGCACGAAACGGAGGCCCGGGTCGATGGAGATTGATGTGGCGCTCGTGCCGTCCGAGGTACGCGTCTGGAGCGGAACCGTCTGCATCGTCATCGACGAGTTGCGGGCGAGCTCCACGATCACCACGATCCTGGACGGAGGCTGCTCGCGACTCTACGTGACAGCCGGCCTGCAGCGGGCGCGACGCCTGGCACGTGAGCATGGTGGCCTGCTCGCTGGGGAACGCCACGGCTACGCGCCGCCCGGCTTCGATTTCGACAACTCGCCCGTCGAGATCGCCCGCGGCGACGTCCGGGATCGGGTCGTCGTCCTGTCAACGTCGAACGGAACGAAGGTGCTGGGCTGGGTCGCGGGCGCGCCGGCTGCCCTGGTCGGGTGCCTGCTGAATGCCAGGGCGTGCGCCGAAGCCGCCGCGAGCTTGGCCGAGACGAAGGGCGCCCGGATCGGCATCGTCTGCGCCGGAACGCTGGGCCGGTTCGCCCTCGACGACGGGGTTGCCGCCGGCGTCCTTGTCGAGCGGCTGGTCGATGCGCTCGGCTTGCGTGGCGCCGACGCCAGCCTGACGGAATCGGCCATCGCTGCCGTGCGACTGCGCGGGAGCTACCCGGATCTCGTCACTCCGCTCAGGGATTCGGTCGCCGGCCAGCTCGTCACGGACCTGGGCGCAGGCGACGACGTTCCGTTCTGCGCGCGGGTCGACGTCACCACGACCGTGCCGGTCCTGCGTCCGGGCTCGCCGCTCGTCGTCGAGCGCCTCGTCATCAACGCGAGCTAGGCGACCGCGCGGCATGGGACTGCGGCTCGAAAACACGCGGCTCCGCCCGTACCTGCTGCTGATCTGCCTGGCCTTTGTCTGGGGCATCCACTGGCCGGTCGCGAAGATAGGCCTGCGCGATCTGCCGCCGTTCACATACGGCACTCTCCGAGTCGCGACCGGGCTGGCGGTGATCGTTGGCGTGCTGGCGGTGCGGCGCGGTCTGCGGCTTCCGTCCCGGCACGACGTCCCGGTAGTCCTGTCCGTCGGCATCGGCCAGATGGCCGCAGGGATCGCCCTGATGAACTTCGCCCTGCCGCTGATCTCTGCCGGGCGATCGTCGATCCTCGTCTACACGATGCCGCTGTGGGTGGCGCTTATCCAGCTCCCTGCCTTGCGCGCCGGCGGCGCCGGACGGCAGGTGGCCGGGCTGCTGGTGGGTCTGGCCGGGATCGTCGTCCTGCTTAACCCGGGGGCCATCGACTGGGGCTCCTCCGGTCAGCTGCTTGGAAGCGCGGCTCTCCTCGTGAGCGCGGTCCTGTGGGCCGCCACCACGATCCATCTGCGGCGCCATCAGTGGCGTGCGACTCCGCTCGACCTCATGCCGTGGCAGCTCTTGGTTGCGTTAGTACCGCTGGCGATCGCGGCGCTGATCCTGGAGTCGGGCCGCCAGATTCACTGGGAGCCGACTGCCATCGCCGCCGTTCTGTACAGCGGCCCGCTCGCCACCGCGCTGGCCTTCTGGCTGAGCCAGTCCATCTCGCGCTCTCTGAGCCCGCTCGCGACGACGATGGGCTTCCTGGCCGTCCCCGTCGTGGGCCTCGCCTCGTCGTGGATCATGCTCGGAGAGCCGCTAACGGCGCTCGACCTCGTAGGTGCCGCGACGACATTCCTCGGCATCCTCGTGGTTTCTACAGCGCAGGGCGCCGGGGACGCGGCACAAACTACGACGTAGACGCGACGTCAGCCCCCGCCCGGGAAGGGGCATGCGCATCCACCGAGGGGACGACAGTTCCCAGCGCCGAGCCACATCCTCTCAGGTGACCCGGTGGACAAGGGCTGGTCTCTTCGGTGTCGAGAGACTAGGCTGTCCCCGCTCAGGGCAGATCGTGCCGCGGCTGATGGTCGAGCGCCGCCACCCGACCCGACCGGACTCCGGCCGATTGCGAGGCCCTTGAAGCGAGCGGGAGACTCGAGATGACGACTGGATTCGGGTTCTGCTCCAGTTGCGGCACGCCGCGGATCGCAGCCGAGCAGCGGTTCTGCGCCGGCTGCGGCGCCGACCTTTCCGTCAACGTAGCGCCCGCGCCCCCGGCTGCGGCCGTCGAGTTGCCGGCGGTCGAGACCACGCCGCTCGCCGCTCCGGAGCCGCCCGCCCCGTTGCCTGCATCCGAACCCATCGCGCCGCCGGCCTGGTCGACGCCGTTCGCACCCGAGCCGGTCGCTGAGCCGCCCGCCCCGCCGGCCTGGTCGATACCACCCGACGGAGCGCCGCCCGCACCGCCCGCCCCGCCGGCCTGGTCGGTGCCGACCGACGGAGCGCAGGTGGCACCGCCCCAGTGGGCGGCCCCGCAAGCTGCGTCCGGCGCTCCTGCCGCGCCTCCTGCTCCGCCGTATCCACCGGCATATCCGGGCGCTCCCGCCGCCTATTACCCTGGCGCCGCACCCGCAGCGTCTGGCAAGCCCATCGCGACCGTCGCCGGGATCGATGTCACGCCCAAGCTGCTCGGCATCGGCGGCATCGTTCTGGCCGTCGTTGTGGTCGCGCTGATCTATCTGGGTATGAGCTCCAGGTCGGGCAGCATCGTCTTCTCGCCGTCGACCATCAGTTGCTCGGCGGCCACCTCGGTAACGGAGACCGTAACGCTGCCTTCATCCCTGTCCTACGCTGACCAGATCAGCTTGAAGCTCGATGGCGTGGCCGAGGCCACGACCACGGTGGGCGGCTCCGGGTTCGTCCAGCAAACCGACGGCACCTGGACGAACACGAGTCCGCTATCGACGAGTGACGTCTGCAGTTTGGCCTCCAGCGGGTCGATCTCGATGGGAACTCACACGCTGCAGGTCGTCGATGCGAGCGGCAAGGTTCTGGCGGAGGGCAAGTACACGCTGACGCCATAGCCGACACGCCAGTACCACGACGCGGGGGGCGTACAGTGAAGTGGAGCGTCCGGTGTCAGACAGCGGCAGATGGCGAGCAGACACACGTCCTTCTCGAAGTCATCATCCGGTCTGCTTGAGGTGCTGAAGGCTCGCCTGGTCGCCTTCGGTCTCGTTGAGATCGACGGTCGGACGTACGACCACGATGTCCTGGTCGAGCACGGCCGGGTTTCCCGCCGCCGCAAGAAGGCCTCGAAGCCGGAGCGCGACCGATACGGCCACACGCCGCTGACCACGGCCGAGCCCCTGCCCTGGCACTGCCGCCGGCTGCTCGTCGGGACGGGAGTCGACGGCCGGCTGCCGGTCGCGCCGGACGTGATCGAGGAAGCTCATCGCCGGGGGATCGAAGTGCTCATTCTTCGCACCGCGGAGGCGTGCGCCTGGCTCTCGAGCGCGGATGTGGACGAGACTTCCGCCGTCCTTCACGTCACCTGCTGAACGGCCACGACCGTGACGGAAGGCTACGCGGCCCCCCGCGTATGCGGCCCGGAAACCGCCGTTCTCCGGTCTTCACGTGCGAGGGATGCGGGGGCCTCCCGGGTTCAGGTCTCCCCCCACCGGCTCGGGCAGAGGCGGCGCCAGTCGCACCGGGAGCAGCGGCGATAGTCGGGAGCGGCGGCGAAGTCGCCCGAACGGATGCGGGCGGCGACCTCCACGACATGAGCCCGGAACGTGTCGAGCTGCTCGCCGGTGCGGGCCGTCGAGCGCGCCAGTTCGGACTCGGCGAAGTAGAGGGTCAGGCGCGACGGCGCGGGCAGCGCCTCCCCGTTGGCGGGGTCCGCGACGGCACCCTCGCGGAGGGCGAGGGCGTACATCGACAGCTGTTCGTCGTCGTCCACATCGCGCTGGCTCTTCGTCGAGCCGGTCTTGTAGTCGATGACCTCGATGGAGCCGTCGGGCAGGCGATCGATCCGGTCGATGACGCCAGTAACTCGGATCGACTCGCTCCCGTTGCCCGGGTCGAGCTCGAGGAGGAAGCGCGCCTCGAAGAGCAGCGCTTCGCTCGCTGACGCGAGCTCACGCTCGAAGAACCGCCGAAGGGTGGGCTCGGATCGGACGCGGTAGTGCTCGGCCGCCTGCGTGTCGGGGAAGCTTGTCGGCTCGAACACGTCCGCGAAGCCGGCTTGAAGCGCCTCGAAGCCAGGGTCTGGTAGTCCGGCTGCCCGGGCCTCGCGGCGGGCGATCGTAAACGTCTCGAACGCCGCGTGGATCGCGGTGCCGAACTCGAAGTATCCCTTCCTCTCGTCCGTCGGGACGCGGTAGACGTTCCCGAACGCGTAGGCGAGCGGGCATTCCGCATACGCGCGGAACTGGGAGTGGCTGAACGCCCACGGCAGCGACGCGACCTCGAGCAGGCTCGACCCGGCCGCCGAATGGCGGCTGACGACACGCAACGTCACCGGGTCGAGGCCCGCCTGCCGCGCCTCGCCGGCAAGGCCGGCCGCGTCGCGGGCGACTGTGACCAACTCGTCGGTGAGGGCGGCGGCAGTCTCGGGATCGGCGCCGCCCGTCGCCTCGAGCGCGCCGATCAGCTCGACCGCCCGGCGCCGCAGCGCATACCGGCGCTCGAACGCCTCCGGGACGGGCATGAGCCGCTCGAATGAAGCCGTCGTGGCGACGGCGACGTCGGAGGCTGTCGACCCCTCCTCATCCTCCGCGTCGGGCGTCGCTCCGAAGGAGCCCTCGCGCCGCTCGACGACGACGCCCCTTTCTTCGGCGATCTCGCCGGCGAACCGGCTTGGACTTGCCTTCGCCGCCGGCGAGTCGATTGAGGTGAGCAGGAGCCGGCTGCGCGCCCGGGTCATCGCGACGAAGCAGAGGCGGCGCTCTTCGTCGATCGCGAACTCCTTGGGCGGGAGTTGCCGCAGGAGCTCTATCGGGATGATGCGCACCTCGTCACGAGTGTCGGGGAACTGGCCCTCGACGAGGCGCGGCACGACGACCATTTCGTACTCGAGGCCCTTTGCCTGGTAGATGGTCATGAGCTGCACGCCGTCCGTCTCGACGTCGCGGGCCCTGTCCGTCTCGAGATCGCCGCCCGCCTCCTCGAAGAGGTCTAGATACGCGACGAAATCGAGCAGGCTCCGCTCCGGATGCTCGCGCTGCCAGTCGGCCGTGAAGCGCATCAGCCGGGCGACCGCCAGGAGCCTTCGCTGCGCCTCGGGCGTCTCGACGGCGAGAAGGTCGGCGAGGAGCCTGGTCCGGACGAGGTACTCCTGCAGGATCGTAAACGGGTCGTCGCGGGGACCGCGCGGAACGAGGTCCTCGATGCAGGCGAAGACGAGGTCGAGCTTTGCGCGAAGGACCGGCTGCATCGGGTTCTGGCGGGAGGACTCGAGCCCGCCGCTGCGGAGCTCGGGCCCGGGGAACACGTCGGCGGCGACCTTGGAGTCGGGGGCGGAGTGCACGTTGTGTGCGCCGTCAGCGTCGGCGCGCAACTCGCCCGTCCGCCTAATCGCGGCCGCGGCCTGAAACACTGACCGGCCGTCCCAGGCCGCATCGCGCGTAAGCCGGAGGATCTCCGGCGCATCCAGCCGCCACGGCCCGGCGGTAAGCAATCGAGTGAAAGCCACAGAGTCGTCCGGGTTTGCGCAGACGCGAAGCGCCGCCTCGAGATCTCGAATCTCTGGCAGCGAGAAGAGCCCCGCGCCGCCGACGACCGTGTACGGGATGTCGGCCCGCCGGAGGTGCTCGACGATCGTCTCGCGGTGCCGGTGGCGCCGATACAGGACGGCGAGGTCGCTCCAGCGCTTGGGGCGGTCGGCGCCGTCGCGGCTCGGAAGGTGCCCGGGCAGGGCTTCGAAGGCGGAGCGGAGGCGCTCGACGATGACGTCGGCTTCGTCCGCCTCGTCTCGGGCGTAGACGAGCTCGACCGATTCGCCCGCGACCTTGATCGGCCGGAGAGGCTGGCCGGACTTAAGGCGAAACTCGTTGTGTGCGATCAGGGTGTTCGCTGCCGCGAGGATGTTCGCGCTCGATCGGCGATTCTCCAGGAGTGGGAGGCGGCGGACCTTCCCGCGGCCGCGCTCAGGCGCCCAGGCGGGTGGTTCGGCGAAGCGGTCCTCGAACTGGCGGAACGCCGCGTAGCTGGCGCCCCGGAAGCGGTAGATCGATTGGTCGTCGTCGCCGACCACGACGACGTTGTCGGGCTTGTCCGGCCCGCGGCCGACTAGCTCGAGCAAGAGGATCTGGGCCATGTTCGCGTCCTGAAACTCGTCGACGAGGACATGGCGGAACTGGCGCTGGTACCGCAGCAGGAGGTTCGGCCGGTCGCGCAGTAGCTCGATGGCGCGGAGCTGCTGCTCGCCGAAATCTACGAGGCCGCGCTCGTGGAGTGTCTGCTGGTAGAGGCCGTAGGTCTGCGCCTCCTCGGCGAGGCGGAGTACCTCGAACGCCTCGGCGTCGCGCAGGTACGTCTCCTTGAGCGAGGTGGCAGCTTCCTGCTGGTCGGGCGTAAGGTGGTTCCAGCCGATCGCGCGGGCCGTGCCGGAGGCTTGTCGTCGGGCCTCGCGATCGGCCCTCTTCTCGCCGTCCTCGATCGAATGGCGGCGCTCCGCTCTGACTTCCTTGATCGGCCCGAGCTCGTTGGCGGCGCGACGGGCCCGGATGGCCTCGACCGCGGAATCCCAGCTGCCGAACTTCACCTCGAAGGCCCGGCGCTTGCCCTCGACGAACGCGGCGTACTCCGCGGGCGTCACGAGCTCGTCCTTGGCCCGGCCGATCATCGACACAAAGCCGCGCAGGACCGGACCGGGGTTGAGCGCCAGATCGTGGTAGAGGAAGCCGCCCATCTGAGGGCGCAGTTCGAACAGGAGCAGCTGCTGGCCGATCGGGTCCAGGACGTTGCCGCCATCGCTGAGGCCCAGCTCAGCGCTGTGCGCGGCCAGGAGGCGGTTACCGAAGCTGTGGAAGTTGTGGACCCACAGGCGAGCAGCGCGCTCCACGCCGACCGCCCGCTCGAAACGGTGACTGAGCTCGGCTGCCGCCCGGACGTTGTACGTCAGGACGAGGACGTTCTCCGGGGCGAGGTCGGGGTCGTTGTCGAGCACGTAGCGGACGCGTTCTACGACGACGGTCGTCTTGCCCGTGCCGGCGCCGGCGAGGACCATGAGCGGCCCCTCGCCCCATTCGACCGCGGCCCGCTGCTCGGCGGTGAGCCAGTCGCGGCCGGAGTCAGCCGCTCTGATGTCTCCCATGGTCACCAATCATCACACGGGGGAGTGACATCTCGCCTGTCACTGACGTCGGCCTCGAACTGGACACCGCCCGACGGCCGCGCCCCGGAGTCGCGCGTCGGGGAGGCGCACTTCGAGCAACCCGGCTCTTGCCTTCGATATGGGTCGGGAAGAGGGGCGGCAGGGCCCCGCTCTGGGGACCGGCACCAAGCGCCGATCGAAGTTCCTCCCGCTCGGCGCAGGGCGGCGAAATGGGATCGGGCTTATGGTGGGGTCGGTCGGTGCGTCGCCACGGACCATCACGGCGGACTGGATGGCGACGTCACAGACGCGTTTTCGCCGCACCAGTGGGGTCGATGATCTTGGAAAAGGACATGCCGAGCGCGCGGGGTCACGGGCGATCGCCTTCTCTGGCCGCCCTGCTCTCATTCCTGTGGCCCGGCCTCGGACAGCTCTACGCAGGCAAGCGCCGTGCCGCGGCGCTCTTCGCCGTACCCGCCTTGCTCGCGCTTCTCCTCCTGGCGTATGAGTTGCGTCAAGGTCTGGTGGTCTTTGCAGCGCGCTTCGCCGACCCGTCCTTCAGCCTTGCCGCGGTCGCAGTCGTGCTCCTTCTCGGCGGCTGGCGACTCGCAGCCGTCCTGCACGCCTCCGCGAACGGCGAGCGGCACAAGAAGGGCGGGCTCTTCGAGAGGCTCGTCGTGGTCGCCCTTGCAGTCCTGATAGTCGTCAGCCACGCCGGGGTGGGCTACCTGCTGGCGGTGACCTCTGGGGCCGGGTCGCAAGCGTTCAATCTGGGTGGCTCCGACTTGATCGATCCGGCGAGCCCCGGGCCGAGTCTGGCTCCTGGACAGACGCCCGCACCCGAAGAAACCCTCCCTCCGCCGTCGCAAGGCGGCCGGGTCACCATCCTTCTCACCGGCGTGGATGCCGCGCCGTCCCGGAGCGAGCACCTCTACGACTCGATCATGGTGGTCAGCTACGACCCGAAGACCAACTCCGTGCAGATGGTCAGCGTGCCGCGCGACAGTGCCAGCTTCCCGTTCTACTTCGGCGGCGTGGACTCGGCCTCGACGAAGATCAACTCGATCCCGACCTACGTTCGCAACGGCTGGATCAAGTCGCCTAACAGTCCGTACATGACGCTGGTCAAAGAGGTCAGCTACCTGGTCGGCATTCCGATCAATTACTACGCGGTCATGGACCTCGACGGGTTCGTGAAGATGATCGACAGGGTCGGCGGAATCGACGTCGACAATCCGAGCGCGATCAACGACCCTTCGTACGACTGGCTCGACGGCAAGACGTACGGCTTCTCCCTGGCAGCCGGGCCGCAGCACCTCGACGGCAAGCACGCCCTGGCCTACGTTCGGTCCCGTCACGGTGCCGACAACAGCGACTGGAAGAGGGCCTCGCGCCAGCAGCAGGTGATGGTCGCGCTGTTGCACAAGATGGCGCAGCCGAGCCAGATACTGGCTCTTCCAGGCCTGATCTCGACGCTCGGATCGAGCGTAACCACGGACTTCCCGGCGAACCAGGTGGCCGACTACGTCGCGACCGGCCAGAACATCCCGAGTCAGAACATAAGCCAGGTCGTGCTGGGGCCGCCCTACTCGATCACCGGCATCAGCACGGCGACCGCGTCGACCTGCCTGATCAACGCCAAGGTCGCAGCGCTCTCGATCCAACTCTTCGGCAACGACAGTCTCTGGTACGGCAAGCCCGCGCCCGCCGATACCTGCCCGTAGTCGTCTGCGTATCCCTGACCGCACCCGGAGCCAGGCGGGGCCGGAACGGGGCCTCAACCGGCAGGCGGGGTCCCGGCGCTCCGTCTTGTCCGAGCCGCAGGACCCTCGGCAATACCTTCAGCGAGGTGCACAATTGGCCCACGCCGCCGATGGTCGGGCGAAGGCGGGGCTGCAGTGTTGGCCCAGTGCAGCCGAAGCCTGAAGCGGATACAGGCGGATGCAGCATGTCGCGTCGGAGGGTGACCGCGTGGCGGCACGTCGATTGCGCTCGAGACATGACCCAAAGGACGGGGCGAGCGGGGGCACCGGCGGTCGGCCGGGAGCCGGCGACATCCGAGCGCCCAAGCTCGGCGACGGGGATGCGGTCGCGTTCCGTGACGTCACGGAACGCGACCAGGCCGATGAGACGGAATTCCGCTCCGAAGAGATGTTCCAGCTTGTGCTGGATTCTATCCCGCAGCGTGTCTTCTGGAAGGACTCGAATTCGGTGTTCGTCGGCTGCAACCTGCCGTTCGCGCGCGATGCCGGCTTCGACCACCCGAGCCGGCTGATAGGTCTGACCGATTTCGACATGCCCTGGGGGCCGACTGCCGACCGCTACCGGGCGGACGATCGCGAGGTCATGCAGACCGGCCTCCCCAAGCTCGACTTCGAGGAGCCGCAACTCCGCTCCAGCGGCCGGCTGGGTTGGTTGAGGACCAGCAAGATCCCGCTGCTGGCAGCCGACGGTCGAGTCACGGGCCTGCTCGGGACCTACGAGGACATTACCGAGCACAAACACGCCGAGGAAGCTCTCCGCGAGAGCGAGGAGCGCTACCGTCGCATCATCGAGACGATCACCGACTACGTCTTCAGCGTCGCCGTCGCCGACGGCCATGCGATGTCCACGACGCACGGCCCAGGCTGCGTGGCAGTGACCGGCTACACCGCCGATGATCTGTCGAACAACCCTCTCCTGTGGCTTGAGATGGTGGTTCCCGAGGATCGATCGCTCGTAGTGGACCAGTCGCGGCGCGTCCTTGCCGGAGAGCGCGCCGGCCCGGTCGAGCATCGCATCGTGCGGAAGGACGGAGCGATTCGCTGGGTCCGAAACACCCCGGTCCCACATTTCGATCTGTCTGGCACCCTCCTTGCCTATGACGGGCTGATTCAGGACATCACGGAGCGGCGGGCACTCCAGGAGCAGCTCCTGCAGGCGCAGAAAGTGGAGGGGATAGGCAGGCTTGCGGGCGGCGTCGCGCACGACTTCAACAACCTGCTGACCGCGATCCTCGGCTACGTCGAGATGGCAAAGGTCGACCTGGCGGAGGAGCTGCCGGCCGACCACGCCATTCGAGTCGACCTGGACGAGATCCACGCCGCCGGCGAGCGCGCCGCGAGTCTCACCCGCCAGCTGCTCACCTTCGCCAGCAAGCAGATCGTGGCTCCCGTCCGCCTCGACCTGAGCGCGCTGGTCGCCGATTTGCTGAAGATGCTGCGGCCGCTCCTCGGCGAGAACATCACCGTGGATACCGTCCTGGAGCCCGAGATCGGAACCATCGAGGCCGATCCGGGCCAGATCCAGCAACTCCTGGTGAACCTCGCAGTCAACGCCCGCGACGCGATGCCGGAGGGCGGACGGCTGGTCATCGAAACGGCGACGGAGGATGTGACGGAGGCCTACGCTGCCGCACACCCGGGGGCCAGGCCAGGCAGCCACGCCCGGCTCTCGGTGACCGATACCGGCGCCGGCATGAGCGAAGAGGTTCAGTCGCATCTGTTCGAGCCGTTCTTCACGACCAAGGAACGAGGCAAGGGAACCGGGCTCGGGCTGGCGACGTGCCACGGCATCGTGCGTCAGATTGGCGGCCACATCCGCGTCTTCTCCGAGCCCGGCAGAGGGACCACGGTCCGAATCTTTCTGCCAAGCGTCGAAGGGCCCGCCACAGTTCGGTCGAGCGTGGCTCCGGTCCACCCCGCGCCAACCGGAACCGAGACGATCCTCGTCGTCGAAGACGACCCGGTCGTCAGGCGGCTGGCAGGACTCGGCCTGCGGGCGCAGGGTTACACGGTGATCGAAGCGTCGGACGGAGTCGAGGCGCTCGAGATCGCGGGGCGCATCGCCTCCGAGATCGACGTCGTTGTCAGCGACGTGGTCATGCCCGGGATGAGTGGCGCGGAGCTCGTCAAGCGGCTCGCGGTGGTGGCGCCGGGAGCGCGGCGGCTGCTCGTGTCGGGTCACGCCGAATCTACGGTGCTGCCTGCCGGGCTGGTCAACGTCGGCGCGGCGTTCCTGCCAAAGCCGTTCACTCCAGAGCGCCTTGCGCGCAAGGTTCGCGAAGTCCTCGACGCTCCGGCCGTCTGATTGGTTCAGGGAGACGGCGCCAGTGGACAGGCGCGCTCGCTCGTTGCGACAACCTGCCGCTAGTCCATGCCCGCCCTTAGGGCAAGGCGGCGAGCCCTGACATCGCAGGGCGGGGGCGGGACCGGCGTGACCCGCGGCAGGCGGGTCTGGTCGCGTTTGCTATCGTGGCGACGATGGATAGCCCCACTCAGGACTCCCCGCCACGAGCCGCTGTTCCGGCGACGCCGATCGCCGCGTGGTGGCTCGGCCGGACTTCATACCGCGATGCCTGGCAGCTCCAGCACCGTCTCGTGGCGGCGCGCGTTGCGGGATTGATCGGGGATCAGCTGCTTCTCCTCGAGCACGAGCCCGTCCTGACTTTGGGCCGCCACAGCGATCCATCGCACGTGCTGGCGAGCCCGGCCGAGCTGGCGGCGCGCCACATCGAGTTGATCGAGACGGAGCGCGGCGGCGAGGTCACGTACCACGGCCCCGGCCAGCTGACTGCCTATCCGATCCTGAAGCTGGCCGACCGCGGGCTTATGGTTCGACCGCTCGTCAGGGCGCTCGAGGCGGCGCAGGCGAAGGCCTGCTCGACCCTCGGCGTCGAGGCCGGACCGAAGGCGGGCTTTCCGGGCTGCTGGTGCGCCGACGGAACGCGCAAGATCGGCGCCGTCGGAGTTCGCATCGAGCACGGCGTGAGCTACCACGGCATCGCCCTGAACGTGACGGTCAGGCTCTCCGACTTTCAGCTCATCGACGCGTGCGGGATGCCGGGCCTCGAGTCGACATCGATCGCGCGAGAGCTTGGGCGGGCGGCCGAGCCATCGATCGAATCGGTGTCTGAGGCGTCTGCCGCGTTCGCGGTCGCCCTGGCGGAAGCACTCGACGCTCCGCTGAGTGGTCTTCTGCCGCCACTCGCCGATCCGGGCACGGCCCGGGCCGGGCTGGAGCGGCTTCTCCACGAGCGCGCCCCGGCGGCCGCGGCCGCGGGATCCCGCTGATGGCCGCCGGGCTCTTCGAGTTGCGCCGCGACGCGATCACGGGCTGGTGGGTCGCAACGGTCGTCGACCGCCAATTCGACCGCCGCCGCTTCGCACTGGCGGCTGCGGCCGTGGACGACGGCGCAGCCTGCCAGAACTGCACCCAGCCGCCGGGCGACGGCATCCGGGTGCGCACTCTCAAGGATTACGCCTTTCACGTGGTCGGAGCCCAGGATGAGGCTCGCGAGCTAGAGCGCAGCCTCGCTCAGGTGGCCATGTCCCAGGCAAGAGCTTCCGGCAGCTGGCGGACCGTAGTTGCTCCGCCGGGAGAGCATCGGCCGCTTCAGATGATCGGCGTGAGCCTGCTCTGTACCATGCTCCGCGAAGTCCGCAAGGCATTCATCGACGCGGAGAAGCTCGGCCAGACCGAGTACCTCCAGGTGGTCCAGAACTGGGGGGCCCAGGCGGGCGCTCGAACGAACCACCTCTGCCTCGACCTCTACGATCTGCCGCAGATCCCACACCGGGTGGCCGAGGAGATCGGCGGCGCCGCCCGCTACGTGATTCGCGAAGGCGAGTGCCCCTACTGCCGGCTGGCCCGCGAGGAGCCGCGCACAGGAACGCGGATGATCTGGGAGGACGACGCCAGCGTCGCCTTCGCGCCCTATGCCTCGCGCTCGCCGTTTGAGGTCTGGGTCGTGCCGCGCCGCCATGCCGCCGACTTCGCCGGAGCCACCGATGCGGACATCGCTTCAACGGCCGACGCCCTCCGGCAGGTCCTTGGCCGGCTGGCTTGCCTGGACGGTCCGCCCCACAACCTGGTGCTTCACACTGCCCCTCTCCGTGAGCATGTCGACGCGACGTACCATTGGCATTGGGAAATCCACCCGCGGCTTCGCGAGATCGCCGGACTGGAGCTGGGCACGGGTCTGCCGGTCAATCCGGTCTCTCCCGAGGAGGCCGTCGAGGAGTTGCTGCGAGACAGGCCCGAGGGGGGAGCCGCAGACAGGCCATGAAACTTGGACCGGGGCGGCTGCGTCACAGCGGCTACGGCCGCTCCGTCAGTAAGTTCCGGCGCGCGGGGACGCGTCCCTGGCTGTTTACCCGTCAGACAGCGGTGGCAAGAAAGTGTCCATCAGCGCGGCAATCTGGCAACTGGGGTGCGGCGTGACCGCTGCATCGGAAAGCTCCGGCGACCGGAGCTTCATCGAGGAGCTCTTTGCGCTCCACCATGCCGAGATCTACGCGTACGTGTTCCGAATGGTGCGCGACGCGGACGTAGCCGCCGACTTCGCCCAGGACACGTTCATCAAGGCGTACAAGGCTCGGGACTCACTCGAGGATCGCACCAAGGCCCGCGCCTGGCTCTATCAGATAGCCCACCGCGTGGTTCTCGATGAGATGCGGCGGCGGCGGATCGTCCACTTCCTTCCGTTGACGAGCGAGAGCCACGGTGCGGCTCCGTCGGCTGAGCACCTGGCGATGGAGATGCGGCTCTCTGGGCCGCTTGCTCGAGCGCTGGCACGCATTCCGGAGCGGCAGCGAGCGGCTCTGCTCCTCGCCGAGGTCCACGACCTCACCGGCCTCGAGCTCGCCGAGACGTTGGGCATCAGCCACGTCGCCGCTCGGGCCCTCCTGACCCGGGCGCGCGAAAGCCTCCGCCAGGCGCTCGCCGATGAGAAGCGCAAGGAGAAGGATCGCGAAGCCGCGATCGACGCCGCGTACGGGCAGCGGGCGCGTGGGCGCGACTCGAGCCCATCGACTGACGACACGACCGGGGCCCGACGATGAGCCCCGAGATGAAGCGCCTCGCCCACGCCGAAGAGATGGCCCACGAGCGGGCCCGCGTGCTGGCGGCCGAGTCGATCGACGCCGAGCTCGCATCCCGAGACGCCGAGTGGTTGGCCGGCCACCTTGGCTCGTGCCCCGACTGCTCGGCGGTTGCCGAGGAGTACCGAGCCCTCCATGTCGAGCTCCATGGGCTCTCCGCGCCCGAAACGCCGCGAGATCTCTGGGCCCGGACGTCGGCAGGACTCGACCTGATTGATGCGGCTGCGGCGAGGCGGTCCCCGAGGAGCTTCGGGACCGTTCGGGCCGGTCGCCGGCCGTTGATCTCGACCGCCGTGGCGGTTGGCGTCGTGGTCGCGGTGGCGGTCGTTTCGCTCCTCGTCCAGAGCCCGATCGTTAATCCCGCGCCCGGCTCCACTAACCGCACGGTCATTGCGCTCGCGACGGCTTCATCCGGTCGGCCGTCCCAGGCCCCGCAGGCGCCGCTCACCGTCGTCGATGGCACGAGCTACTGGATCGCGTCGAGCGGCGGCGTCTACGAGATAAGGGGCGGGACGGCTCAATGCGGCGCCGCGGACGGCAGCTGCACCGTGGCCGACGGAGGCGGCAAGACTCTCGGGTCCGTTTCGAGCGACTCGGCCGTCTCGGCCGTGATCGGCCCCGGCGCCGATGAAGCCGCGGTCTGGACCGACCAGAAGATCGTCATCATGCCGCTCGCCGAGGAGCCGCAAACGGTTTCCATTGATCTGCTGACGCCTCGACCCACCGCGGTCGCCACACCGACGGCCCTCGCCACACCCACTGCCGCCTCCACGCCGACTGTCGCCCCTACACCGGCAACGCCGGTTGAGACGGAGACTCCGGCGAGCAGTCCGGCCCCCTCGGCTCCGGCGAGCACGTCCGCCCCAACCGACGCGCCACTTCCCACGGCTGCACCGACAGCATCGCCAGCGGCCGCCACCGGGACTACCGCTGAGCCGACGGCGATCCTCACCGGATACGAGATCGTAGGCCCGGGCCCCGAGTTCTCTCCCGACGGAAGCCTGGTAGCATTCTCGGCCCGGCCCGTCGATCACAGCACCGGCCCAGATGTCTTCATCTGGCGGTCCGGGGAGCAGCAGGCTCAGCCTATAACGTCCCTCCATAGCGATCTCTTCGCCGGCTGGTATGGCGGGCAGGTCCTCTTCAGCGAGATCTCCGCGGCCGGAGCCGCTCCAACCGCGTCCGCGTCCGGGTCGGGCGGATCGGATACGGTCGGCCCGACCTCGTACGTGTTCGACCCGAGCGCCGGCAATTACCGAAAGATCGATCCGCCAATGCTCCTGCCAGTCGTGGATCCGACCGGTCGGTACCTTGTCTACTGGGCTGGTACTGTCGAGTTCGATCCTGTGTCGGGATTGTGGCAGCCCGGCAAGGGCGACCTTCACTTTGACAGCTGGTCGGACATCACGCTGGAGCCGGCTTCCTTTGCGGCCGTGACGGGGACCGTGCCAATCGAGACCCCTGCCGCATCGGCAACGCCGACCCCGGCGATCTCGGCGTCGGCCCAATCCAGTTCGTCCCTCCAGCCGACGGCAACCGACACTCCCGCTGTGGGGCCCAGCCTCCCACCGTCTCCGACGTCAAGCGTCGCGACCCCAACCCAGACGCCGGCTGCCGAGCAGGCGCTGCCGCAGCTGCTGCCGGTCGCTTCCGCGCCGGGCGCGGTCCAGGCCTGGGTTGTCCGCTGGGATTCGCTGGGCCAGAACGTAGCCGTCTGGGTCGCCGATCCGGGCAGCGCCGAAGTCGGTCGACTTAGCCTCTTCTCCATCGACCCGACGACCGGGATGGTCGAGACAAACGAGCCGCGCCTTGCTGCCGACAATGTGATGGCGGGCATCGCGATCGACGACGCACATCTGGTCTACACATCGGCCGTGGACGGCAAGACCTACATGCAAGCCCTTCCGGAGGTTCCTCCGTCGACGGCCTCCACGCCTTCTCCGACGATGCCCGGTCAGCTTCCAACCGATGCCGCCTCGTCGGGGTCGCCGGCACCGCAAGCCACGGATCGTCCGGGCAACTAGTAGATCGCCGGTCGGTGGCGATCGGGGCTCCAAGCTATGGTGGCATTCGGCGGACGCCGTCTCGGCGCTGTATCCTTCGGGCGACCTTTAACGACCGGCACGGTGAGGCCGGGAAGGAGGACTGCGCCTTGCAGGGCAGCGAGAATCGATGACCGACCGGCAGATCATGACCGGGGACGAGATCCGGCGAGCCATCGTTCGGATCTCCCATGAGATCGTCGAGAAGCAGGCCGGCACGCAGGGTCTTGCCCTCGTGGGCATTCAGCGCCGCGGCGTCCCTCTGGCGAGGCGCATTGCCGACGCGATCCAGGAGCACGAAGGCGCGCGGGTTCCCGTCGGGGCGCTCGACATCACGTTCTACCGCGACGACCTATCGCTCGTCGCCCAGCAGCCGATCGTCAAGGGCACGGACCTGCCCTTCGACCTGAACGGCGCCACGATCGTGCTGGTCGACGACGTGCTCTATACGGGCCGGACGATCCGCTGCGCCATGGACGCCTTGATCGACTTCGGCCGGCCGCGGGCCATTCGGCTGGCGGTGCTCATCGACCGCGGCCACCGCGAGCTGCCGATACGGGCGGACCATGTGGGCAAGAATGTGCCTACGTCTCGCGAGGAGATCGTCAAGGTCCACGTCTCCGAGTTCGACGGGGCCGACGAGGTCAGCATCGGGCGTGGGGTTCGCGCCCTCGAGTCGGCTCCGGCCGCCAACTGATGACGACCGCCGCATCTGTGATCACCGCCGCTCAGTCCGCGGCCACCCAGTCCGCCACCCCAGCGGTTGCGTGGCGCCACCGCCACCTGATCGACGTCGACGTGGTGACGTGGCCGGAGATCGAGTTGATCATGCGGATGACTGACGAGATGAAGGGTGTCCTCGCCCGACCGATCCGCAGGGTCCCGGCTCTTAACGGGCGCCGCGTCACCACGCTCTTCTACGAAGCCTCCACCCGAACGCGGGTTTCGTTCGAGACGGCCGCCCGCAACCTGTCGGCGGACGTCGTCAGCGTCTCGACAGCCACCTCGTCGGTGACCAAAGGTGAGTCGCTGGTCGACACGGTCCGGACGCTGGAGGCGCTCGGCACCGAGATCCTGGTCATGCGCCATTCTGTCTCCGGGGCGCCGTATCTGGCAGCCGAGGTCTTCGGTGGGCATGTTCTCAACGGCGGCGACGGCTGGCACGCCCACCCCACGCAGGCGCTCCTCGATCTCTACACGATGAGGTCGCACCTGCCGGGCGGCGACCTGCACGGTCGGAAGGTCGCCATCGTGGGCGACATCCTCCATTCGCGCGTGGCCCGGTCCAACATCTGGTTGCTCACCGCGGCCGGCGCCGACCTCTGGCTGTGCGGCCCGGCCACTCTCTTGCGGGGAATGGATCGTTGGGCGGCTGCGTGGAGCGGTGGCGCAATTCCGGGTCACGGCCGGTTCAACGTCACGAGCGACATCGAGGCGGCCCTGCGTGACGCCGACGTGGTGATGGGCCTGCGGATCCAGCGCGAAAGAATGCAGAGCGGGCTCCTCCCGTCGCTCCGCGAATACGCCGCGAGGTTCCAGCTGAACGCGGAGCGCGTCGCGCTCGCGAAGCCTGAGGCCATCGTGATGCACCCCGGACCGATGAACGAGGGCGTCGAGATTTCGCCCGACGTGGCCGTCAGCGGCCGCTCGGTGATCACCGATCAGGTCGCCAACGGCGTGGCGGTTCGAATGGCCCTGCTGTATCTGCTGGCTGGCGGCCACGAGGTTCCCCAGGGCGAGGTGGCTCGTTGACCGCGAACGCGAACGGCGGCCGGCACGGCGCGACCGGACCCCGACCCGTCTTGGCGGCCGGCGCGAGGATTGGGGATACCGTCGGGCGGTTCGAGCTCGAGCGGGCCTGGCTGGTCGACCCCGTCTCCGGTCGCGAAGGCCCGGGCGAGATTGTCGTTGCGGATGGCATCCTGGAATCGATCGTCTGGCTGGAGGCCGCGGAGGCGGCCGGCGTCACAGACAGGGGCGTAATCGTCGCCCCCGGCTTCTTCGATCTCCACGCCCACTTCCGCGAGCCCGGCTTCGAGGACGCCGAGACCGTCGCCAGCGGATCTGCAGCCGCAGCTCATGGCGGCTTCACGGCCGTTGCGCTTATGCCGAACACCTCGCCCGCCATCGACGAGCCGGGGATTCTCGAGCGCATCCGGTCGGCGGCCCGGGCGAGCGGTTCGCCTGTCGAGGTCCTTGCCTACGGCGCGGTCTCCGCCGGGCGGGCGGGCGAGCAGCTTTCCGCAATGGGCGAGCTGGCCGACGCGGGCGTTCTCGGATACTCCGACGATGGCGCGCCGATAAGGTCCCCCAAGCTTCTGCGCAGCGCGCTGCTGTATGCGGGCATGCTTGGCCTGCCGGTCGTGGAGCACGCGGAGGACTCCGATCTGACCGCCGGCGCCGAGGCTCACGAGGGTTACGTGGCCTCTGTCATGGGCCTGGCCGGCTGGCCGGCGGCGGCAGAGGTGGGGGCCGTATCGCGCGATCTGGCCGTACTGGCCGATGCTCTGGGAGATGAGCCACGAGCGCGACTGCACCTCACTCACGTCTCGACCGCCGCAGCCCTGGACCTGGTTCGTCGCGCGAAGGCGACGGGTCTGCCGGTTACCTGCGACGTCACGCCCCACCACCTGGCCCTCACGGACGAGTGGATCGCCGGCGCGCGGCGCTGGGGCTGGGAGGCTCTCGGTGCCGATGGCGAGCCGCGCGATCCGTGGGCGGACGCGGCCCTGACGGCCGCCCCCTACGACACCTCACTGCGTGTCAATCCGCCGCTCGGGACCGCCGCCGATGCCGCGGCTTGCCTGGCCGCTCTGCTCGACGGAACGGCCGATGCCGTGGCCACGGACCACGCCCCGCACACCGTCGTGGACAAGGAAGTGGAGTTCGGCAGCGCCGCCAGCGGCATCAGCGGCATCGAGACGGCGTTGGGCGTTCTGCTCGGCCTCGTCGATGCGGGCAGGCTGCCCCTGAGTCGGGCCATTGCCGCGCTGACGACTGGACCCGCGGGCGTCGTGGCGGCGGCCCGACGCACCTCCGGCATCTCGGCCGCGCGGCCCCGGGGCCTGATCGAGGGAGCTCCCGCCGACCTGGTGGTCTTCGACCGGTCCGACCGCTGGCCCGTCACGCCGGCGTCGCTGAGATCGAAGGGCAAGAACTCGCCGCTGATCGGCCGCGAGCTGCCCGGCCGCGTGCTGTTGACAATCGCCGGCGGTCGCCTGGCCTACGAGGATCCCAACGCGGGCGACGAGGAGGCCTGATCCAGGGCAAGGGGGCCCAGACGGGAGGCCGGTTGCGACCGCGGCGTCGACGCCGTGGGACGAACCGCCTGGCATGCGAGAATAGGAGTCCGCGCGGCGGCGCGCCTCGGCGAACGCAACCGACTACAAGCTAGGAGACCGCCAAACCAGTGCCAGTTCTTGCGACCTTCTTCTCAGTCCGCCGGGGGCGTGACCCGTTCTTCAAGTTCTTCATGAAGACCCTGATGCCTCGGCAGGCGAAGCAGTACGAAGAGAAGTTCGGGATCAAGTTCATCGGCTGGTACAACGTGGCTCACGGCTGGGATTTCGACAATGTGATCCTGCTCGACCTGCCCGACTACGGGACGCTCGACAAGCTGGAAGCCGACGAGGCGACCCGCGCTCTGGGCCACCGTGCCGGGGAGTGGATGTTCGAAAGGCACCATTCGATGTTCCTCCGGGAGCGAATGGGCCCGGATCTCGAGTTCAAAGGCTAGGAGGGCCACAGCGATGGATACGAGCCGCAACGACCAGCTCGGCGAACTCGCCGCGGATGCCTCGCTCGAGCGGACCGATTTCCTTGCCGCATCGTCGGCCCAGCTGCGTAAGTTCCTGGACGGCAACGCCGATCGCATCGCAGAGCTTGGCGGCCTGGTTCTGATCGATGACGAGGTCGACTACCTGGCTATCGCTTCCGACCTGAGCTTCCGCAGCCGCAGCCGCTACCAGGACGACGCGACGGGCAAGTGGGTGAGTGAGACCGAGGTCATCGAGAGCGCGTCCGAGTTGGTCGAGCTGTACAACCTGGCCGATGTCTTCGCGGCGTTCCAGGAGGCGACCAAGGCCGAGGCCGGGCTGGAGGAAGAACCCACGGCCACCGCCGACCTGCTTAAGTCGGCAGACATCTCACCCGAAGAGACGGTCGCCCTTGGCGGCGAGAACCCCTACGCGGCAGCCGCGGACGACTGGGCCGCCGCCCACGAGTACGAAGAGCCGCCCGAGGGCGAGGAGGAGGCCGCCGAGCGGCTCTACGACCTGGCACTGGCGTTCCAGGAGCGGAGCCAGCAGACCGAGGCGCATCTCCTCGAGCAGTTCGAGAGCGCGGCCTCGCAGCTGACGGCGGTCCTCGGCGACCTGATGATCATCGACGACGAGGATGAGCGCCTGACCCTGCGAGCTTCCGGCTCGTTCGCCGCCGAAGTCGTGCCGGAGGACGAGGCCGAAACCGGAGTCTGGCGCAAGCTGGACGGCCCGGACGACATCGTTGAGTTCTACGACCCGACCGATGTCTTCGGCGACCTGGCCGACACGCTGGCCGAGGCCTTCCCGAGTCTCGGCGAGCCGGCCGGCGCGGTCGACGACAACGAGGACGCAGAAGGGGAAGGCGAGGACGCCGAGAGCGAGGATGATGAGGGCGGCGAGGCCGGCAAGGGCGAGGAGGGCGACGACCGCCGGTGACGATGCGCCTGGTCGCGGCTGAGCTTGTCGATAGCCGGCAGATTCTGCCGGGTCAGTGGCTTCAGTCGTTCCACGCGCCGGAGCTCGCCACCGGCTCACGGGCCGGCCAGTTCGTCCACGTTCGCACCGGCGACTACTCGGGGCTGGTCCTCCGGCGTCCCTTCTCGATCAACACCGCCGACCCGGCCACTGGGATCGTCACTCTCCACTTTCGGGCCGTGGGTCGTGGAACCGAGTGGCTGACACGCGTCCGAGAGGGCGAGCGCCTCGACATGCTCGGCCCGCTGGGCAGGCCGTTCGAGGTTGATCCGCGCAGCCGCCACCTGCTGCTGGTAGCCGGGGGCTTGGGCATGGCCGGGATCCGGATGCTAGCCGACGAGGCGATCCGCGACGGCAGGCAGGTCACGATCCTCTTCGGGGCGCTGAGCGCGAGCCACGTGTATCCGTCCAGCCTTCTCCCGGACGAGGTGGAGTACGTAGTGGCCACAGACGACGGTTCCCTCGGCCACCGCGGCTTCGTGACGGAGCTGGTCGCCGACTACGAGGCCTGGGCCGATCAGGCTTTCGCCTGCGGCCCGCATCCGATGCTCGCGCGGCTCGCGCAGCTGGCCGCCGGACGGCGCGATCGGCTCGGCGTGGCCAAGCTTGGGCGCAAGAGAGGTGCGGGCAAGGTCGACCCGCTCGGGTCCCCGGCCGCCCGGCGCAAGGCGTTTCTGCAGGTCTCCATGGAGCAGACGATGGGCTGCGCCGTGGGCGCCTGCCTGGGCTGCGTGGTCATTGGCGTCGAGGGCCCGCTGCGAGTATGCCGCGAGGGTCCCGTGTTCGCCGCCGATGAGATCGCATGGCCGGCGAGCGCCTGAGGCCGATGCGATGAAGCCGAAGAAGAGGGTTGTCACGGCTGCCGATGTTCGTTTCGGGAAGGGCGCCGCCAGGCCGGCCAAGGGCATGGCAAAGCCGAAGCGGACGCCGACCGTTCGGACCATCAAGAGCGCCATCGTTCCGGTCGATCGAACGCGGAGGCCGGCGGACGGTCGGGCCCGCGTCGAGACCGGCGGCTCGGCCGTGGCCGACCTCGGCGCACCGATGGCCGTCCGACCCACGCTGGCCGAGCGCGAGGCTCTCGATCGGATCGACCTGTCGGTGGAGCTGGCGCCGGGGCGGGGCCTCCTGCTGGCGAACCCCATCCTTGTCGCATCCGGAACGTTCGGTTACGGCGTGGAGTACGGCGAGGTCGTGGACGTTCAGCGTATCGGCGCGATCTGCTGCAAGGGCACCACCCTGCGGCCACGGGCGGGCAACCCACCGCCGCGCGTGACCGAGACGCCCGGCGGGATGCTCAATTCGATCGGCCTGCAGAACCCAGGCGTGGACGCGGTCATCGACCGGTACTGCCCGATCTGGCAGGGCTGGAACGTGCCGGTCATCGTCAACGTCGCCGGCGAATCGATCGACGACTATGTAGAGGTTGCGCGCCGTCTGGATGGCGTGCCCGGCGTAGCCGGCATCGAGCTGAACATCAGCTGCCCCAACGTCGGGAAGGGCGGGCTGCAGTTCGCCATCGATCGCGACGCCGCGCGAGCCGTCACCGCCGCGGTCCGCCGCGCCACGGAGCTGCCGCTCCTGGTCAAGCTGTCACCGAACGTGGCCGATATCCGGCCCATCGCCAAAGCGATCGAGGAGGCCGGGGCCGACGCGATCACGGCCATCAACACGCTCTCGGGCCTGGCAGTGGCGCCGGATCGAACGCGGGCGTTCCTGGGCAACACTTACGGCGGGCTGTCGGGCCCGGCCATCAAGCCTGTGGCACTGCGCGTCGTCTACGAGGTGGCGCAGGTCGTCTCGATCCCGATCGTCGCCATCGGCGGCGTGACCAACCTGGACGACGTGCTGGATTTCCTTGCCTGCGGAGCGGTCGCGGTTCAGGTTGGCACGGCCATCTTCGCNNGACCCGGAGCTGCCGGTGAGGCTCGGCGACGAGTTGAGGGCCGAGTGTCTGCGCCGCGGACTTGACTCTTACCGGCCGCTGATCGGGACCGCCCTGCCGAAGCGGACCGGGGCGGCATCGGTCAAGGGCGCCGAGTATCGTCCGTGACCGCAACCGCCGTGCTCTCGCGGAGGCTCGAATGACGACGATTCGATCGGCGGTCGACCTGGCCGCGGCAAAGGCGATCGCCTCGCGCACGGAGGATCTCTTCCGGCGGTCCGGTGCGCTCAAAGAGGGTCACTTCCTCCTCAAGAGCGGCAGGCACTCCGAGCGCTACCTGGAGAAGTTCCTCGTTCTCCAGGACCCGGCGGCCACGAGCGAGCTGTGCGCATTCTGGGCGGCGCGCCATCGCCATCCGGACGGCACACCGATGGTGGACGTGGTCGCCGGCCCAACGACAGGCGGCGTCGTCCTTGCCTTCGAGACCGCCCGCCAGCTCGGGGTGCGCAGCATCTTCGCCGAGGAGGTGAAGGGCCCGGACGGGACGGTGCGGCGCGAGTTCCGGCGAGGTTTCAGCATTGCTCCGGGCGAGCGAGTGCTGCTCGTCGACGACATCCTGACCACCGGAGGATCGCTGCTGGCCATGCTGCCGGCCGTGGAGGACTTCGGCGGTGAGATCGTGACGTGCGCCGTCCTGGCGGATCGTTCCGGCGGGCTGGCCTCGCTCAGCTCCCCAAAGACGCAGCGGAGCTACCCGCTCCGCGCTCTGTGGCAGCTGCAGCTGCCGACCTACGACCCGGGCCCCGAAACGTGCCCGGCCTGCGCAGCAGGCATCCCGCTGCACGCGCCGGGCAGCACAGGCGCCGCTGCGGGATAGCCGTTCGCGGCCGGCCCTGCGCGACGCACCGGCGTCGCCAGGCGTTCTGCAGGACCAGTTCGAGCTGGATCGTCGCCACGGAGGAATCGGATCGGTGGTGGGCCGGCTGACATCCGCGACGGTCAGTCGAGGACGACGTGCTGGTGCCAGTGCGGAGCCATCGTCGGCAGGCCCAGCGCCTGGATCTTGGGCTCGATCGCCGCCTGGGCGTCGGGATCGCCGTGGACGATGAAGATGCGCCGCGGCACGCCCGGATCCCCGGCTTTTCGACCCGCGATGAAGTTGCCCAGCCAGGAGAGCAGTCCGGGCTCGTCGGCGTGGGCCGAGAACCCGCTGATCGACCTGACGGCGCACCGGACCGTGTACTCCTGACCGTCGATTCGAGCCGTCGTGATGCCTGCCTGAAGCCTGGCCCCGAGCGTCGCCTCGCCCTGATAGCCCACGAACAGGATCATTGCCTTCGTGTCGCCGATGAGCGTTCGGAGGTGATTCAGGACGCGCCCGCCGGTCAGCATGCCGTTCGACGCGACCAGGACATACGGCCGGCTGGCCCGGTCGATCGCCTCGGATTGGGCGGCAAGAGGAGTCTCCTTTGCCGACGGGTAGTCGATGGGACCCTCGCCCTTCTTGAGAAGCGCCAGCGTGTCGGCGTCGTAGTAGTCGGTGTGCTCGCGGTAGATCGCCGAAGCCTTCGACGCCATCGGCGAGTCCAGGAACAGCCTCACGTCGGGAATTCGGCCGGCGTCCAGGAGGTGGCGCAGGGCCCATACGACTTCCTGTGTCCGGCCGATCGCGAATGAGGGAATGAGCAACACGCCCTGTGTCTTCTCGATGTCCTTGACGGCCCCCTCGAGCTGGGTCAGCGACTCTTCCTCAGGTTCGTGCACTCGGCCGCCGTACGTCGACTCGACGAGGACGTAGTCGGCCTGCGAGAGGATCGTCGGGTCGCGCAGGATCGGCGCACCGGCCCGGCCAAGATCGCCGGAGAAGACGAGCGTTCGAGTGGGCACGTCCTTCTGGGCCGCAACACGCAGCTCCACGATGGCAGAGCCGAGGATGTGGCCCGCGTCGTGGTAGACGGCGGTGATGCCGGGGGCCACTTCGAGAGGCGTCTCGTAGTCGGTGGGGCGGAAGTGGGTCAGGGAGGTCTGCGCCTGCGCCAGGTCGTAGACGGGTTCCTCGAGAACGAGGTTCGGCTGCGCCGGGCTGCCTGCCATCGCGGCGTCGTGACCCGGCTGACCGAACGGCGGATAGCCCATGCGCGTGCCGAGGCCCTGCTCGTCGCTCAAAGCCAGTTCGTCGATGCCCGAGGCGATGACGTGGCCGTCGGGCGTGACGTCGCCGGCGTGCAGTCCAGTCGGGGCGCCGGTGGTGGCGCTGTCTGGCGGGGCCTCCTCCTCCTGTTCGGCGATCTGCTCCTGAGCCTCGATCTCCGTCTCATCGCGCTGATCCTCACGGGCGGCCTTGTCCGGGTTCTTCGCCGCCCAATGCCTGTGGCGCTTGGCGTATTCCTCCTGGAGCTTGCCTGAGTCGAGCAGCACCAGCGAGGCCAGCTCGATCGTGCCGCGCGTGGCGTAGATGGGGCCGTTGAAGCCCTCGGCCACGATGTGCGGTATGAGCCCGCAATGGTCGAGATGGGCGTGGGTCAGGACGATCGCGTCCAGCTCTTTGGGGTCGTAGGCCAGGGGAACGCGATTGCGAACGATTTCGTGCGGACCGCCCTGGAACATGCCACAGTCGATCAGCACCTTGGCCCGCTCGGTCACGAGCAGGAACTGTGATCCGGTTACCGTATTGGCAGCGCCGAGGAAGTGGATTTCCATGCGCCCATACTGACATTCCGGCGCCTACCGCGCCCGGGCGCGGCGCATCGAACGGGGGGACGGGCGACCAGGGAGGGCACCTTGAGCAAAGCCAGGCTGGCCAACGCCGCGGCGGTCTTCGTCACAGCCGACGTGCGCCGGACCGCGGATTTCTACCGCGAGATCTTCGGCTTCACCGTCGTTGAGCACTACGACGCCGAGGAAGCCTTCGCGACGATCTACCGCGACGATGTCGAGATCATCCTGGTACAGGCCGGGCACGGCGATGTCCAGCCCAACGGCGTCCGCTATGGCGCCGGCTTCGATATCTACCTCGACCCGGACACCGTCGAGGGCGTCGAGTCGATGCATGAAGAACTGAAGGCGAAGGGCGCGCGCGTCGTGCGCGAGCCGGCGATGACGCCCTATGGCTCGTACGAGTTCGTCGTCGAGGACGTGGACGGACGGCTCATCGGGATCGGCCGCATTCGCGATCGCAACACGTTCTTCAGGGGCGCCTTCGACTGAGGGTTCAGCGGCGGCTTCGAGGCGGTTCAGAGGGCGCCGGCGCCCATCTCCGCAGCTTCCTGTACCTTGTCTGCCAGGTCGGTCTACCCTTACGGATGCACGGACCTGCTCTGGGGGTCGCTCCCAGCGCAGCGCGGGGCTGCGCGTCAATCGGGCTCGGGACCCAGAGGCGGCGCCTCCAGGACGAGGAGGAACGATGGATCGAGAAGAAGAGATCGAGCAAGCGCCCGGGCGCCCGCCGGCCGACGACGGGGCCGCTTCCGATCTGCCGGTCGACCCCGACTCCGAGAATCGTGTCCGCCGTGTGCGTCCGCCGGCGCGGCAAGACAGGGAGGCGGCCCTGCACGGGCCCACCGCCCCGCAGCGGCCCTTCAAGGAACCGGCCTCGGCCATGGCCCGCCGAATACCGAGCTATCCGGCCTGGGAGAAGCCGCCGAGCCCTTACAACTACCCGCGGCTCCGCGGGCACGAAGAGCACCGGACCGTCAAGCCTCTGGTGTTCGTGGCAATCGCGGTGGCGGTGGTCCTGGGCGCGCTTGTGGTTCTGCCAGCTCTGCTCGGCCACCCCAACAACGCCCCGGCAGCGAGCCGTTCGGCGACCGCACCGACCGCGAGCAACTCGGTCCACTCCAGCGCGCCGTCCAATGCCGCCGTGGCATCGGCGACGGCCGGCGGTGGCGGCACAGTGGCGCCGTTCGTGAGCTACCAGCAGTACAAGGTCGTGGCCGGAGATTCCGTGGCCAAGATCGCCGCCAAGTTCCATCTGAAGCAGTGGGAACTCTTGCTGGCCAATCCCAAGCTTGCGGACAACCCCACGCTCCTTCAGATCGGGCTGGTGCTCAACATCCCGCAGCCTGGTCAGCTCACGCCGGCTCCACCCGCGACGCCGACGCCCATTCCGACCCCGACGCCGAGCGCCACCCCTGCCGGCTAGAGATCCCCGCCGGCCACTCGCGATCGCGTCGGGTTCGTTATCGCCCGGTTCCCGGCCGCGAGTCAATCCGTGAGGTCCATGTACACCGGCGCGTGGTCCGAGGGCAGCTTGCCCTTGCGGGCGTCGCGGTCGATCTCGGCGGCGGTGCAGCGTGCGGCTACCGGCCGGGTGACGTACATGTGGTCGATGCGCATGCCCAGGCCCTTGTGGAAGTTGCCGGCTCGATAGTCCCACCACGAGAACCTCCCCGGCTCGGGGTGGTGCATCCGATAGGCGTCCACCAGGCCCCAGTCGCGGAGCGAGGCCAGGGCGGCTCGTTCGGGCGCTGAGACGTGCGTGGCGCCGACGAAGTCGGTCATGTCGTAGACGTCCGCATCCTCGGGCGCGACGTTGAAGTCGCCGCCGATCGCCAGCGGCCGGCTCGGGTCGCAGGTCTCGCGCAGCCAGCGGCCGAGTCGATCGAACCAGGCAAGCTTGGCCCGATAGAAGGGCGTGTCGAGGGCTCGGCCGTTGGGCGCATAGATGCTTACGACCCGGACTCCGCCGCAGACCGCGGAAACCATTCGGGCTTCGTCCGCCGGCGCCGCCGACGCCTCGGCCTCAAGGGTCTCAGCGATCGCCCCCGTCGTCGACTCCACGCCCGGGGAGCGGCGCACAGGCCCGTCGCCGAAGTTGGTAACGACGTCCTCGATCCCCACGCGGCTGGCAATCGCCACTCCGTTCCAGCGGCCCTCGCCGTGATGGAGCAGGTCGTAACCGGCCATGCTGAACGGCATGTAGGGCGCGGCCTCGTCGGAGAGCTTCGTCTCCTGCATCAGCAGGACGTCGGGGGATCGATCGGCCAGCCACTCTTCGACTCGCTCCATGCGAGCCTTCAGCGAGTTGACGTTCCAGGTCGCGATGCGCATGTCCGTCTCTCCGCGCTGCTAAGCCCGCCGCGCTTCGATCAGCTTCTCGATGAGCGACCGGAGCGGGTCGAAATCACCGCGGCCATCCACGTCGAACCCGACCGCGAAGCCCTCCGGGACCTTCTTCGCCGCCGTCAGCGCGGCGTGGAGGGGCGCCAGACCGGGGTCGATCGCGAACGCGACGCGCTCGAACTCGCGGATGGCCATGCTCACCCGGAAGGCGCCCCGCAGCGGAATCAGGTACAGGAGGGACTTCCTGCCATCGTGGATCCTCAGCATCCAACCGCTGCCGCGGAAGAAGCTCCACTCCTGGTTGAAGTCCATGGCGAGGCCTCGGATGGCGTCGAAACGTGCGACGGCGGCGCCCAGGACCGCCTCGAGCGCCTCCTCCGTCGGTTCATGGTTCGGGTTCCCGAACGGCCGATCCGCAGGCACGGCGCCCCTGCCGGCCGATGGCGAGCCCTTGCCGGTCCTGGTCGCCATGGCTAGTAGCGGCGGCCCTTCTGCCGGGCGAAGTCGAACTTGGCCGTGTCGGCGATGCCCATGACGGCCATCGTGCCGGCCTGGACGGGGTCCGTGACGACAAGGTCGGCGACGTCCGTCACCGAGCCGACCATGTTGAGGGCGATGACGGGGATTCCGAGCTGCTGGATCTCGACGACGGCCCTGGTGATCTCGCCGCCCATGATCGAGCCGGCCAGGAGGAGGGCACGGGCCCGGTCGAGGTCGGCAACGGCGCGAACGGCTGCGGCCAGGTTCTCTTCCCCGACGAGCGGGATGGTGTCGACGCTGATCTTCTCGCCGCGGAGGTTGTGGCGATCGGCTTCGCTGACGGCGCCCAGAACGGCCTGGGCGATCTGGGCTCCACCGCCGATCACGATTAGCCGCTTGCCGAAGACGCGGTCGAGGGACCGGGTGACGCGGCAGCCGCGGAGGTCGGGCAGGCGATCGAGGATCTCGATGACCTGGTCCTCCTTGAGTCCTTCGACCTCGAGCTCCACTTCGACCAGCGCCCCGGCCGATTCATCCGTCCAGCGCCGGACCGTGCTGAGGGTCCGGAGGCTGCCTCCAGCGGCGGCGACGCTGGCGACGATCTCCGGGATCGCGGCGGGCCGATCGGCGAAGTCGAGCCGAACGGCGACGGTGGGAGCGGAATGGGCGGGACGGGCCATCTCAGCCTACGCCCAGGCCGCGGTCGGCCAAGCCCTGGGCCACGCGCGGGTGGTCCGCGATCTCGAGGCCCTCCTCCGGATCGTGCTCCTCGAAAGCCAGGCCCATGCCCCTGAACGCCGCCCGCGTGCCATCGGCGTCGCTCGTGGCGAGCATCAACGCGCCTTCCGTGTCCTCCGCGATGCCAACGATGGCGCTGATGTTGATGCCGCGTTCGCCCAGACCGGCTGCCATCTTCGCGAGGGACCCGGGCTTGTCGCTCAGCTGAACGGTGAACCAGATCACGCCGCACCTCCTGCGCGGATGGTACCTGGCGCGGCGGCTCGAGGGGAGAGGAGTGGGCAGGCCGGCGAGCCGGGCTACGACGTCATCGTTACTCTTCTCGCCATGCCAGCACCGGCCGGTCCCACCGTCCAGCTCTTCGGACTCGCCGACTCGCGCCCGACGCAGGCGGCATTGCGCTTCTTCAAGGAGCGCCGCGTCAACGCCACGTTCGTGGACCTGCGGCGGAAGCCCATTGCGGCGGGGGAGCTGCGCCGTTTCGTGGAGCGGCTCGGCGCCCCGGCTCTTCTGGACGCCGATGGACGCCGGTATAAGGAACTCGGCCTGGGATACATGCGCCTCGACGCCGACGAGATCGTGGAGCGGCTGCTCGCCGACAACGGGCTGCTTCGGCTGCCGCTCGCCCGCTGCGGCGATGCCTTCACCGCAGGACCGGCGGAGGCGACCTGGAAGGGCTGGCTGGCAGGGCCGGCGAAGTAGGCCGGGCGGGCGGCTGAGGATCGCCCGCAGAACTGGCCGCCACACTGAATCGGAGGTGCCCTTTCAGCAATCCTTGAGGATCTTGCCTTAAGGTAAGGGCATGGCCGAAATATCGGGGCATGCCGTTACGTTCGACGACATCGAGGCTCGCGTTCAGGCGCTGGTCCAGTTCATGCCCAAGGGACCGCCGGCCTGGGCCCATCACGATCTCACGTTCGGTCAGCTGCGTCTTCTGTTCGTGCTCGGCCAGTCCGGGCCGGTCTCGATCGGCCGGCTCGCCCACAAGCTCGGTGTGACCGACGCCACCGCCTCAGAGTTCATCGATCGTCTGGAGCGGCGCGGTCTGGCCATCCGAAGCCACCGCGTCGACGACCGGCGCGTTGTCGAGTGCCGGCTCAGCGACGACGGCGCTCGCCTTCTGGCCGAAATCCAGGGTGCCCGGCGAGGGGCTCTACGACAGGTGCTCGCGGTCCTCAGCGCCGACGAGCTGGCGTCGTTCGAACGCCTGCTCCAGATCATGGCCGAGCGTTTGCCGGCCGCATTCCCAGCGTCCGCTTCGACGGAAGGAGAACCTCAGGTGAATCCCGGAACGCTCCCCATGAGCGCGGCAGGCAACGCCGGCCGAGGGCCGGCATGAGCGGAACGACCGGTCTCGCGCTTGCGACGCGCGGCCTGCGAAAGAACTACGGGCCGCGGCGCGCCCTCGACGGCCTCGACCTGTCGGTCCCGGAAGGCGTCGTGTACGGTTTCCTCGGGCCCAACGGTGCCGGCAAGACGACGACCATGCGTGTCCTCACCGGGCTGATCCACGCCGACGGTGGCAAGGTCGAATTGCTCGGCAAGCCGTTCAAGCGCGGAGATCGGCGTCGTCTGTTCGAGGTGGGGGCGCTCGTCGAGTCGCCGACCTTCTACCCGTATCTGTCGGCCCGCGCCAACCTCCGCGAGCTGGCTGCGTCCGGCGCTCCGGTGCCTTCGAAGCGCATCGAAGAGCTGCTGGATCTGGTCGGCCTGTGCGACCGCTCCAACGACAAGGTCCAGGGGTTCTCGATGGGCATGAAGCAGCGGCTCGGAATCGCGGGGGCGCTGCTCAGCGATCCGAAGTTGCTGCTGCTCGATGAGCCCGCCAACGGCCTCGACCCGGCCGGCATCGTGGCCATGCGCGACACGCTCAAGGCGCTGGCATCACAGGGCAAGACGGTCTTCGTCTCGAGCCACCTCCTGGCGGAGATCCAGGTCATGGCCGACGTGGTGGGCATCATCGCCGCGGGGAAACTGGTCCGCGAGGGTCCACTCAAGGAGCTCCTGTCGATGCAGGGCGTCGTCAAGGCTCGCGTTCGCCCGAATCTGGTCGACGCCGCAATCGAGACCCTCGTTCCTCTGGCTCCAACCGAGCGACTGACCGAGACGGATCGCGACGAGGGCTGGCTGGCAGTGCACATCGCGGCCGATCGGGCGGAGGACGTGAGCCAGAAGCTCGCCGGGGCGGGCATCTACGTATCCGGGCTGGAATCGGGGAACGACCTCGAGATGCTCTTCCTGGAGCTCACGGGCGGCCAGACGATCGACGGCGAAGGCACCTTCATCGGCCTGGGCGGGCCTGGCAACGGCAACGTCACATCGGGAAAGGACACGGCGGCATGAGGCTGTTCTTCTCGGGCCTGCGGAAGCTCGTCCGTCGACCCGCGACCTGGGTCACAGCCGGTCTCCTGATCGGTCTTCTCGTGTTGATCATCGTGGCGGTCGGCGCCACGGCCAACGGGCGTGCGGTCCGTGCGAACGGTGCCGAAGCCAAGCTTCTCGTTACCTTTCCGGGCGCGTACGACAGAATCCTGCAGTTCATCACCGGGCTGGGCGGTCTCTTCGCGGTGATCTACGGAGCGGCCATCGCCGGCTCCGAATGGAGCTGGGGCACGCTCAAGTCGTCAGTCGCCCGCGGTGAGAGTCGCGTCCGGTACATGCTGATCACCTACGTCACGGTCGCGGTCATGATCGCCCTCGGCCTCCTGATAACCTTCGCCGCCGGCGTGGTCGCTGCCATCGTTGGCGCCCACCTCGCCGGCGTCTCAACGAGCGGCTTGGGAGACTCCGCGACCCTGAGCGACCTGCCCGAAAGGCTTCTGAAGGGCTGGTTCGCGGTCGTCGAGGAAGGAGCCCTCGGCTTCACCATCGCGACCCTGGCGCGTAGCCAGCTGGCCGGCATCGGCGCGGGCATCGCCTTCTACTTCGGCGAGGGCTTCGCCAGCATCTTCCTGCCGGACATCGTGAAGTACCTGCCGTTCAGCGTCGCGAACGCTTCGCTGGCGACGGCGTCGAGTGGTGCGACAACGGACGCGTTCGGCGGTGGGGCGAGCGGGCTTCCGGCGGACCAGGCGCTCGTGCTTGTGGGTGTGTGGCTCGTTGGGGCGCTTGTCCTCGCTGCCCTTTTCTCCGATCGCGCCGAGATAGCCGGGTAGTCTTCTTCGGATCGCTCCCGGCCCGGCCCGTTTGGCCCTGATCCGCCGGCGCGGCCGCGGCGCTGGGCATGGAAGGCCCGCCTTCGGGTGGTGATCTAATTGGCCGATCGGCCGATCCCTATTGAGTCGCCCGAACAGCGCGGTCTCCGACGTGGCATCCTCTGTCGGTACGATCAGGAGAGCCAGATGCCCCATTCACAGAAGAAGCCTGACAAGGGCGCGAGGATGCCAAGCGAGGGCGGGACGCTCAACTCCGAAGCCGCCGCCCAGCCACAGGCTGACGCCCACGCAAGCGAAAGTCAGAACGGCGACGGCAATGGCATCGGCATCGGTAGTCATGAGCGGCGCCGAAGCGGCCGCGTGACCTACCGGCCCAAGGCCACCGAGCTGCTTACGGTCCACGCCCGAACCGAGGACGAGCGGCTGCTCTCGCCGCGCCATCGCCCCGCGTTCCTCGATTCGGATCCGTGGCGTTCGTTGCGCATCCTGTCTGAGTTCGTCGAGGGCTTCGATGCGCTGGCGGCCGTCGGCAAAGCGGTCACGGTCTTCGGTTCGGCCCGCGTCAAGGAGGGAGACCCGTACTACGACAGGGCCCGCGAGCTGGCAGGCCTGCTCGCAAAGGAGGGCTTCGCGGTCATCACGGGCGGCGGGCCCGGCATCATGGAGGCAGCCAACCGCGGCTGCCACGAGGCGGGCGGTCTTTCGATCGGCTGCAACATTGAGCTGCCGCACGAGCAGGCCGTCAACCCGTACGTGGACCTGGGCGTCGAGTTCCGCTACTTCTTCGCCCGTAAGGTCATGTTCGTCAAGTACGCCGACGGCTTCGCCATCTTCCCTGGCGGCTTTGGCACGCTCGACGAGCTGTTTGAGTCGCTGACGCTGATCCAGACGGGCAAGATCCGCCACTTCCCGGTCGTGCTCATCGGCACCGAGTACTGGGCGGGCTTGCTCGACTGGCTGCGCCGGGAGCCGGTTCCGCACGGCAACATCGAGCCGGGCGACATCGACCTGATGCGCTGCACCGACGACATGGCCGAAGCCTGTGCGTGGCTGACCGCCGCTTCCAGTCGACGCGCCGAGGAAGCCGCCAGGGCGGAGAAGGCGGCCGATCGGACTGTCGGGCACCGATAGCGGGTCGCCGAGAGGAGCGGCGGCCGCGGGTCGTCCCGATCCTCCGGCACGCCGCGGAGCGGGGAAGGAAGCGGCATGCGGCGCGGGGCTACTCGGCCAGGATCGGCAGCTGGGCCTCCAGCCGGCCCTCACGGATGCGCGCCGGGTAGAAGCAAAGCCGACTGACGCGCGTGAGCCGGCGTGCCACGAGCTTCCTCGACGGCGGCTCGGGTTTGGGCTCTGCCCCCGTCGGGGACCATGGCAGGTGGTACTGCCCGTCGGCGTCGAGGCCGCCCGTCGTGGGCATCCGCACGGTCTCCCCGGTGGACAGGTCGAAGCGGCCCTCGTGCAGCGGGCACGCGACGACGCAGCCCGCCAGCTCCCCGATGCTGAGTGGCGCCGCCATGTGCGGGNNCCCGCCCGAGTGACGCGGCGCATCTCGCCCCGCGCCAGATCTGCCAACGCGGCGAGCTCCACGAACGGCGCCGCACGAGTTCCGGGCGCCCGCAGCTCGCGCGGCACCTCGGCGATCGGCACACCGGCCGCCGCCTCGTCGGCGGCCAGGGCGTCAGCCAGGTCGTCGGGCGTCATCGAGTACATGACGGCGTCCACGGGCAGATCGTCTCGATCCGACTCCCAGTTGCGAGACAGACCTTCGAAGCGGAAGCCGGCCTTCTCGGCTACCGCCTGAGAGGCGACGTTGCCCGGCAGCGTCCACAGGGCGAGGCGTTCGATGGCGAGGCGCTCGAAGCCCCACCGCGTCACCAGGCGCAGGGCGCTGACCGCAACTCCGCGCCGGCGGGCCTCCGGGGCGACCATGTAGCCGATGGCGAACCGCCGCGGGTTCGGCCCCACGTGGAGTCCGATCGAGCCGACGTACCGGTCGGTCGAGGCGTCGGCGATGGCGAACTCGTAGCCCGTGCCGTCGTGCCAGGCCTGTAGCGTCATCAGGATGAAGCGCCGGGCATCGTCCTCGGTGTACGGGACGGGGATGATCGGGATCCACCGCTGGATATCGGGGTCCTGGCACGCGGCCGTTATGGCCGGGGCATCCCCGGCACGGAACGGTCGGAGGGCGATGACGCCGTCGCTCAGTGGCGGATTGGGCGGGATGAGCTTCTCGGGCATGGCCGAAGTATGCCCCGTGTCGCCGGGAACCTGCCGGCCGCGCGCCGCCGATCGCGCGCAGCACGCCGCGGTCGCCTTCGGCGGGCAAGAAGAAGGCGGGCCGGTGAGGGGGAGCCGGCCCGCCTGAGGATCAAGCAACCCAATGGCCACGTTGGGGGTGCCCATCGGCCCCAATCCGACGGAACGCCGGGAAGTCTAGCGAAGCCTACGACTCTTTGCAGCGCAAACGCGCGCCGTGGCACCCCGCCGGATGATCGGTTCACACTAGTGGCGCGGGAGCAGTGGCTGGTCCACTCGCTCGTACGCTGTGCGGGAGAATGCCGATGCGTTTCACGCTGATGATCGAGGCCCAGCAGGGACTCACCTATGCCGAACAGCTCGAATTGGCACGGCTCGCCGAGAGGGTCGGCTTCGAGGCGTTCTTCAGGTCCGACCACTACCGCAGCTTCCCGGGACCGGCTGATAGGCCGACCACCGACGCGTGGACGGTCCTGGCCGGCATCGCCCGCGAGACGAAGACCATCCGCCTCGGAACGCTGGTGTCGCCGGTGACCTTCCGCCATCCCGGGTCGTTCGCCAAGGTCGTGACGACCGCCGACGAGATGAGCGGCGGTCGGGTCGAGGTGGGCATCGGGGCGGGCTGGAACGAGCCCGAGCACAGCCAGCTCGGCCTGCCCTTCCCCGAGATCCGCGAACGCGCTGACCTGATGGAAGACGAACTGGCGATCCTGCACGGGCTCTGGGAGGAGCCGGACGGCTGGTCGTTCGACGGCAAACAGGTCCGAGTCGTAGCGGCCTCGTTCAACCCGAAGCCCGTCCAGCGGCCGCACCCGCCGATCATCGTCGGCGGCGAAGGGAGCCCGCGATCCCTGCGATTGGCCGCTCGCTACGCCGACGAGTACAACATGTCGAGCGCCGATCCGGACCAGTGCACCGATGCCTTCGGGCGGCTGGACGTCGAGTGCCGGAAGATCGGCCGCGATCCTGCCGTCATCCGCCGTTCGGTGATGGCCGGGCTGCTCGTCGGCGCTGACGCGGCCGAGATGGAACGACGCGTGAGGGACCAGCTGGCGATGGTCGGAGACGCGGGAACCGACGCGGCGGGCTGGCTGGAGGAGCGGCGGCCACGCTGGATCCTGGGGACGCCCGATCAGGCCCGGGCCATGGCCGCCCGGTTCGCGGCAACCGGCGTGGAGCGGATCATGCTCCAGGATCTCCTGCCACGCGACCACGCAATGATCGAGCTGGCCGCGCGCGAACTCATCGGTCGGGTGTGACGACGCGGCGAGGAGTCAATCCTATCCGCCGCGCCGGCCCGTAGCGGAACCACGCCCGCCCAACCAGGGCCTCGAGTGGCACGGGGCCGTAGTGGCGCGAGTCGAGAGAGACGGCTCCGTCGTCGCCGAGCAACCAGGCCTCGTCCGGACCGAGGTGCAGAATCCCGGCCGCGATGCGCACGAGGTCGCCCGGGCGAGCGGCCACGCGTTTGATGGCCAGAATGCCCGTGTCCGGCTCGCGGAAGACGACGACGCTTCCCCGACGCGGCCAGCTGGCAGTTGTCGGGTCCAGCAGCAGCCAGTCGCCCGCGGCCAGGGCCGGGGCCATGCTCTCCTCGGCCACGGCCACCCGCCAGATGCCGCGCCGGGCGCGCCGCCACGCTTTGGCGATGGACCCGTGCCAGGTGCCGCGATGGGCTCTGGGCCACTCTTTGGCGAAGGGCGCGGGCCACGGGGCGGGGAGCTTGGGCAATCCCCGTCGACCTGCACGGGGCGGGCGAACAGAGGGTTCCTCCGAGGGTCCAGCTGCCTCCGACGGTTCGGAATAGGGAGACGCCGGAGGGCCGTCCTCCGGCGTCTCGTTCATCGGCAGGCGTCCGCTACTTCTTGGTCGACCAGAANNATGACCTGGATCTCGTGCTTCAGAATCTCGGCGTGCTGCTCCTTGACAGTGACGCAGCGGACGAACTTGGCCCTGTCGGCTTCGGTCGGGTTCTCCTTCGGGAGCTGGCCGATCAATTCGACCATGCGAGCGACGGTTCGGGCAGCGAGCTCGGCCCCGTGCGGGTCGTAGATGCCGCACGGAACGTCGCAATGCGCGTAGACGGTCGTAGCCGGCTTGAGCCAGCGTGTTACTTGGGACATCGGTCTCCTCCCGGCGCGGGACGTGAGGCGAGGCGAGAGGGAGCAGGCAGCTTCGCCGGGCCTCGGCCGGATGCAAGTGTTGGAGGCGTCGGGCCCGCCTGTCAATCTCGGGGCCGGTATGGCCCGGCGGCCGGGTCCAGCTCCCATCGTGGCGGCACTCGGGCGTGTCGAAACGGAGTGGCCCGGCCCGCCCGAGCTGCGGCTCTCTCCTCCACGCGGCCTCCACGCTAAACACACGCAGGCGCCACCAACGTTTCAGCCTCACTGCAGGAAGCGGCTCGATGATTCGAGTCCTGGGGCAGCCCCGTACTCAGCACGAGGCACCGAACAGGGAGCGACTAGCTCAAGCCGGAGCAACTCGACCGAGCAGCCAGACCGGGAGCCACGACAACTCGATGAACGGTACTTACGTAACCCGTAACAGGACTCTGGCGGCCGCGCCGGCCCGCAAGGTCCGCCGCGTTCCCGTGCCGCGGATCTGGCCGGTGACAGCAAACGACGTCTACGCCGTTCTCGGCGGCAACGCCATGCTGATCCTGGGGATGTGGATCCGTCACGGCGGAATCCAGACGCTTGGCACGATGTCGGGCATCTTCATAGCGGCCGGTGAGATCACCGCCCTCTACGGGACCTACCTGGTCCTCATCCAGTTGATTCTCATGTCGCGCAGCCCCTGGCTCGACCAGGTGTTCGGCCAGGATCGGATCACCGACGCCCATCGCTGGGTGGGATTCGGGGCCATATCGCTGCTGGTCGCCCATGCCGTCCTGACCACCGTCGGCTATTCGATGGGTCTCGGCGGCAGCTCCCTCGTCGGCGAGTTCGTGACGCTGCTGACGACCTTCCCCTACGTGCTCTGGTCCGCGGTCGCGCTTGTCATCCTCGGCGCCGTGGGAATCAGCTCGGTTCGTGCCGTCCGCAGCCGCGCTTCCTACGAGACCTGGTACGCAATCCACCTGTACACGTACCTGGCCATCGCGCTCGCCTTCCTGCATCAGCTCTTCGTGGGCGTTGACTTCACGACCGATCAGGTCGCGAGCCTCTACTGGATCGCCCTGTACGTGGTTGCGTTCGGGACTCTCCTGACCTTCCGCTTCGGCCAGCCGATCTCGATGTCCTGGCGCCACCGTTTCCACGTCGCGAACGTGGTCGAGGAAGCACCCGGCGTCGCATCTCTCTACCTGACCGGCCGCGACCTGGATCAGCTGCCCGTCCGGGCCGGCCAGTGGTTCCGACTCCGCTTCCTGACCTCGGAAGGCTGGTTCCGAGCCCATCCCTTCTCGATCTCGGCCGCGCCCAACGGCAAGTACCTGCGTTTCACGATCAAGGAGCTCGGCGACTACACGAAGACGCTGCAGCGAATGCCCGTGGGCACGCCCGTGTTCCTGGAGGGTCCGTACGGCGCCCTGACCGGCGCGGCTCGCACCCGGGCCAGGGTCCTGCTCGTCGCCGGCGGAATCGGCATAACGCCACTGCGAGCTCTGCTCGAGGAACTACCTGCCTCGCGCGGCAACCTGACGCTCCTGTACCGCGCCAGCGGACCGCAGGAAGTGGTCTTCAAGCGCGAGATCGACGAGCTGGCCAGCCTGCGCGGCGCCACCGTGCACTACCTCGTGGGCCGCCGCGGATCGCGTGAGATGCCGTCGGACCCGCTCGATCCGCGGGCGCTGCGTCGACTCGTGCCCGACATCCACGACCGCGACATCTATGTGTGCGGTCCAACCGGCATGATGACCCGCGTCCTGAGCGGTCTGCGCTGGCTGCGAATCCCAGATTCGCAGATCCACTACGAACGCTTTGCCTTCTGAGGGCAGGAGACAACCCCATGACCAAGCGACCGCTCGTGGCGACCCTGCTGACCGTCGCCGCCCTCGTCCTTCTTCTGAGCTTCAAGACCCCGCAGAGCGCAGGTTTGGGCCTCACCACCCAGAACGGCGGGACAACCGGTGGCGTTCAGAACGTCGGCAGTCAGACCGGCACCAAGCAGAACATCGGCAGCACGCAGAACGTCTCCGGCGCCACGCCCGGCACCAAGGGCAGCTACACGGGCCAGGTCACCGGCTCCGCGGTCCAGATCCCGTTTGGCGTGGTCCAGGTGCAGGTCACTTTCCAGAACGGAAGGATCACCGACGTCCAGGCCCTCCAGCTTCCGAACGACCGGGGCCACTCGGCGCAGGTCAGCCAGTACGCCGCCCCGCAGCTTCGCAGCGAGGTTCTGGCGGCCCAGAGCGCGCAGGTGGATACGATCTCCGGGGCAACCTACACCAGCGAAGGCTACCTGCAGTCCGTGCAGTCGGCTCTCGATCAGGCGGCGTAACCGGGGAGCCCTGCGGGCCCTCCGGGCGATCGGCTTTGAGAGATCGCGGGCGGGTCATGGCGGCAGACCTGGCTTCGCAAACCTGCCTGGCTCCGCGGGCAGCCGGATCGATCGAGCTCACCCGAGATCCTCGGTCGGCGGGTCTGTGTCGGTGGATTATCCGCCCGGTTCCGACATACCGCCCATGAACCGGGCCGCGGCTCACGAATCGAGATCGCCCCAAACTCGGCACAAGACCGGTAGGCCCGGGTATGATCTGTCGCGTGATTGAGGAGCCGACAACCACGTTGGATGCCGGCCCGAGCGCGTGCCCGTTCGTCGCTTTCGAAGACGATCGGGACCACCGCTCGAGCGGCCCGGACTACCGGCATCGCTGCTTCGCCGCGCCCGAACCCGAGCCGCGGGCCTTCCCGCATCAGGAGCGCTACTGCCTCTCGGCCGACTTCGCAATGTGCCCCGTCTTTCTCGATTGGGCCCGCCAGGAAGCGGCGGCAGTGAAGACCGCAGGCGCGGCAGTAGCCGCCACGACCGCCGGCCAGGTCGACGAAGATGCGGCCGCGGCCGTTGCCACCGAAGATGACGCCGCGCCGGCGTTCCTGGCAGCCCGGCCGCGGACCACGGTGGGCGCCGACACGCTCCTCTCGTCGCCGCGTAAGGCCGACGTGAGTGCCGGTCTGTGGAGCTATGAGGGCGAAACCAAGCGCACGCCGGCTCCGAGCGCGCCGTTGCCGCCGTCCTCGCTCGCTGCGCCGGCCGTTGCCATGGCTCGCCGCGGCCCGAGCCACCCGGGCTGGGAGAATCCTCCCCGTCTGGAAAGCTTCCCGCGGCTCCGCAGCCGGGAAGAGCGCCGGGCCAATCAGCCGCTCCTGTTCGTTGCCATCGGCGTGGCCCTGGTCATGGTCGCTCTGGTGGTGTTCCCGATCCTGACCAATCGAGGCGGCAGCACGCCGATCGGCGGTGGCTCAGCGGTGCCCGGGGCGAGCGGATCGGGCCACTCGGTGCCGAGCGCCGTGCCGTCCGACACCGATAACTCGGCCTCGGCCGGCCCGAGCTTCTACCAGTACACCATCGCTGCCAAGGACGCCAATCTGTCCGTGATCGCGGCCAAGTTCAACGTGGCCCTGCCGATCCTGGAAGCCGCCAATCCGCAGCTCGCCAACCCCAACGTCATCTGGCCAGGCATGGTCATCAACATCCCGCCGCCCGGCTGGCGTCCGTCGACGACTCCGGCGGTTCCGGTCCCCTCGCCGTCTGCCACCTAGTCCCGTCGACCGGCTCGAACCTAGCGCGGCGTCAGATTGATCGCGGTGATCTTGCCCGCCTCCACCCTGAAGCTGGCATCCAGTTGCTGCGTCGGCGCCCCGGGTCGGACCACCAGCAGGTTCGCCTGGTAGGTGTTACCCATGTCCCGGACGTCGCCCGGCATCATGCGGAAGCCGGGCTCGGCGCGCAGAAACCAGCCGCCTACCTCGCGCAAGCCTCGCAGCGTGCGAGCGTTGCCGGCGATGTGGACGCGCAGCTCGGCCTTCTCGTCCATAAGAGCGACCGCGCCCTCGCGATCGCCTGAGTTCAGCAGCTCGAAGAACTGCTCCATCGTGTCGACTGCACCCATGCCACGAGTGTAGCGGACGGCGACCGCTTCCGGCCGAACGCGTACGTCCACGCCTAAGGGGTCAGGCGCGGCAGCGGCTCGGGCGCGCCGCGCGCGTCCAACGCCGTAGCGCGGATCGGCCGGAGGATGCCGGCATTCTTCCCGCCCCTGGAGCGTGTAGCGCGCTGTGTCTGCGGGCGATCCTGCAGGCGCTCCTTCCGGCCTCTACTGCGCTCGTCCGCGCCGGGCATCGCCGGACGGACCAGCCCGTCAGAACCCGCCTCCCGCGCCGCCGCCGCCGCCACCGCCTCCTCCGCCAAAACCGCCCCCGCCGCCACCACCGGCGCGGCCGCCGCTGCCGATCGAGCCGATGGAGCCGAGGGACGCCATCATCGATCCGACGTCGGGGATCGGGCTGGCGGAGAAGAGCCCGGCGCCTCCCGCGCCGCCGCCGGCGCCGCTGCCGACCCCGAAGCCGCCGTATCCGGTGCTGGCGAACCACATGGGATACCAGCCGACCTGGCGACCCGACGCCTGGCTGGCGCCGACCGTCCGATCGAGCAGCATCTCGATGTCTGCGTTGAGACCCAGCGCGACACCCCAGGCCATGGCCGCGTCGGGTGAGGTCACCCACGGCAGGGGCTTGCGCTCGACGACTTCGTCCATCGATCCGGATTGGGCCATCGTGGCCTGGAGTGTTCTCTTGTACGCGGCGAGCATGGCCCGGAGCATCGCCCCGAGCTGCGTTCGGCAGGGCATGAACCAGGCGGTGATGCCGGTGACCCCGGCCGCGATCACGAGGGCGACGCCGCCCAGGAATCCGCCGCTCGCGTCGAGAGACAGCGTCCAGAAGAACAGCGGGATGGCGGCCACCAGCTCGACGGCGGCCAGGGCCATCCACATGCCGATGACTCGGGTGGGCTTGCCCGTCAGCCAGCCCTTTTGAACGGCGAAGGTCTCGAGATCGCTCTTGAACTGGCCGATCGCCGGCAGCAGCGCTCGGACCGACGCGGTCGGCACGAAGCCGTCCGGCCCGACCCACGTTCTGATGCCCACGTACAGGCCGGCCTCGGGCGTCGCGATCTCCGCCACCTGGCCGGTAATGCCGATGCTCGTCTTCTTGCCAAGCATCACGGCTTCCTCGCGGAACCGGAGCAGACCGCGCGCCGCCAGATCGACCATGGCCGCCGAAACCGTCCGGCTCGAGGTCCGGTCGTCCATGAGCAGCGTGGCCATGGCCGGCGTCAGGCCGTCGGGCGGAGCCGGCATCAGAACGGAGTTGTCGTCGATGTAGATCGGATCGCGCCCGTGCGTGTACCAGCGGAAGAACACGACGAGGACGAGAAGGACGGCCAGGATGGCCGCGCCGAACCCGACCAGGGCGTTGATGATGCGGGCCCGGCTCAACTCGTCGGCATGCTCCGGAGTGGCCGCCGCGTTCACGTCGTCGAGGGCGATCTTCAGCGCCCCGTCGAAGTCGGGCGGCGTCTGCGTCAGCAGCGGCTTCATGTCGTTGTCGAAGACAGCCTGACGGTCCGCGTTCGTCATGTATGCCGCCATGAAGCCGCTTCCGCCGTACAGCGACACCTGCCCGTGGATCAGGTTGTCCTGCATGTCGAAGAGGATGACCAGGCCGTCGTCGAAGCCCTTGCGACCGACGCCCCACTGGTCCATGAGCGCCTCGGCGTCGGAGTTGGCCGCGTCGAGGCTGTCGCTCTCAGGCTTGACCTGCGTGTAGACGGCGACCTGCGCGCCGGTCCTATCCTCGATCGCCTTGACAGTTTGCTCGGCCGCCGCGATGGCTCCGGGCGAGAAGATGCTCGCGTAGTCGTAGACGCGCTGGCCCGTCACGGCGTCCGGATAGGGCGGTCCGGCCGGAGGTGCGGCCGCGACCGACACGCCCGCCGAGGCCAGCAGCAGGAGCCAGATCGCGGCTCCAGTCAGTCCCAGGATTCGAAGGCGCCTGTTGCCTCTCATCTGGATGCACCTCGGTTGTGGCTAGTTCTTCTTCCTGGCAGCCTGGCGGGTGCGCAAGCGCCGGACCAGCTCGGCGGCCAGCTCGTAGCGACCGAAGCTCGGCATTATGTACGTGCCGGTAACATGACCCTCCGACCCGGCCAGCAGGTCCATCGCCAGTTCGAGCCCGACCTCGGCGCCGCGCTCGCCGGCAGCGTGCATGGCCGCGCGCTGCTCGTCGGGGATCGTGATGCCGGGCACCTCGTTGTGCAGGAACTCCGCGTGGCGAGCGCTGTGGAGCGGCAGAACGCCGAGCAGCACTGGCACCGGGAAGCCTCCTCCGCCGAAGCATTCGCGGGAGCGGGCCAGCATCGAGTCCACCTGCCGCTGCGAATAGAGCGGCTGGGTCATGATCAGGTTCGCACCGGCGGCGAGCTTGCGCTCGAGTCGGGACCACTCCTTGTCCGAGTCGGCGGCGGTGGAGTCCAGCGCGCAGGCGACGGTGAAGCCGGCTGTCTGTCCGATCGAGAGGCCAGCCCCGTCCTCGCCCTTGTTCAGGCGGCGGATGATCTCGATGAGGCCGATGGCGTCCACGCCCCAGACGGCCGTTGTGGCGGGCCGGTCGGCGACGCGCGGCGGATCCCCGGTCAGGGCCAGGATGTTGCGCACCCCGAGCGCGTGGGCGCCGAGCAGTTCCGCCTCGAGTGCCATCAAGTTGCGATCGCGAGTGGTCAGATGGACCAGGCACTCCAGGTCGAGCTGCCGCTGGATGCCGAAAGCCACGGCCATGGCGCCCATTCGGACCCGGCCGGTCGCGGCGTCGCTGATGTTGACCAGATCGACCCCGGCCTGTTTCAGCAGACGCGCGGCCTCGATCGTCCGGTCGATGCGGATTGACCGCGGCGGGTCGATCTCGACAGAGATGACAAAGGAGCCGTCGACAAGCTTCTGGGCCAGACCCGACGCGGGAATGGCATCGCCACTCCCGGAGATCTCGGCGCGTGGCGTCCGCGGGGCGGCTGCGGCGGCGAGATCCGAGTCGGCGGCCGTGCCCGCGCTGCCGTCGCCTTCGTCGGGCTGCGGCACTACAATCGTGCCGGCGCCGCCCTCGTCACGGGCAAGCGCATCGATCGCCCCTCGCATCGACTTCGTGTGCTCGGGCGTTGTGCCGCAGCAGCCGCCCATGATTCGGGCGCCGGCGGCGAGCATCCGCGGGACCATCTCACCGAAGTACTCGGGTCCGGCCGAGTAAACGAACTGGCCCTCGATGCGCCGCGGCAGGCCCGCGTTGGGGACGATTGACCTGGCCACGGTCGCGGTAGGCGGGCCGGTCCGAACCAGCGCCTCCAGGCAGACCAGCGGGCCGGAGCCGCAGTTGACGCCCATGGCGTCCACGGCCGCTGCCGTCAGGGCGGCCGCCGCGGCCTCGGGGGAGGTGCCGTCGTTGGCGGTCAGGTCTTCCGCAAACGTCATCTGGGCGATGATCGGCAGGTCGCAGGCCCGCCGTGCCTCCTCGATTGCCGACAGCAGTGTCTCCAGACGATCGAAAGTCTCGAAGACGAAGAGGTCGACGCCGCCCTCCAGGAGTCCCTCGATCTGCTCGCGGAAGGCGGCCCGAGCGATACCGGGGTGAGGCCGCGGCATTCGACCGGTGGGGCCGAGAGGGCCGATCGAGCCGGCTATCGAGACTTCCTTTCCGGAGGTCTCGCGAGCCTCGCGGGCGAGCTGGGCGCCCCGGCGATTGACCTGGCCGGCCAGCTTCTCAAGCCCGAACTCGGCCAGACGGTAGCGGTTCGCCCCGAAGGTGTCGGTCGTGATCGCGTCCGCCCCGGCATCGATGTACTCGCGATGGATGGTCGAGACGAACTCCGGCTTGGACAGGACGAGCTCGTCCAGGCAGGCTCGTTGCGGAACCCCCCGCGAGTAGAGCAGCGTTCCCATCGCCCCGTCGAGCAAGAGCGGACGGCGCCGCAGCCGAATCCGAAACCGCTCGCGCTCTGTCAGGTGCCCGGGCGCGGTCGGCGCGGCACGGCTCGCGGAGTCGGTCGCGGCGAACAGGCTGGCGAGAGGCGGCGTATCCGTGGCTGGCATGAGTGCAAGCCTACCCGGTCCGCCGACCCGCGGACGGGCCGTGACGAGGCGAGACCGCCGGCTGGCGCCGCTGCGGGCGGTCCGGCTAGAAGCCGACGACCTTACGCGGCACCAGGACTATGTTCAGGACTGTGCTGACGACGCTCACCACGACGGACGCGACGACTGCGCATCCGATCGCTTCGTAACTCCAGTGCGGTGGGTAGCCACCCAGCGTGAAGGCAATGTTCAGGGTGTCTTTGGCCTGGTTCACGATCCAGGCGGTCCCCAGGAGCATCGCCGCGTTGATCACGAAGGCGACCAGGCCCATCGTGAGGAAGCCGATCGGCATGGCGAGGGTCTTGACGATCGGCTTGATGTAGCTGTTGACCAGGGCGAACACGAGGGCGATGACGGCGATCTTCAGCCAGTCTTCGGGCTTGCCGGTTTGGAAGACGAGCTTGAACTCAGGCACGACGTTGGCCGCCACCAGCAACGCCGCTGCGTTGACGGCGACCTTCACGACGAGGTCGAGCATCCGCGTTTCCTCCCAGAACCGAGCGCCGGCTTTGAGCGGCGCCGCATGGGCGGATGCTAACGCGGGCGTCGAGCCCCTGCCGGGGCTTTGCGACGAGCGATCCGACCCGAACCGGCGCTGCCGCCCGAGCGCAGCCCGAAGCCATGTTTCGGCGACTCGCGTTCTGTCCGGCCGCTACACTCGACTGACTCACAGGCGAGGAGAAGAATGTCGAAGTTCAGCGGACGCGTAGACGTCTTCCTGGACGAGTTCTTCCACCTGTTTCCGGTGGCTGCGACCGCCATGGGCATGCACGCCGTCGACGGCGAATGGCCCGACCTGAGTCCCGTAGGCCGGGCTGCCCGCCTCGCCTTCGCGGACCGCTGGGAGACGGAGTTGCACGCCTTCGCCGAGGCGGCGCTGACGCAGGACGAGCGCATCGATCGCGACCTGCTTCTCTCCGAGCTTGCGGCGCTGCGCTTCGACGAGACGGAGCTGCGCGAGGACGCGTGGGACGCGCTCGGCTACGTATACCTGCTGGGCGGCGGCATCTTCCCTCTCCTGGCCCGAGACTTCGCGCCACTTCCGGTGCGGCTGGCGTCCGTTGCGTCTCGCCTGGAAGGGACGCCAGCCATCCTGGCGGCCGCGCGGCGCGAGCTTGGGAAGCTGCCGGGGCGGCCGCCTTCGCGGCTTCACACGGAGACCGCGATCAAGCAGCTGCCGGGGATCGTGGCTCTGGCCGAGGACGCCGTGGCCCAGGCCGACGCGGCCACGGATCAGGAGGGAGTGGCTGCCGTCGCGCCAGGGCTGCGGGCAGCCGCCCGGACTGCCGTTGAGGCGATCGCGGCATTCGAGCGATTCCTGCAGGACCTGCTGCTGCGTTCCTCGGGCGAGGGCCGGCTTGGCGCCGAACTGTTTGCCGGGAAGCTGCGCCACACCTTCCGGTCGGACCTGATCCCGGACCAGATCATGGCGCAGGCCCGGGTCGAGTACTCCGCCGTCCGGGCCGAGATGATCCGGATTGCCCGCCAGATCTGGGAGGAGTGGGTGCCCGGCGAGTCGCCTCCGACGGCGGCGACCGAGGGCGGCCAGGCCACCGCCGATCAGCGAACGGTCGTTGCCGTCACCGCCGCGATCGGTCGGGCCCACCATCCGGCGGCCGATCTCGTGACCTGCTGCCGGGAGAGCTACCGCGGCATTGTCGAGTTCTGCCGGAGCCGCGAAGTCATCACCGTCCCCGACGACCCGCTCGAGATCGAATGGACGCCACCCTTCCTGCGCGAGTTCGCCGGCGCGATGCTCGACTCGCCCGGTCCGCTGGACAAAGGCCAGAAGGCGTTCTACTTCATGACGCCGCCGCCGGAGGACTGGACGCCGGATCAGGTCGAGTCGTACCTGGCCGAGGAGAACGACCGCCAGATCGATCTGACGACGATCCATGAGGGCACCCCGGGCCACTACCTGCAGCTCGTCTACTCGAACCGCTGCCCGTCCATTGTCCGGGCGATCTTCGGCAGCGGCGTCTTCGTCGAGGGTTGGGCGGTCTACGTGACCCAGGTCATGATGGACCTGGGGTTCCACGCCGACGATCCGGCTCTGATGCTCGTCCACTGGAAGTTCTATCTGCGGGCGATCATCAACGCCATGATTGATATAGGAATCCACGCCGGCACCATGACCGAGCGGGAGGCGATGGATCTGATGGTCGACGGCGGTTTCCAGGAGGAGTCCGAGGCACGCAAGAAGTGGGACCGCGCGCGGCTCACATCGACTCAGCTTTCGACCTACTTCGTCGGCTCGATGGAGATGTGGAACCTGGAGCGCGAGCGCCGGGTCCGTGCGGCGGTTGCCTCAGGCGATCCACGGGGCGCCGCAGCGGTGCCGGCGCCGCGGGTCGTGGGTGGCTTCGGCGAGACTCCGGGCTTCGTCTACAAGGAGCACCTGGAGTCGGTCATCGCCCACGGCTCGCCGCCCGTCCCGCTCATTCGCCGGATCCTCCTGGGCGAGTAGCGAATGAACCCGCAGAACCCCCATCCGGGCGCACTCATCGTCATCGAGGGGATCGATGGCTCCGGTTCGACCACCCAGTCGGACATGCTCCTGCAGTGGCTGGGGCGCGCTGGCATTCCGTCGACGTTCACTCGCGAGCCGTCGAAGGGACCGATCGGCGGCGCACTTCGACTACACATCGTCAAGCGCCTCGAACTGGGCGGTCCGCACGCCGAAGCCCTGGCATTCGCCGCCGACAGAATGGACCACCTCGCGTCGGAGATCGAGCCCGCTCTGGCGCGCGGCATCACCGTCGTCGCCGATCGCTACTACCTCTCCAGCCTGGCCTACCAGGCCCTCTCGTGCGACCTGGCCTGGCTGCGCGAGATCAACAGGTTCGCGCTCCGGCCGGACCTGACGGTCTTCCTATCCGTCCCCGTGGACGTGGGTGTCGCGAGGTTCAGCAGCCGAGCCACCCGAGAGCGGTTCGAGGAGGACCGCGACGAGCTGGCGCGCATCGCCGGAACCTATGACGCCGCGATTGAGGCCATTCGAGCGGACGGCGAAGAGGTTCAGGTCGTCGACGGAACAAGAACACCGGCCGAGGTTCACGCTGAGGTCGTCCGGCTGGCAGCGGGGGTTCTGGCGCCGCGCTATCCGGGCACCTCTCTCGATGTCGCCGCCCACGAGCAGTCGTCCGTGCGACCGACGGCGCCGACCGTCTGAGGGCGCCAACGTCCGGGATCAGCGTCCCGCGGCGGCCTCGAGCTCGTCGAGCTGGTAGCCGCAGGCAGTAGCCGCCCTCGACAGCGTCGCGGTGAGGCGTTCGGCAGCATGCAAGTGCCTGGACACCGATGCGGGCGTGCCGGTCGGAGAGGCGGCGGCGTCGAGCGCATCCAGGGCGAGCATCCACCACAGGACCTGGGCGAACGACTCGCGATTGAACCAGCTCACGCCTTCCCAGATGTTCACGCGGATGTAGGGCCGAATGGATTCTTCGGCGATGAGCGCTCGGGCCAGCGCCGGCGCACGATCCGCCGCGGCCACGTCAGCGACCGACGAGGGGAGCGGCAGGTGCCCCAGCATCCTGATCAGGGCCACGAGCCGCCAGGCGGCGCCATCATCGAGACCCAGGTCGTGGAAGACGCCGGCGATTACCCCGCCTAGCTGCAGGTCGTCGATCGAAGTGCCCGATGCATCGCCCGCACCGGCAACGTCCGCGAGCGCCTCCGAGACGAGCCGGCCCACCAGCGCTACCCAGGTCCACTCGTCGACAAGGCCCGCGCACAGTCGCTTCTGGCCCAGAGCGGGAAGACCCAGGGCCGCTTCCAGCCCGGTTTGGAAGGAAGTCGCGGCCTTCTCAACGTCACCGGCCGCGCCCGTCACGTCGACGAGAGCGCGAAGGGCTCGCAACAGGAGGCGCCGGGCGTCGTCGAGCAGGCCGGACAGCTCCTCGTCGGTGGCGCCGACCGGGGAAGTCGTACTGCCGCCGCCCGCCTCGGCCTCCGGCCGGACCACGGTCTTCGGCCGGGCCGCGGTCTTCGGCCGGGTCACGGCGTCAGCTTCGGTCATCGGCTCGACCGCGACCGCCGGCCCACTCCCGACGCCAGGCCCGCGCAGTCCCAGGTCGAGAGCGGTCACACCGGGGCACGCCGCGGCCGCCCTGGCTGCCCCAATCCGGACAACTCGCCGGATCGACCCGTCCTCAGTTAGGGCGCGTACGGCGTGGTGCAGCGGCTGCAGCTGCATGTCGCGCAGGGCCGCGGTGATGCTCGGAACGCCCTCGCCGTCAAGTCGCTCGGCCAGACGCCCAAGCTGGCCCGACGGCCCATCCTCTACTTCGTGAATGTCCAGGAAGACCTGGCAGCCGTAGGCGTGCAACTCCACGAACAACCCGTCGCGGCACAGGTCGGACGAGCGACGCAGGAACTCCAGCCCCGATCTCTGCTCGCGCAGCAAGGTGTACCAGTCGCCGCCGGCGTGAAGTCCCAGGCCTTCGCCGAGTGAGCGCTGGATGAGGCGCCGGCCGCCGCTCCCGTCCGGCGCCGAGAACGCCGAGGATGTCTTGATCCAGCCCTTCGCCTCGGCGTAGCGATTGTGATAGACAACCAGGCCGCCCTCATCGCCGTGGCGATTCGAATAGGCAAAGACGTCCTCGTTGACCCAGCCGCCCGGGTCGTAGACGTCGTAAAGTAGGAAGTCCGTCACCTCGGCGAAGAGGTAGCGGCGATGGAAGAGCGGGAAGACCTCGCGCTCGTGGCGTTCCACAAGCCAGCCGTCAGGGCGCTCGTCGCGGTAGGCGCGCCGGTACTCCATGCCGTACTTCTCGGCGAAGCCCTCGATCTGACCGTGCCCGATCATCGGCAGGCCCGGCATCGTGGCCAGGAGCGTCGCAACGCCGAAATACTTGTCGCCCTTGCCGAACTGATCGACCGCCGTGCGCTCGTCCGGGTTGCTCATGAAGTTGACGTAACGCTTGAGTACTTCCGGATCGAATTCGAGGGTGTCCTTCATGACCCGCCGGTAGCTGGCATTCTCCTCGTCGCGGAGCATGTTCATGAAGGCGCTGTTGTAGACGCGGTGCATGCCGAGCGTTCGGACGAAGTAGCCTTCCAGCAGCCAGAACGCCTCGGCGAGGAGCAGCGTGTCCGGCACCTCCGCCGCGACCCGATCGACCACGTCGCGCCAGAACTCGCCGGGCATGCGCTCGTCGAAGACGGCCCGCGGCGTGGCGTGCTCGGCCCGCGACGGGATCGCCCCACCCTGGCCGGGCTCGGGGTACCAGAGCCGCTGGACGTGGCGCCGGGCCAGGGTCATTGCCGCATCGAAACGGATGATGGGGAACTGGCGGGCCACCTGGAGAATCGTCTGGATGACGGCCTCGCGAACCTCGGGCTTGAGGTAGTCGAGCTGGGCCGTGTCGTTCCACGGCATGCTGGTGCCGTCGTTGCCGTGGTAGATGTAGGTGGCGTCGCCGGTCCAGTTGTCGGTCCGCTTGAAGACGACCGCGGCATCGGTCGAATTCCAGTAGTGGTCCTCGATCTGGACCGTCACCCGCTCGTCGTCCGACAGGTTGCCGCCCGTGAACGAGTAGGACGGGTAGGGGGACTCCGGAAGCTGCATGAACCAGTCGGGGTGCTCCATCACCCAGCGCGAGTCGATGCCCATATGGTTGGGCACCATGTCCGAGCTCAGGCGGATGCCCCGCCCCGCACACCGAGCCCGCAGCTGCTGGAAAGCTTGGTCGCCGCCTAGATCGTCGGCGATGCGGTAGTCCATCAGCGAGTAGGCCGACGCGGCCGCGTCCGGGTTTCCGCGCCACTGCTTGATGCGCTGGCTTGCCCGGCTGCGCTCCCACAGACCGATCAGCCACAGCGCGGTGAAGCCCCGCCGCGCCAATGCCTCCAGCTCCTCGTCGGGGATCTCGTCGAGTCGGCTGATGGACCGGCCGTAGCGCTTCGAAAGCTGGTCGAGCCAAACGTAGGTGGTCTTGGCCATGAGCACGACGCGCGGCATCCACTCGCGGTCCTGGCTGAACTTCTCGTACTCGTTCTCGAGGCCGCCCAGGCCGGGGCCAACGATCGAGGGAGCGGGTCCGGGCGTCGGGTGCGTTCGCATCCACAGCGCGACTTCTTCCTCGTGGATAACGTCCAGGCTGACGATCAGACGATCGAGGAAGCTCGTGAGAACGAGCCCCCAGCGCGAGCGGATGTAGCGAAGCTGTCCGGCCAGCGAGTCCGGCGAGGCCAGCGCGGGCGCCTGGAGGAAGGCGATGAGCGACAATCCCTCAGGGCCGAAGCCCGGCTGGCTGTCGAAGAACGCCCGCAACCCGGCAATCAGCTCGCCATATGCCGTCCGATCGACCAGGTCGGCGTCGTCGAAGAGCTCGTCGAAGGTGGAGAACGCTGGGTTGGCATTGGCCAGCCACAACATCAGCAGCTCTTCGAGGGCGATCGCGCGGTTGGTGTGGCCCTCGGTCTCGCCGGCCAGGTAGGCGACGGGATCCTGGCCGTCACGGATTACCGCGAGGGGTGGGAACTGTTCGACGAAGAGGGCCAGCGCGCGATCCAGGACCTCCGGCTGCAGCTGCGCTTCGAGCGCGGCGACAGCATCCGACATGACGTGCGGGTTGACGGTCCGGCGGTAGATCTCGACGGCATGGTGAAGAATCTCGTCGATCAACCCCATGGCGTTCAGTTCCGCGGCGTGGACCACGCGGCCGGGATAGCGCCCCGGGTCGGCGCGGTCGTTCATTCGCTTGGCGAAGGCGCGCGCGGCCGGGAAGTCCGGCACGATGACGTTGCCGCTGGTCTGGAAGAGCGCCGCGTCGAACTCGTAGCGGGCGCGAGCCGCCTTCGAGATGTGGAACTCGAATGCCACGAGAAGCGCTCCGAACCTGTCAGCGGAGCCGGCGGCCCGCAACCCTGGGCCGTTGGCCGGTCCGGGCGAGTCTAGCAGGGCCGCGAAGGGAGGCGAACTCCAGGGCTCCGCTCGAGCGAGCTCGCGGCGCAGCGTGCATGGTCAGCGGGCCGAAGCGGCTCTCCGGCCGCTCCTGGCCACTGGCTGGCCCGCCTCGGCGAGGGCCTCGGCGTAGATCCCGGCGCCGTCGATCCGGCGCGACGGGGAGGTAAAGAGCGACAGATCGTCGAGGAGCCGGCCCTCTAGGTCGGTTCCCGCCGCGTCGTCGATCAGACGAGCTGCCCTAGCCGAGCAGAGCAGGACCTGCTTGGTCTCGGCACGAACCGGGTCGCCCCAGAACCAGCCGTCGCTCGCGAACATGGCCAGGCGCCAGCGTTCAGCCTCCATCAGGGAGAGGAAGCCGTCGCGCTGCTCGTCGCCGACGAGCGGCAGCCAGCGCCTGGCGAAGCTCTCGGGAGTCTCCGCCCCGAAGACCACGTCGATGTACTCGTCGCGGGCCTGCCACAAGGCGGCCGGTTCCATGAAGCCGGCCGCGAGCCCACCGGCGACCGTGTCCAGCGCGGAAGCGAGCCGCTCCAGGGCAGCTCGCAGCGGGCCCTTCCAGCGGCCGTCGGAAGCGTCGGGGCACTCGGCGCACCAGCGCAGCACGCCGTGGTGGCAGCTCCACGAGGTCCGCTCCGCGATCTGCGTCGCGGGGAATGTCCCAGCGGGCGTCCCGCCCACGACCCGGCCGACGGTGGTGACCTCGAAGCCGCGGTCGGGTGCGTCGGCGCCGGCGTTGACCAGCCGGGCGAGGAAGAGGTCGCGGAACTTCTGGTGGTGGCCGTAAAGCTCTCCGTCGGTGGCGATGACGGCCAGGCGCGGCGTGCCGTCGGCGAAGCTCGGGCCGGCCAGGCGGGGCAGGATCCGCTCCCGCGCAAACGCGTCGGCGTTCATCGTCGCGTCGGACTCGAACGAAGCCGACGCCGACAGCGCGGCGTCGTAGAAGACGACGGCGATCGACTTCCGACCGCCGAGATCCACACGGTACGGGCGGCGAGTGTCGAGGCGGGCGTCTGCGGCCTGCCACGGGGCCAGGATGGTGTGGCGGATGCCCTCGTCGGCCAGAATGCGCAGCGTCGGCAGGTCCACGGCCGTCTCTGGCAGCCAGATGCCCGTTGGTCGCCGACCGAATCGCAGCTCGAAGTCGCGCAGGCCCCAGCGGATCTCGGTCCGACGGTCCGCGAGCGAAGCGAGCGGCAGGATGGCGTGGTGGTATGCCTGGGCCATGGCGTTGCCGCAGTCCGGGTCGTCCAGGCCATCCGCCAGATCCGAGTCGACGAAACCCTTGTGCGTGGAGGCATCCTCGGCCGCCAGCCAGCTCGCCAGAGTGGGCCCCAGGTCGTACGAGATGTGGCGCAGGTTGCCGCGCTCGGCGTTCGGCCTGTAGCACTCGGCGTCGATCCGTGCGTTCCAGTCGCGGTACGGGGACGCCGCCGGCTGGGGCGCAATCTCGCCGCTGAACGGATCGCGGCGCTCAGGCTGGTAGAAATGGCCGTGGACGGCAAGCTTGGGTCGACTCACTCGGCGGATGGTAGCGGAGCCGCGTCAGGCGGGCATTCCCTCAGCCGCCGAATGGTCGATTGTCTGGGTGACGTCGAAACGGACCGTGAAGGTGGCGCGCCCGCCCGGGGCGAGTAAGATCGGCCAGCGGAAGAGGAGCGAGCTGCCCTGATAGACGCGCTCGAAGCCGCCTTCGGAGTTGGAAACGGTTTCGACCGGGTACCACGTCACGCGGGCGGACGGCTGCGGGTGAGCCGCGATTCGGACGCCCTCGTAGTCGTTGCCGAATGAAACTTGGGCGGCGGATTCCGCCTCGCCCGTCACGTCGTGCGGTGAACGCTCGCCGTTCTCGGTTTCGTAGTACGCCGCCGGGTTGTGGCCGCCGCCGAGCAGGTTGACGTTCCACTCCACCGCAAGCTCGAACGCCAGTGACTCGCCGCCCGGGTTCTCGACCACCGTCTCCAGCTCGAGCGTAGGGTTCGATCGGTCGCCCCCGAACCGGTAGGACTTCTCGACGACGAGCGGTCGGTCGGCTCCCTCGGCGCGAACGGACCCGCTCCTGCGGGCGACAAGCCGGCGCGGTTCGAGGACGATCGGCTCGAAGGCGGCCTCGGTGAAGTCGCCGAGTTCCTCGTAGCTCGACTTCACGAACGCGTCGACGCCTGTCAGGCCGTCGCCGGGCAGCAGGTGAACGAGGCCCCCCCGACGCTCGTGTCGGTCGTAGTGCAGGAACGCGGCCAGGCCGGGCTCCTTGGTCGTGACAATGTCGTGGATCGTCCTTGGGGCATCGGCCGCGGCCGCCGCCGCGTGGCCGCCGGCCGCTATCGCGGCGGCGTCTTCGCCGTCACCCGCGCCCACCGCCTCCTCTGCGGCGGCCCGGTCATGGGCGACCAGCCGTTCGTGGTATGCCTCCGGTCGCCGCCGCAGCACCGAGGCCAGGGCGACGCGGCTGGCCCTCAGATCCCAGGACGAGACGCCGGCACCCTCGGCCAAGTCCACGACGACGGTCTGACCGGGAGTCGTGACGAGCACTTCGTCGAGCGCGTCCAGGTCCGTGTCGACGAGCGTCGCTCCGTACGGCTCGCCGCCGGCCGCCTCCGCCGCGGCGTCGGCCAGATCCTCGGCCGCTATCAGGTGCGACAGCGTGGCCATGCGCATGTGAACGATGTAGATGCCGCCGAAGAGCCCGTGCCAGTAGCAGTCGTTCGACTGGCCCTGGTACAGGTGGTCGAGGGCCCGGGCCTTCTGCTCCTGCCCGACCGCGTGCGACTCTCCAGTCGGCCCGCGCGCCCCAGCCCGTGGCATCGCCTCCACCTTGTCGGAGGCGCGCAGCATCTGCTTGTGCAGTTCATTGACTTCGCGGTAGCGGGCCATGTAGTTGCGCCAGAAGCCACCCCGCAGGAACCGCGCCGCCGGCAGTTCGCGCAGCCGCGCGTCTTCGAGAAGGCGCGTGAAGACCGGCGTCTCGTCGGGCGGCAGGACCCACTCGGTCATCTCCACGTACGAGGAAGTGGGGAAGTAGGCCCGCTGCGTGGGCGGCATGGTCTCGAGCCATTCCGACGGCGTGACTGTGGCCAGCCACTCGCTGCTCGCCTCGATTGCCTCGAAGCAGCGGTCCACCCAGTGCTCGTTGCTCCAGCAGTACTCGAACGTGCCGGGCCACGCGCCGAACTTCTCGCCGTCGTCGCCCATCACGCCTACGAAGTGACCGTCTTCCGTCACCCGGCTGCGGAGGTACGAGATGAGGTCCTCCACAGGCTTGAACGGGATGCGATAGCGCAGGCCCTGCTCCGTGCCGAAGACCGTCAGCCGCGCCCCGCGGTCGTCGGTCGTGAAAGCTGTCCACATCGCATCTTCGCGGATCGATGCGGCGCGCAGGTGGTTGTCGTCGAGGACGGTCCATTCGTAGCCGGCAGCCGCCAGATCGTAGGCCAACGAGGGCTCCCAGACACGCTCGGCCAGCCACGCTCCGCGCGGCCGGTGCCCAAACAGCGCCTCGAGCTCGTCGCGCATTCGAACCATCTGGCCATGTCGGTCTCGGTCGGGAAGCGTGACCAGGATCGGTTCGTAGTAGCCGCCGCCGACGATCTCAGCCTGCCCGCGCTCGACCAGCCTACGGATCTGATCTAGAGACTCTGGCCGGTTGGCGGCCAGCCACTGCAACAGCGGCCCCGAGTAGTGCATGCCCAGGCGGACCCCCGGATGCCTCTCCAGCGCGTTGAGCATGGGCGAGTAAGCGTGCGCGTAGACGTCCTCGATCACCCAGCCGAAGTTGCCGACGGGTTGGTGGTTGTGGATGACGAGAGCGAGCGAAACGCGGCCGCCCAATCCGGCCTCAGCCCGCCTCGGTGGCCGCTCGGCGGCTCGCCGACTTCTTGACCTCGACGCCGGCCGCAGGCAGGTACTCCCGCTCGACGTACTCGTGAAGCATTCGGATCGTGGAGAACCTCCAGATCGTGCTCGCTATCGAGCGCCGCATCTGCGCCGTCCAGCCCTCGGGAACGTCGTCTTCGTTGCGGCCGTAGTAGAGCGGCACTACATCCTGCTCGAGCAGGCGGTAGAGGTCCTGCGAGTCGGCGTAGTCCTGCGCGCCTTCGTCCGGGTTGGTTTCGCGGCCGCCGATGGCCCAGCCGTTGTCGCCCAGCCAACCTTCGTCCCACCAGCCGTCGAGGACCGACAGGTTCACGACGCCGTTTGCCGAGGCCTTCATGCCGCTGGTGCCCGACGCTTCCAATGGACGGCGCGGGTTGTTCAGCCACACGTCCACGCCCTGGACCATGAACCGGGCCACCCGCATGTCGTAGTCCTCGAGGATGAAGACTCGGCCGCGGAGCTGTGGCGATCGGGACCGGGCGAAGATCTCCTGGATGACGCCCTGGCCGGGGCGGTCGGCCGGGTGGGCCTTGCCCGCGAAGACGATCTGAACCGGTCGCTCCTTGTTCCAGAGCAGCCGCGAGATCCGGTCCATGTCCGAAAAGAGCAGGCCGGCCCGCTTGTAAGTCGCGAAGCGGCGGGCGAAACCGATCGTCAGAGTGCCGACGTCGAGGACGTCTTCGAGCTCCTCGAGGGTGCTGGGCGACTCGCCGTGACGGGCGAACTGGTGTCGCAGCCGATTACGGGCGAAGATCATCAGTTCGAGCTTCTGACGCTGATGCGCTTCCCACAGGTCCACGTCGGGGATGTGGTCCGTTCGCTTCCAGAAGGCGTCTGTGCCGTTTCGGGCGTCGACGTTGTCGAGCTCGGCGCTCAGGTAGCGCTCGTAGAGATCGCGCATGGGCTGCCCGACCCACGTCGGCATGTGCACGCCGTTGGTCACGGCGATGATCTGCTTGTTTCCCAGACCCTGCCAGGTGCTGTTGGCCGTGACGCTGTGGAGCTTGCTGACGGCGTTGGCCGAGTTGGAGAGTCGCAGCGACAGGGCCGTCATGTCGAACTGGCGAGGATCGCCGTCGGCGCCACGGGCTAGATCCAGAACGCTATCCATCGGCACGCCTCCCGTGCCCTGGCGGCCATCGCCGTCGTACAGCGGGCCGGCCACTCGCCGGACCATCTCCGAATCGAAGCGCTCGTTGCCGGCGGCCACGGGTGTGTGGATCGTGAAGACGCTGTTGGAGCGGACCCGCTCGAGGGCATCGTCCAGCGCCACTCCCTGGGCTACGAGGGCGCGGGTCCGTTCCACGAGCAGGAAGGCGGAGTGGCCCTCGTTCAGGTGCCAGACCGCGGGCGCGATGCCAAGGGCTCTGAGGGCCCGGACTCCGCCGGTTCCCAGCACCAGTTCCTGGTGGAGGCGCATTTCGCGGCCGCGGACATACAGGATGTGGGTTACCGGCCTGTCGGACTCGGCGTTCTCAGGTATGTCCGTGTCCAGCAGCAGGACCGGCACGCGGCCCGCCTGGACGAGCCAGACAGCGGCGTATAGGTCGCGATCGAGCAGCTCGATGGAGACCGTGAGGGGTTCTCCGTCCTGGCCGAGGACGCGCAGGATCGGCAGCTTGGCAAGGTCGTAGTCGGGGTATGCGTGTTCCTGGTGGCCGTCTGCGTCGATCGTCTGACGGAAGTAGCCGTGCTTGTAGAGGAGACCCATGCCCACGAATGGCATGGCCATGTCGCTGGCGGACTTGATGTGGTCGCCAGCGAGAACGCCCAAACCGCCAGAATAGATGCGCAGGCTCTCGTGGAATCCGTACTCGGCGCAGAAGTATGCGATGGGGCCTTTCAGGGAGGGGCCGTACTCGCGGTTGAACCAGTGCTCGTGGCCGCCGGCCATGTAGCGGTCGAACGCGGCGAGAACCTGCGTGTACTCGGCCATGAAGGCCGGGTCGTCGAGCAGCTCGGACCAGGCGATCGGCTGCGACAGGACTTCAACCGGGTTGCGATAGCGCGACCAGGAGAGGCCGTCAATCCGGCTGAACAGAGCTCTGGCCCGCGGATTCCAGCTCCACCACATGTTGTAGGACAGCCGCCGCATGCCTTCGAGTTGCGGCGGCAGCCGGAAGGACGTGCCTGGGAGCGTGGGGACCTGGACCGATTGTTCCATCTGCCACGCATCATATCCGACGGCGCGCCTCGATTCGTCTGGCCCAGTTGGGAGTCGGCGAGGCGCGATTCCCCACAGTCGGGTGCTGCATCCGGAGCCGCTGTGACTACCATGGACGCAGCGTCCGATGATTCCCCGAGATCCCGACAGGAGCGATCAATGCGGGTCGTCTGCATCGCCGCCGAATGCGAGCCATGGGCCAAGACGGGCGGCCTGGGCGACGTCGTGGACGCGCTGGCCCGGGCGGTTGGCGCGACCGGCAGAGCCGGCGACGAGAACGAGGACGGAGTCACGGTGGAGGGCGGACGAAGACCGCCCTTGCCGCACTCGCAGGTGTGGGTCGGCACGGGGGCCGTCATGAGTGTCGGCCAGGTCGAGCCCGAACTGCCCGGGTACGTAGAGCCGCCCGTGGACGTCTTCCTGCCCAGGTATCGCGGCGTGGCGGTGCCCGGCCGTGCCACTTCCCGGCTGCTGGCGGTGCCCGATCCCCTGGCTGAGGGCGGTATCACCGAAGTCGGGCTCGTCGAGTTCGAGGATCGCGGCTACCGCGTCCGCCTCATCGACCACCCGCCCGCCTTCGACCGTGAGGGGTACTACGGCGACTCATCGGGCGACTACGCCGACAACGGCTGGCGGTTCGGTCTGCTGTGCCGCGCCGCGATCGAGACGCTGTTGACCGACGAGCGCCCGGTCGATGTCCTGCACCTGCACGACTGGCAGGCCATGCCGGCGGTCGTGCTGCGCGACTGCGCCTACCAGGCTTACCCTCTCATCTCCCGCTCGGCCGTCATGGTCACCATCCACAATCTGGCTTATCAGGGCTGGCTGAGCCGCGAGGGGGCAGCCGGCATGCTGTTTCCGGAAGAGCTGACGCGGGTGTTGTCGGCCAGGTCGGACGGGATCCTTCTGCTGCGCGAGGGGATCAAGCGTGCCGAACTGGTCAACACCGTGAGCCCAGGCTACGCTATGGAGATCCTCGGGCCCGCCCTGGGCATGGGGCTCAACCAGGTGCTCGCCGAATTGGGGCATCGGTTCGGCGGAATCCTCAACGGCCTCGACATGACAGCCTGGAACCCGGCGACCGACGACTCGCTGCGCGAGCCTTATTCGTGCGCCGACCTGACCGGCAAGTCGGCCTGCCGGCGGGCGTTGCTGGACGAGTTGGGCTTCGATACCGACGACGCAGGCCCGGTGCTGGGAATGATCGGCCGGCTCGATCCGCAGAAGGGCTTCGATCTGCTGGCGAGCGCTGCCCCAGAGCTGGTGGCCGAGGGTGCCCGGCTGGCGGTCCTGGGCACTGGCGATCCCAGGCTGATCGCGGATCTCCAGGACCTGGCGGCGGCGCGCCCGAAGTCCGTGGCCGTGGTGGAAGCCTTCGATCGGGCCCTGGCGCGGCGCATCTACGCCGGAGCCGACCTCTATCTGATGCCGTCCCGATTCGAGCCATGCGGACAGGGCCAGATGATCGCCCTCCGGTACGGCACGCCCCCGGTGGTCCACCGGACCGGCGGGCTGGCGGACACGGTCCTGGACGTCGACGAGCGTCCGAATGACGGCACGGGCTTCGTCCACGCCGCTGCCACAAAGAAGTCGTTCGTCGACGCGTGTCGTCGCGGCATGGATAGATACCGTCGCGGCGGCAGCGAGTGGGCCGCGTTGCAGGACCGGGGCATGGACATCGACTGGTCCTGGGAGGCCGGGCCGGCCGAGCAGTACGCCGCCTCGTATCGGCGGGCGGTCTCGTTGCGGCGAGAGCACTAGGGCGAGCCGCGGAAACCGCACCACTACCCCGGCTGGCGTCCATCGCTCGGTCCCTGGCGCCATTCGGGATGCTCGCCTCGCTGCTCTAGATAGGGCGGCCGATCTCGAGCTTGACGGCCGGCAGTTCCTCGGCCTGGGCCAGTCGCGCGAAGGAGTTGCCCCTGGAGCGGTAATGATCCACCAGGCGGTCGTACTCGGCGGCGACCCAAGCGTAGTCGGGGTGGCCCGCCTGCCATTCGCGCCGAAAGACGACGCCGCGCAGCCTTACCTGCATCAGCTCCTTGAGGCAGTTGAAGCAGGGCTGGAGCGTGGTGTAGAGGATCGCTCCGTCGATGGCCGTGCCGAAGCGTGCGGCCGTGGCCATGGCGTTCTGCTCGGCATGAACGCAAACGCAGATGTCGTAGAGCCTGCCCGAGAGGTTCGCGTCGGGCTGTTCCGCTCGGAGCGCACAGCGGCGGCAGCCGCGCTCGGCTTCGGTGCAGTTGGCATAGCCGGCCGGCGTGCCGTTGTAGCCGCTGCCCAACACGCGGTCGTCGCGGACGATGATCGCTCCCACGTGAGAACCCAGGCATTTCGCGCCCGATTCCACGACGAGGGCAAGGCGCATGTAGAAGTCGTGGCGTTGCCAGCTCGGATCGGTGAGTCCGATGACATCCACCGCCATGGCGTCCCTCGCTCGTGCTGGTTCGGACGGCCCGGCGGCCGATCGGAACGCCGTGACGGTACACGACTCACCGACCGCCTGCGCGGTCCATGCGCCTGCCCGGTCGCGTCGCCGCAACTCGGCCCGGGCGGGTGTCCGACATCGCCGTAGCCAGACACGGTGCGGCGTTGGCGGGTCCCCGGCCACGTGATAATCTCGGGGCCGCCGTTCCGGCGTCCGGCGGGAGTAGCTCAGTCGGTAGAGCGTCAGCCTTCCAA
>PMNU01000050.1:0-13450 GCA_003165675.1 Chloroflexota bacterium
GAAACCGACACGATGGACACGTTCATCGACTCGAGCTGGTACTGGTATCGGTATCTGTCGCCCAAGAACGACAGCGCGCCGGTCGATCCGACGCTCGAAGCCCGCTGGTGCCCGGTCGACCAGTACACCGGCGGCTCCGAGCATGCCGTGATGCATCTGCTCTATGCCCGCTTCTTCACCAAGGCGATGGCAGACCTGGGCATGGTCCACGAGCGCGAGCCGTTCAAGCGGCTCTTCAATCAGGGCCAGATCCTGGGCGCGGACGGCGAGCGGATGAGCAAGTCCCGCGGCAACGTGCAGGACCCGGACGAGCTGGTGGCGCGCCACGGCGCCGACGCGGTTCGCCTGTTCCTGATGTTCATGGGACCGTGGGACCAGGGCGGGCCGTGGAGCTCGACCGGGATCGGCGGCATCAGCCGCTTCCTCAACCGCGTCTGGTATGCGGCCCTCGATCCGCACGGCGTGGAGGCGGGCGATCCGGAGTCGGGCGTTCTGCCGGCCGGGGAGGATCGGGCCGCGGCCGAGAAGGCTCTGCGGGCCGCCGCCCACCGGACGCTTCGGACGGTCACCGACGAGTACGCCGAGCTCCGCTTCAACACGATGGTCGCTCACCTGATGGAGCTGTCCAACCTGCTCCAGCGCTACCGCGGGACCGAAATCGCGGGCGGGGCCGCCTGGGACGAGGCGGTCCGGCTGCTGCTGCTGATGCTTGCGCCGGCGGCGCCGCACATCGCCGAGGAGTTGTGGTCACGGATTTCCGAGGCTCGCCGCGAGGCGGGGTCGTCGATCCACACGCAGGCCTGGCCCGACGTCGATGAGGCGGCCGCGGCCGAGAACGAGCGCGAGGTGCCGGTCCAGGTGAACGGCAAGCTCCGCGATCGCGTGATGGTTCCGGTTGGGATCCCCGAGTCGGAGCTCGAGCGTCTGGTCCTGGCGCGGCCCAAGATCGTGGCCGCCCTGCAGGGCAAGGCGCCGCTCAAGGTGATTCACGCCAGCGGCAAGCTGGTCAACATCGTCGTCCGGTAGAGTCGTCGGCCGCTGGGGACGTCGGCCGGAGTCTGCCGTCGTCCGCCGCGTGTCGTCGTCCCCGTGTGTGCGGGAGCGCGCGTCGCCGCGCTCCGAGGACGCCCGCAAGAGAGCTTCCGATAAGCCGCAGATAAGCGGCCTTCGATAGGGTGCGAGGCGACATCCGCCGTGCACACCGAATCGGAGTTCAACGATGGGTACGAGCGCGCCCTGGCGGGCGCTCGAGGCGTCCGAATCGGGCCCGAGCGAGGCGACTCGCAGCCGAGGGCGGCCGTCCACGTCACGCCTGATGCTGGCAGCTGCGTTAGTGATGGCGGTCGGATCGTTGGCCGTCGTGGCCTTCGTAGAGCTCCGGCCGGGCGGGCAGGTCGAGGTCGTTTCGGGGCCGGATGAGCCGGCCGCATCGGGAGCGCCGGCGTCGCAGGCGATGGTCGTCGTCCAGGTGGCCGGCGCGGTCGTCCGGCCCGGCATCTACTCGCTGGCGGCGGGCTCCCGCGTGGCGGATGCAATCAAGGCGGCCGGCGGCTACTCGACCGACGTCGACCCGCGCGGCGCGGAGACGAAGCTCAACCTGGCAGCCAAACTGCAGGACGCCCAGGCCATCGTGGTTCCAAGGCGGGGCGACGGAGCGAGCGGTTCGCCCGGCGCAGGGGTATCGCCGGTCCCGAGTGGGCCCATCAACCTCAACACGGCGTCGGCCGCCGAACTGGACACGCTGCCGGGGGTCGGACCAGCGACCGCGGCCAAGATCATCGCTTCGCGCGAGCAGCGGCCGTTCGCCACCGTCGACGAACTGGTCACGCGCAAGCTCGTCTCCGCTTCCACGCTCGCCAAGTTCCGCGACAAGGTCGCCGTCTGAGCGGCCGATGCTGCCGAGACCCGCCTGGCTCGCTCTGGGAGTGGTCGTGGCGGCCGGCACGGCTTCGTACGAGCCGCTCGGCGGCGACTCGGCCGTGGCGGTGTTTGCGGCCGCGGCCACGACGGTGGTATTGGCGGTGGCGTCGTGCGCGGCGCAGGCCACGGGCCGCCGAGGGCTGGGCTCCTCGCTGGCGGTGGCCTCGCTGGGAGCGGCGCTGGTGGCGGCGCGGCTGGCGATCGGGCTCATTGTTGGCAGCGGCANNGGCCGGGTCGAGGCTCTGACCGACAGCAGCTACGACCGGTTCCTCGCGGCGCAGGGGATCGCCGCGAGTTGCCAGGCGACGGACCTCGCGCTCGTCCGCCACGACGATTCACCGGCCGGCCGGCTCGAGGCTCTGCGGCAGTCGTCGGGTGACGCCCTCGAGCGAGTGCTGCCGGAGCCGGAGGGCGGTCTGGGCGCGGCCATCCTGATCGGCCTGAGGGATAGGGTTGACCGCGACCTGGCAGCGGCCTTCACCACGGCCGGCGTCAGCCATATCGTCGCCATCTCAGGCTGGAACATCGCCATCGTGGCCGCAACCGTGGCGGCCCTCCTGCGCGGCCACTTTAGCCGGCGGCGTCGGGCGATAGTCACGATCCTGGCGATCGTCGCCTACACGGTCTTCGCCGGGGCGTCACCGTCCGTGGTTCGTGCGGCGGTGATGGCCGGCGTGGCCCTGGCCGCGGTGGAGAGCGGCCGCGGATCCAGGGTCATGGTGGGGCTGGCGTGGGCGGTCGCAATCATGGTGGTCGCGGAGCCGGCCACGATCGTCGACGTCGGGTTCCAGCTGTCGGCCGCGGCAACGGCAGGGCTCGTGGCCTGGGCGACCCCCCTTACCTGCTGGCTGGCGGCGCGGGCGCCTCGCCTGCCGGGCGCGCTGCGCGAGAGCCTCGGTGTGTCGCTGTCGGCTCAGGCGGCGACGCTTCCTATCGCGCTGCTCACGTTCGGGCGACTGGCCGTAATCGCTCCGGCGGCGAACCTGGTTGCGGTGCCGCTCGTGCCACCGGCTATGGCCGCGGGGGCACTGGCATTCGCCGCGGGCTGGCTCGCCGCGCTTGGAGCGCCGTCCTTCCTGACCGGGTTGCTGGCTATGCCGGCGGCGCTGCTTCTCTCCGCGCTCGTGGAGGTCGTGCAGGTTGCCGCCACCGTGCCAGGCGCCAACGAGACACTCCCCTTCCCGGCGAACGTTGGCGCGGCGCTTGGAGCGACAGCGCTGCTCGTCCTCCTGCGCCGGGCATTCTCGAAGACGGGACGGTCGAAGAATCGCCCTCGTCCTGGATCCAACGGGCCCAACCGCCCACCCGTGCCGCGCGTCTCTCCGAGGTACAGATGGGCGCTCGCCGGCTCTGCTCTTCTGGTCGTCCTGGCCGGCTCCGTAGTCGCGGCGCGGCCGGACGGCAGCGTCCACATCATCGTTCTGGACGTCGGCCAGGGCGACTCCATCCTGCTCGAGGGTGACCGAGGCGGCAGGATTCTGATCGACGGGGGCCCGGACGCGAACGTTCTGATGACGGATCTTGACCGCTACATTCCGACGTGGGACCGCCGCCTCGATGCGATCGTCCTGACCCATCCGCACGACGACCACGTCGCCGGTCTGGTCGCCGTGGTCGAGCGGTACCAGGTGGGACGGGCCTTCGAGTCGGGCTGGTCGGTAGACACGGCGGCCTATCGCGCCTGGAAGTCGGCCCTCAGTTCGCGCGGGCTTACCGCCAAGCGCCTCTCCACGGGCGAGACGCTGCGGCTCGACGACGCTACGCTCCGCGTCCTGTGGCCCGACAACGGTACAGTGCGCCCGAGCTACCTGGACCCCAACGCCACCGATAACCGCAAGACCAACGACGCCTCGATCGTGCTGCTTGGCGAATACGAGGGCCGGCGATTCCTGCTGACCGGCGACGCCGAAGACGACGTCGATCCGATCCTGCTGAGCCGGGGCCTGCCTACGCTGGACATGCTCAAGGTCGCTCATCATGGCAGCGCGACGGCTTCGTCGGACGTGCTCCTGGCGACAGTGCGGCCGGAAGTCGCCGTGGTCTCCGTCGGCGCGAACAACCCGTATGGCCATCCGAACGGTGCCACTATGGCACGCCTGCGCGCCCATTCGTCGCGCGTCTTCCGGACAGACCAGAACGGTACGGTCGAAACGACCCTGGACAGGATCGCCGTGACGGTGACCTCGTCCCGGCCGCAACTCGGCCTCGGGACTAGCGCCTTATCGGAAAGGGGGGCGCGTCGCGGGTTCGCGCTCCTGTACGATTCCGTCGATGTCTGTCCCGAGCCGTCGAGAGAGCGCGGCACTTCTCCTATCGCTCGAACCGCCGCCATGGCACCTCCGCCATTCGCGGGCCGTCGCGGAGACGGCCGCCTGGCTGGCATGGCGGGCGGATTCGGCCGGTCGATCGCTCGATCGCCGCCTCGTCGAAGCGGCAGCGTTACTGCATGACGTCGACAAGCTTGGCAAGGTGAGACCCCTGGTCGAGGGACTTGCCCATGGCGAAGGATCGGCCGACTGGCTGGCCCGGCGGGGCTACCCCGAGCTGGGGCCGGCGATCGTAGGACATCCCGTGACGCGCCTCGAGGACGCGGCCTGGTTCAACCTGTGGATCGATGAGGCTTCGCCGGAAGCATTGATCGTCGCCTATGCCGACAAACGGGCCGGCCAGCGCGTCGAGTCGATGGCCGCGCGATTCGCGTCGTGGGAACGCCGCTACCCACCGGCGGAGCGCAGCCGCCGCGCGCGAAGCAGCTGGACCGCGGAAGCGCTTGAGAAGGTGCGACTTCGCGCGGGAGAGCTCGAACGACGAGTCTGCGACCTGGCGGGAGTTGAGCCGGGCGACGTGAGCCGCCTGAGGTGGACCGGCCGCGCAATCGCCGCAGCCCGTTCGACCGCGCATCCGGGCGCGGTTGCGGCCGGATNNCTCGGCCCCCGCAAGATCGCCCACCACGGACTCGGCGGCCGCCGGGAAGGGGCGCCGCTGATGCCCCCGACTGCGCCGCTCGGCTACTACTGGGGCGACGACTCCTACGGCGTGAACCACGCTGCCGATTCTCTTGCCACTCGGCTGGCGGGCGACGGGCCGGCCCTGGATCGGGTTCGACTGACCGGTGCCGATACGTCGGCCGCCGAGATCGCGGAGAAAGTGGCTACGGCCACGCTCTTCGGCGGCGGCACTCTGGTGATCGTCTCAGAGCCGGCGCCGCTCGTCGTCACGAAGCCGCTGGCCGCGCACATGGCAGAGGCGATCGAGGCTGTCGCGCCCGGCAACGGCCTGGCCTTGCTCGACACTGTCGACGGCACCGCCCGCCGCCCCGCCTCGCTCGATGCACTGCGCAAGGCCGTGGCCGACGCCGGCGGCGACGTGCGTGAGTTCAAGGCCCCCACTCAGGACGGCATGGCGCGCTGGATCTCCGACCGCGCCCGCGAGCGAGACGTCCGGATCTCGCCCGCGGCTGCCACCGAACTGGCCCGCCGCGTGGGGGCCAACGTCCGCGAACGCGACATCGACCGCCGACGCCAGGGCGAGCTGGCGGTGGCCGAGCTGGAGAAGCTGGCGCTCTACCGCCTCGACGGCCAGATCGGCCCCGAAGACGTCAAGGCGCTCGTGGCCGACGCCGTGCCCGGATCGACCTGGGCGTTCCTCGACGCCGTGGGCATGCGCCGAGCCGATGTAGCCGCGGACCTGGCGGACCGCCTCGAGGATGTGCCGGCCCCTCTCCTGGTCACGCACATCCATCGCCGCCTCAAGCAGCTGATCGATGTCGCCGACCTGCTGGCCTCGGGCACGCCGGCGCGGGAGCTCGTTCGGACGCTCAAGCTCAACCCTTACGTGGCCGAGAAGCTGGCCGGGCAGGCTCGGACCTGGACGTTGCCCGAGCTGGATGCCGCTCTGTCTGGACTGCTCGACCTGGACGCAGCGCTGAAGGGGCACGAAGGCGGGGGCGGGCTGCGCCGCCGGGCGGCGGTCAGCCTCTGGATCGCCGAGACGGTCCGGCGGCCCGGCCAGCGCTGAGAGCCCCAACTGGGTCGAAGTCAGTCCGATTCGGCCGCCGCGTCGGAGCGAGCGCGCAGATGGAACGACACGCCGTAGACCTCCCCGGCAGGGTCTACACGAGGAACCACGGTCATACGCCAGTCCTCGCCGGCAAGACGTATCCACCGCGCGAGCGGCTTGCCGCGCGCCAGGACCGTGTCGAGCAGGGCAAAGGCACCGGGCGGCAGGTCGAGCAGGCTCTCGCGTGCGGGCATGCCAACGGCCCGCGCCCCGAACGCCGCGATGAAGGCCGGGTTGCCATAGACCACGATATGGCCCGGCCCACGGCACATGCCTGCGGGGCGTCGGGCAGGGGCAGCGCCGTCGGGGACGGGGACCGCGGCGGCGCGATCTGGCTCACTCACAGGTCGATTGTGCGCCGTCTACGCAACCCCGTGTTCATGGGCCAACGGGCGGTAGGCGGGCGCGCCTGAAGAGCACGACGAAGCGGGAAGACGAGGAACGCCGAAGTCAGTCGGCGTTGGACCAGGCCTGCTCCTGGAGGACGAGATCGCTCTCTATGGCGAAGACGCAGCGGCCCTGGCCCAGATCGAGCAGCTCGATCAGCTCAGGGTCGATATAGAGTTGATGGCAGTCTTCGCACAGGCCGCCCGGGATTCCGAAGCACAGACGCTCGCTTCGGTCAGGCAGTCGGAAGGCGGTGTCGAAACGGGTGCTCACCAGGCGCTTTTCGCAGCGGGGGCAGCGTTCGCGGGCCCGAGTCATCGCATCCGACCTCAGACGTAGCGGCCATTCGACCGCTTCACTGATAACGATCCTAGGGACGAGCACCGGCGGGGCATATGACTCACTCGTACCGCTTCACCCGTACTCAGACCGTAGTCTCGATGGAGAATCCACCGGTGGGGTAGGTGCTGGTCCGAACGCAGCGTGCCCGCCGTCGATGCCCGCGTGCGCCCTCTCACTACCCTGCTGAGACCGACGTACCTTCCCTCCCTGACCGGCCCGCGGCGGCACCGACGAGCTGCTTATAGCCTTCGTCCATGAATCGCCGCCGCGTCGTTGGCGTCGCGCTGGGTGCGCTGGCTGGCGCTGGCTACGCCTTCGGGCCCATTCTTGTTCGAGGCTTTCACATCGATTCGCGCGGTTGGGGCAGCAGTCGTTCTGGCGGGCGTGGTGGTGGCCCAGTTGGCGACGCTTCCGNNCGCCTTCCGAGTCCCGACCGACCGACCCCGCGGAGTCTGGAGCGGGTAGCGCCTGACCACCGAACCAGGTCCGCTCGGGCCGCCGAGGCGGCCGAGAGCCAACCGGGCGCCCGGTGCGAGCACGAACCGCGCCGGTGCGCGAGCGAACCGCCTGAAGCGACGGCCACGCCAAACCCGTAAGTCGCTACTCTTCCGGCTGATACGGCCGTCATCGTTGTCGGCCCACCACGGAGAACCAACCGACATATGGCAACTCTCTATGCCCAGGTCGAACGGATGCGCACGGCGCGGGACAACCTGGTCCGGGTGCGCAGTCGAGTCGAGTTGAGCCCCCCCCCACCTGAAGAGCTGCCCCGCCGCCGCGAGTGGGTCGGCCGCGAGATCCTCGCCCACATCGACGAGATGCTCCCCTACTGGCTGGGCGAGATCGAGCGCGTCCTGGCCGGGCCGATCGAGCCCGTTCCGTTCGGACGTCCGTCGACCGACCTTGTCCGAATGCTCACGATCGATCGAGACCGGACCCTGCCGGTCTCCGAGCTCTACACGCGCCTGGACAACTCGCTCGAACGGGTTCTGCGCCGGCTTCTGGAGCTCGACGAGCGCCAGGTCGCCCGACGCGGCCTGAACAAGCAGCGGGGAGAGATGACGGTGAGACAGATCGTCGACGCCATGCTTGCCAGCCACCTGGAGGACCACTGCAAGCAGATGTCGGTCGCGCTCGATGCCGAGGTGGCGGCCCGGGCTTGACTCTCACCCTGCCCGAGACCGCAGGAAACAGCCTGCAAACAGCAGGAGGGACCGATGACCACGACGGCAGCAATGAAACATGCCCAACCAGATTCCGAGACGTCCGCGAAGCCCCACGTCGCGAAGTCGCCTGACCTCAAGAGGACTCTGGCGCCGCTGTTCAATCCTCCGCGCGATCCCGTCCTCGTCGACATCCCAGAGCTCGGCTACCTCTCGATCGACGGCAAGGGCGCCCCCGACGAGGGTGCGGACTACCCCACGACCGACTTTCAGAAGGCGTTTGCCGCGCTCTTCCCGGTCGTCTACACGATCAAGTTCAGGCTCAAACGCGATGGCCTGGTCATGCCGGTTCTGCCGCTCGAGGCGCTCTGGCTCACCGGCGAGGACGGATCGTTCGACATGAGCGTCCCGCCCGAGGGCTGGGGCTGGAAAGCCCTGATCGCCGTATCGGACGACGTGACGCCGCAGGTCTTCGACGACGCCCTGGCCGAGGTCCGCCGCAAGAAGGGCAACTCGGATGCGCTCGAGGCGCTTCGCTTCGAACGCTGGCGCGAAGGCCGCTGTGCCCAGGTGATGCACATCGGGCCATACAGCGAGGAAGGGCCCACCATCGAACGGCTTCACGCCTTCATCGCCGCCCGGGGATGCAAGCCCAGCGGCGCCCACCACGAGATCTACCTGGGAGATCCACGCCGGGCGGATCCGGCCAAACTCAAGACGGTGCTGCGCCAGCCGGTCGAATAGGCGACTCGCCGGGCCGGCTACTTCCCTCGCATGCGGCGGGTCTCTTCCTTGATGACGGCCCGCAGCATGAAGCCCACGTTGGCCGGCCGCTCGGCCAGGCGGCGCATGAAGTACGGATACCACTCCTGGCCGTAGGGAACGTAGATCCGGACGGTGTAGCCGCGGTCGAGCAACGTCCGCTGCAGGTCGCGCCGAACGCCGTACAACATCTGGAACTCGAACCGGTCGCGTCCGATCCCGTTCCGCTCGACGATCTCGATCGCTCTGGCGATCAGCTTCGGGTCGTGCGTGGCCAGGGCCGGGTATGCGTCAGCGAGGAGCAATCGCTCCATCAACCGGGTGTAGTTGGCGTCCACGGCCGCCCTGGTTCGATAGGCGACGCTGCCGGGCTCGTCGTACGCGCCCTTGCACAGCCGGACGCGGCCGCCGGCGGCGATGATCGCATCGACGTCGGCCGAGCTGCGCCGCAGGGCCGATTGGATCACCACGCCCACCTGGGGGTACGCCTCGTGGGCCGACCGCCAGACATCCAGCGTGGCGTCGGTCGTGGTGTGGTCCTCCATGTCGAAGCGGATGAAGCCGCCTACGCCACGGACGGCCTCCACGACCCGCAGCACATTGGTCCGGCACAAGTCGCGGTCGATCGCCAGGCCCATCTGCGTCAGCTTCAGGCTGACGTTCGGGTCGAGGCCGCGCTCCGACAGGGCGGCGACCGTCGCCAGATACCGATCGACTGCCGCGGCGGCATGCTCGGGCGAGGTGACGGATTCGCCCAGGACGTCGACGGTGGTATGGAGACCCGCGCGCTTGAGTGCGGCGATCGCCGGCAGGGCCTCGGCAAGGGACTCGCCCGCAACGAAGCGCGCCACCACGGGACGGGTCAGCGGGCTGCGGACGGCCAGGCGCGCCAGGGAACGTCGATGCGACAGGGAGATCAGCAGTGAGCGCATCGTCCGCTGCGGCAGGAGGCGGACGTCGTCGGCGAAACTCATGTTCAGCCCTCCGGTTGCTTCCCGTTGGACTCGATTGATGATTCAGCTGCGTCGGCCTCGCGCGCGAACTCGGCGACCCTGGCGGCTTCCTCGCGCTGGAATGCTTCGAGTCGAACGCGTCGGTGCGCCCCGACCGAGGCCCGAATCGCCTCGATCGGCGGGGAGCCCAGCGCTCGGCCTTCGGCGTCGCGATAGATCCGGCAGCCGAGCGCGACGGGCAGCTCTGGCTGCGGGACGACGTCGTCACCGTTGATGCGGATCGTCGGCGAGCCCTGGAAGCCGAGGAACTCGGCATCGTCGGGGCCGGTCACGAAGATCAGCTGAATCGGGACCTCGATGATTCCCTGGCGGAGAACGCTCTCCAGGTCGCGCCTGGCCTGCTCGAGGTGCGGGCAGTCCTCGATCGCCAGCAGCTCAACTCGAAGGTCCGCCACGGGCTGAGCCTACATCGAGTGGCTCAAACGGGTGCGGAAGCTCAGGGCCGAATGCTGCCGGTCGGCACCGGCTCGGCGCAATCGCCGGCCGGCGTCAGCTGGCTACGTCGCGGCGGCCCATCGCCCACGCCCCGATCGCCAGCCCGCCCACGGCAAAGACGAGGCAGGCGACCATGCCACCGGCGTCCCATATTCCAACCATCGGCTGGCCCATGTGTGCGGTGAGGGCGAGCTGATGCACCCAGTCCGGCAGCTTCAGCGCCGGCGCAAGCAGGTCGACGAGGTAGGTCGCGGTCACCACGAGAGCCACGATCTCGGCGGCGATCGAGGTCCGGAATCCCCCGACCGCGAAGCCCACGCCGGCCACGGCGGCCGCGTAGAGGCCGAGGGTGATCGAGCCCGCCATCGGCGTGACCGCATCGCTGCCGGCAATCGCGGCGCCGATCCCCACAGCCAGCGCAACGACCGCCATCATCAGCGCGATCGCGGCGAAGGCACCGAGCGCGCTCCGCGTCGCCCACCGCCTCCGACCGAGCGGGGTCGCGAGCAGCATTTCGAGCCTGCCCGAGGTCTCGTCGGAGGCCCAGCCCGCCACCAGCGTTGCGGCAGCGAAGCCGACCACGATGAACTCCAGCTGAACCAGCAGCTGGAGGAACCCCCCGGCGGTGGCGATGTCGAAGCTCGGGAAGATGTTCGCGAATGTCCTGGCCAGGTCGGGAGACCCCGCGACCTCATCGGCGAACGAGCGGCTGGCGGCCGCCATCACGAACCCGAAGGCCCCCAGGCCAAGACCCCAGGCCAGGGCAAGGGGCAGCCGCTCGGCGAAGGCGCGTCCGATCGGCCCGCGCAGCCCGAGCGCGGCTCCCGGCAGACCTGGGAGCCTGATCGAGTTGATGGCGCCAACATCCCGACGAACGAAGGCCTCGATCCCGATCGCGAGGAGCACGGCCGCCGCGAAGGCAACGGGCACCAGCGGCAGCCAGTCGTACTGACCCGCGAGAGGGAGATGGTTCGCGGTCCAGGACCATGGCGTCAGGCTCGCGACCACGCGGAAGGCGGGCACGGATGCCTGGTACCCGTTCAGGATCCAGCCCGCGAACATCACGGAGCCGGCGATTCCGGCCGCCGCGCTACGTCCGAGGAACGGCGCCAGGGCAAACGCGAGGCCGCCGAAGAACATGGCCATAAGGCCCACCCAAAGAGCAAAGCCGATCGCCGCCGGAGGCGGGACCGCGTCGCCGGGCAGTTTCCCGAATACCGCGCCAACCAGCCACGATGCGAATGCCAGGACCACGAGGGCTGCGACCATCGCCGTCAGGTGGGCCGCCAGCTTCTCGGCGGCGATGCGGCGCCTGCCGAACGGAGAGACCGCGACGAACTCGAGGCTGCCGCGTCGAGTCTCCGCCGCCAGCGTCCCGGATAGGGCGAGGATCGACCAGATCGCCGCAACCCAGAGCAGGACGGGGCCGTATTTCCACTGCATGTATCCGCCGAGGGTCCCGACATTGACGGGCTTCCCGGCGATTCCCTGCGCCACCGCGCCCAGGTCGGTGGCAAGCTTCGCCATCTCGTCGCGAGCAGCCTGGGTCGGGTAGTCCAGAGGAATGGCCGCGCCGACCGCCAGCATGATCCCGCCCAGGAGCCCGGCCGCGATGAGGAAAGCCCGGCGCGAGTCGCGCAGCGTCTTGGCATAGACGCCGCCCAGGCCGTAGATGCGGCTCCGGACCGAGACGCCCGGGTGGGGCGCGATCGACTGGGATCGTCCAAGTTCGACGGCCATGATTCGCGACCTCCAGGGCCTGGCGGCCCTACCCGGCCATACTATCGCGCGCCGTCACGGCCACCCGCACCCGGGCGGCTGCGGTCCAGTGCGACTGATCCGTGTGGCGGCGAGTCGCCGGTTGGAGGCCTACCCCTGGTCCTGCGTGGCTCGCAGCCACGGCTCGATGAGAACGTCGTGCGTGCGCGCGTCCAGGCGGCTCCCGAGCGCCACCGCGAGCGCGGCGTCGACGACCGCCTCCCTGGCCTCGCCCTTTACGAACTGCTGGTTGTCGTTGTCGCCCCAATACGGGAGAGAGTTCGTGCCGCGCAGAACCCAGGCCATGGCCTTGTCGCGCACCCGGTCGATCTCCTTCGCCAGGCTCTCGCGGGCGCCCACCCCTCGGACCGCCGTCCAGGCATCCTCGTGATCCTGGTGGCTCGTCGATTGCCAGGCCGCCCGCATCGCCAGGAGCTGGACCTTGTTCATCCGATCGAGCCGCTCGAAGAAGAGCGCCATCTCCGGCGTGTCGACCAGATTCACGCCCCGGCGGCGTCCCCACATCGGCCGATCCTCCCCTTCTAGTCCTCGTCCACCTGCTCCAGGAGATAGCGCCGCAGGAAGTCGATGCAGCGCTTCCAGGCGTCGCGACGGTTCTCGCGCTTCTTCCAGCCGTGAGGTTCCTCGTCGTACCAGTGGACCTGGTAGTGCTTGTTCTCGATCTCCAGGGCCTCGACGATCTTCTCCGTCATCAGCGGCGATACGCGCTTGTCCTTGCGGCCGTGGAGGATGAGCAGCGGCGCTTCGATCCGCTCTGCCCGATACAGCGGCGAGCCGCGCCGGTAGGCGGGTGCGGCCTCCGGGTCGTCCGGCTTGCCCATCATTCGCTCGAGGTCTATCCGACCCGGACGGTCGCCGTGCCGNNGCCAGTCGGCCATCGCACCACGGCTGGCCGGAGGCCCAGTGAGCGGCATCGATCAAGTCGAGCGCGTCGGCGTGGCCCCACTCGCCGAGATTTGCCCAGCGGAACTGCCGGCCGTAGCCAGTGGAACCGCGGAAATCGACCGACAGGAAGGCCATGCCGGCCTCCGCCACCAGCTGGCGGAACGGCCACCAGTCGCGAAAAGCCTGATGCGTGGGCCCGCCATGCGAGTGGATGACGCAGGGGACGCGCGTCGCCTCCTCCCCAACGGCGCTCGCGGGAAGGTAAAGCGTCCCTTCGATGACCAGCCCGTCCCGAGCTTCGAAGGCGATGCGCGTGCCGGAGGCAAAGCGAGTGGCGTCGACCGCGGTCGGAAGAGAATGGGTCAGCTGTCGCGGCCTGGCCCCCTCCGCCGCGGCCTCCGGCGTCGGCAGCAGCCACAGGTCTTCCGGCATCCGGTCGCCCGAGCCGACGGCCAGAATCGCGGACGAGTCCGGCAGCCAGCCGGCCGCCAGCCAGACGCCTTCGTACGGGTTGATCGCATCAGAGTGCCCTGACTCTGCCGGGAGTGCGTCGGCGCCGGTTCCCTCCGGCAGTGCGCCGACCAGCAGATCGACCAGCCCGTCCCGGATCTCGACAAACACGAAGCGCTGGCCGTCCGGCGAGGCCAGCGGCATATAGCCCCAGCCGCCGCCCGGCTCGCCATGTTCGCGGCCGCCGGTCGTGAG
>PMNU01000050.1:13475-14244 GCA_003165675.1 Chloroflexota bacterium
TCCGGCAGCCGCTGCGAGGTGACGGCGATGTGGCGGCCGTCCGGCGACCAGACGAGGTCGTCGATGTCGACGCCCGTCGCGGTGAGCGGCGTGGGTTCGGCCGAGCGGGGTCGGGTCGCCGGACGGCCGCGGCGCGGCACGGGCGCGTCCACGATCCACAACTGATCCCACCCGCGGCGGCGCGAGAGGAAGCCGATCTGATGGCCATCCGGGCACCACCGCGGGCAGCGGTTGCCGGCCGGATGCTGCGTGACAAGGGCTTGATGGGCGCCCTCGACATCGAGCATCCAGATCGCCTCATCGCGGACGAAGGCGATGCGACGGCCGTCCGGCGACCACTGTGGATCCGAGGCGGATACTTCCGTGGCGGTCAGCTGCTCCGGGTAGCCGCCGCGGACGGGCATCAGGAAGATCTGGCGGGCGCCCGCGGCTTCCGCCGAGAAAGCCAGGCGACGACCGTCGGGCGAGAGACGGAACTCCCGCGGCGATTCGATGGCCGCCGCCTGCTCGACGGTCAGGCCGTCGCGAGAGATCCGGCGAACCCGACCGTTCTCGGCAGCCCCACGCGCCGGGTCGGCGACCGCCCGCCCGGGAACCACTAATCGCCCCACGTGAGGGCGACGAACCGGTCCTCCATCTCGCCCGGGGTCGGGGCAGGGTCGACACGAACGAACGTCTCGCGCCCGAACATCTGCTCCAGTTGCGCCCGCTGCTCGGGATCGTCCCAGCGACGACCGCGCATCTGGCTGTCGTGGCAGGCCAGGGCCGC
>PMNU01000007.1 GCA_003165675.1 Chloroflexota bacterium
AAGGGCGGCGCCAACGTGGAGTTGCTTCGTCAGCAGGTCGGTGCGCTGACCCAGCGTAAGGTCAAGCTCGAGGTCAAGGAGATCCGCCAGCCAGAGCTGGACGCCTATCTCGTGGCCGCCAACATCAGTCAGCAGCTGTCTCGCCGCATCGCCTTTAAGAAGGCGATGAAGCAGGCCATTCAGAGGACGATGAAGGCGGGCGCCAAGGGCGTCAAGATCGCCGTTGCCGGACGCCTGGGTGGGTCGGAGATGGCCCGTCGAGAGTGGGACAAGGAAGGCCGAATCCCACTCGGCACGCTCCGAGCCGATATCAGCTACGCGCAGGTCCACGCGCTTACGACATACGGTCGCATCGGAGTGAAGGTCTGGATCTACCGCGGCGAGATCGCGGCTGAGAAGCCTCGTCGCGAGCCGGTCGCCGCCACGGCCGTCATCGGCGGGGGGGTATAGCCATGCTGATGCCCCGACGCGTCAAGCACCGCAAGGTCCAGCGAGGCCGGATGTCCGGCATCGCTAAGGGCGGAACTACCGTGGCTTTTGGCGAATTCGGCCTGGTCACGCTCGAGCCGGCCTGGATCACAAGCCGCCAGATCGAGGCGGCCCGACGCGCCATGACCCGCTCGGTCAAGCGCGGCGGCAAGATCTGGATCCGGATCTTCCCAGACAAGCCGGCAACCAAGAAGCCGGCCGAGACCCGAATGGGCTCCGGAAAGGGGGCGCCCGACCACTGGGTCGCCGTGGTCAAGCCCGGCCGAATCCTCTTCGAGATGGCCGGCGTAGACCAGGTCGAGGCTGTAGAGGCGATGCGTCTCGCCAGCCACAAGCTCCCGGTCGCTACCAGGGTCATCGTGAAGGAAGGCCTGGCAGATGGACATCGATAAGGTTCGAGCCCTGTCCGACGGCGAGCTCGAGGAGCAGCTGAAGGAGGCCAAGCAGGATCTCTGGCAGGCCCGCTTCCAGCTCAATACCCGACAGCTCAAGGACTACAGCTCGATTCCTCAAACCAGACGAACGATCGCGCGGATCCTCACCGTGCAGCGCGAGCGCCGCGATGTGCGCTCCCGGACGGCATAGGAGATCACGCGATGGCAGGAGCAGCAGTGCAGGGCAAGCGGAAGACCAAGGTCGGCCGCGTCGTCAGCGACAAGATGGACAAGACGATCGTCGTGTCCGTCGAGCGCATGACGCGGCANNCGATCGTCGTGTCCGTCGAGCGGTTGACGCGGCATCCGCTGTACAAGCGGGTCATCCGCTTGACCAGCAAGTTCAAGGCTCACGACGAGGACAATGAGGCTCGCGTAGGCGACACCGTCCTGATCGAGGAATCGCGGCCGCTGTCGGCCACCAAGCGATGGCGGCTCGTGAGCATCGTCGCTCGCGCCGGCGAGGGGGCCGTGCCCCTTGCGGCTGTCGAGGACGAGGCGACCGACGAGGCCATTCACGGCGCAGCCCATCCAGGCAGGCACGCGGCCGACGCCGAGGCCCCCGAATGATCCAGCAGTACACGCGACTTCGGGTTGCCGACAACACCGGCGCCCGGACGATCCAGTGCATTCGGATCATGGGCCGCTCGCGGAAGACCACCGCCGGTGTCGGTGACGTGATCATCGCCAGCGTCAAGCAGGCGATTCCAAACGCGCCAGTCAAGAAGGGCGATGTGGTTCGGGCGGTGGTCGTTCGAACGGCGAAGGAATACGGCCGGCCGGACGGCAGCTACATCCGCTTCGATGAGAACGCAGCCGTCCTCATCAACAACCAGGGCAACCCTCGGGGTACGCGCATCTTTGGCCCCGTCGCCCGCGAACTGCGGGATCGGAACTACATGAAGATCGTCTCGCTAGCGCCGGAGGTGCTCTGATGGCGCAGCAAAAGGGAACGCAGTCCAACCATGTCCCCGAGATCCGGAGCGGCGACACCGTAGTCGTGCTTCACGGCAAGGACGCCGGCAAGCGCGGCAAGGTGGAGCGAGTTCTGCGCAATCCGGTGGGCGAAGAGAAGAGAGCCGGCATCTGGCGTACCACGTCCAGCCGGCCACTGTCGGTGGTCATCTCGGGCGTGAACATCGCCAAGCGCCACACGAAGCCTCGCCAGAAGATGAGCCAGACGTCGCAGACGCAGATGCAGCAGGGCGGCATCGTCGACAAGCCGATGCCAATCGACGTCAGCAACGTGATGATCGTCTGCCCGCGCTGCGACCGTGTGACCAGAGTCAAGCACGAGCGCCTCGGCAGCGGCCAGAGCGTTCGCGTGTGCGGCCACTGCCGCGAGCAACTGGAGCCAGGGGCATGAGCGGCAGCCTCCATCAGCGCTACAAAGACGAGGCCGTTCCGGCGCTTCAAAAGCAGTTCGGCTACGGCAACCCAATGGAAGTTCCGCGGCTCTCGAAGATCGTGGTCAATATCGGCCTGGGCGAGGCGCTTACCAACCCGAAGGCCGTGGACGCCGCCGTCGCCGACCTCGCGGCGATCACCGGTCAGAAGCCGGTGACCACCAAGGCGAAGCGGTCGATCGCCCAGTTCCGACTGCGAACCGGCAACACGATCGGCGCGCGGGTGACTCTCCGTGGCGATCGGATGTGGGACTTCCTCGAGCGGCTCACGCGGCTCGCCCTGCCCCGCATCCGCGACTTCCACGGCGTCCCGTCGAAGTCGTTCGACGGACGCGGAAACTACTCACTGGGGCTCCGGGAGCAACTCGCGTTTCCGGAGATCGACTACGACAAGGTGGACCGTCTCCGCGGGCTGGAGATCAGCATCGTGACGACGGCGAAGACCGACGAGGAATCGAAGCGTTTGCTCGAACTCCTCGGCATGCCCTTCGCCGTCTAGGCGCGGGGAGGAGAAGCAATGGCNNATGCGGCGCTTTGGGTTGTGCCGCATCTGCTTCCGCGAGCGGGCGCTGCTCGGCGAGCTGCCCGGCGTCACAAAGTCGAGCTGGTAGGTAACCGATGAACGTCTCCGATCCGATTGCGGACATGCTGACTCGCATCCGCAACGCGTCGCGGGCGCGGCACGCGGACGTGGTCGTCCCGGCCTCGCGGACCAAGCGGCAGATCGCCCGAATCCTTCTGGAGGAGGGCTTCATAGCCGACGTTCGCGAGGAGCACGAGGGCGCCCGCCAGGTGCTGCGCGTCACGCTCAAGTACGTCGATGGCAAGGCCCCGGTCGTCTCGGGGCTGAAGCGAATCAGCAAGCCGGGTTTGCGCGTGTATGCGCGCAAGACCGAGATCCCCAGGGTGCTCGGGGGACTCGGCCTCGTAATCGTCAGCACCAGCCAGGGCATCATGACCGGCGCGCAGGCCCACAAGGCCCAGCTCGGTGGTGAAGTCCTGGCCTACGTCTGGTAGGCGGAAGATGTCGCGAATTGGTCGCCTGCCGATCCAGGTCCCGCCGAGCGTCGACGTTTCGATAGTCGGCCGGGACATCACCGTCAAGGGCCCCAAGGGCACGCTTGAGCGCGCGCTCCATCCGGACATGCGCGTCTCGATGGAGGGCTCGACCCTCATCGTGGAGCGGCCGAGCGAGGCCAAGCACCACAAACAGCTCCACGGCCTGACCCGAACGCTCGTCAACAACATGGTGATCGGTGTGACGGACGGCTACCGCAAGGCGCTGGAGATCACCGGCGTCGGGTACCGAGCCGCCAAGGTCGGAGACAAGCTGCAGCTGAACCTCGGCTACAGCCACCCGATTGAGATCGTTCCGCCGGCCGGCATCAGCTTTGAACTCGAGACGCCCGTCAAGTTGGCGGTCGTAGGGATCGACAAGGAGCTGGTGGGGCAGGTCGCGGCGCAGGTCAGAGCTACTCGCAAGCCTGAGCCGTACAAGGGCAAGGGCGTCCACTACCTCGGCGAGCAGATCCGCC
>PMNU01000123.1:0-2922 GCA_003165675.1 Chloroflexota bacterium
GGCAAGACGCTCGAGTTGATGTACTGCACCACGACCCGCCAGGTCCGCCAGGACACGCTCAAGCTCATCGCCGCTCAGCTGAAGGCGATTGGCATCAAGGCTGACGTCAACGCCAAGCCTTCCTCCGACGTCTTCGGTGGATGGAACGACACCTCGGCCAGCACCGCATGCAATCTGCAGCATGGCACCTTCGACGTGGCCGAGTTCGCGTACGTCTCGCCGCTCGATCCGCTGGGCGGCTACCTGGTCTACACCACCGTCGGCATCCCCGACAATCCACCTCACGACGGCCAGAACGTGACTCGCATCAGCCTGCCGGTTCTCGACAGCGCGTATCTCTCAGTCCTCACGAACGTCGACTTCTCGAAGGTTCGTGATGCGATGTTCACGGTTCAGGACATCTATGGTTCCGACCAGAACACGTACGAGCTCCCGCTCTACTACCGCAAGGACGTCTGGCTCGTGAACCCCAAGCTCCATAACTTCACGGGCAACCCGACAACCAGCGCCGCCGAGTGGAACATCGGCGACTGGTGGGTCGGCTGATCCCAACTCCGTCGACTGATCAAGAGATCTGTCGCCGTAGCTAGTCGTCAAGAGAGGGCGACGGGCCCATAAGGTCCGCCGCCCTCTCTCACATACGAGCGAGATCCATGATCAAGTACATAGTCAGACGCAGCCTGCAGGCCATACCCGTCCTGATCGGCATCACGGTCGTGTGCTTCGTGTTGATGCATCTGCAGCCGGGTAACCCTGCCGACCGCTTCGCCCAGAACCCCAAGATCACCCAGGCTCAGATAGCCGCCTTCGAGCATCGCTGGGGCCTGTCCGATCCGCTGCCGGAGCAGTACTGCAAGTGGCTGGGCGTGTGCGGCGACAAGGGCGTGCTCAACGCACTGCCCGGAGGCACTCTCAACGTCGCCGGTCTGTCGATCAGCCTGCCAGGCGGCGACAACGGCATCCTGCACGGCGATCTCGGCTACTCGATCGACGACGGCCGGACGGTTGTCGCCGTGATCGGCGATCGCCTTCTTCCGACGATCATCCTCACCGGCACTGCCTACCTGATCTGGATCACGCTGGCCCTCGTCATGGGCGTGTATGCCGCGGTCCGGCGCTACGGGCTCTTCGACTCTGCCCTGACGATCTTCAACTACATCGGATACTCGCTGCCGACGTTCTGGTTAGGTCTGATTCTGATCACGTTGTTAGCGGAGGGCGATCCATTCAAATGGTTCCCTGCGAGCGGCATGTGGGACGCTCGCACCGTGCCCGTCTTCGGCACCAGCGACTACTGGGCCTTTGTCGGTGCGCAACCGTTGAATGCGCTCCAGGACCTTGCCAGGCATCTGGCTTTGCCGGTCCTGACGCTTGTTCTGGTCAGCATTGCAGGAGACTCTCGCTTTATTCGCTCGAGCATGCTCGATTCCCTCAACCAGGATTATGTAAAGACGGCTCGAGCCAAGGGTGTCCCTGAGAGGACGGTCGTCTTCCGGCACGCCCTGCGAAACGCACTGCTGCCCGTGGTCACCAACGTCGGCCTCGAGATCCCGTTCATATTCGGTGGAGCGGTGGCTACGGAGACGATATTCTCGTGGCCTGGTATGGGCCGTCAGTTCGTTGAGTCCGTGGGACACACCGACTACCCGGTTCTGATGGGGATCCTTCTCATCTCATCGGTGTTCGTCGTCTTCGCGAACCTTCTGGCTGACGTCATGTACGCGGTGGTCGATCCCCGCGTGAAGTACGACTGAGGAATTGCGCGTGGACCCCCGCATCGAGGATGTCGAGCTGCCGCCCAGCGGCGGGCCGACCGCGGACTACGAGGTTGCCCTGGTTTCGCTGAACCAGTGGCAGCTCGCGTGGCGCCGCTTCAAGAAGCACAAGCTGGGATTCTTCGGGGCCTGCCTGTTCCTGGGCATGGTCGCGATCGCCATCTTCGGCCCGCTGATCATGCCCTACGACCCGCAGTACGTGCCGTCGTTTGCATCGAAGTTCTGCGAGGGCAGCACCACCCTGATCGCCTACAGCGGCTGCCCGCCGCTAACGCCGGGTCACATCCTCGGAACGACGGGCAGCCTCAGGCTGGACCTGCTGACGCTGGTCGTCAACGGCGCCCGGATCTCGCTCATCATCGGCATCGGCGCGTCGGTCTTCTCGGCGGTCATCGGCACGATCGTCGGCGGCATCGCCGGGTACTTCGGCGGCGTGATCGACAACGTGCTGATGCGCATCGTCGACATCATGCTCAGCGTGCCGATCCTGTTCGTGATCATCTGGTGCGCCAAGGTCATCGGTAATGGCGACTGGAGGGTCATCCTCATCGTCTTTGCGGTGCTCGGCTGGCCCGGCATTGCCCGGCTGGTGCGAAGCCTGTTCCTGAGCCTCCGGACCGAGGTCTTCGTGGATGCCGCTCGGGCGGTCGGGGTCAGCGACATGCGGATCATCTTCCGGCATATCCTGCCCAACGCCGTCAGCCCGATCATCGTCTCGACGACGCTCTCCGTGGCGGGCGTGATCATCGGCGAAGCGTTCGTCAGCTTCCTGGGCTACGGCGTCGACCCGGCTCAGGTCCCCACCTGGGGCAATATCCTCACCGGCGGCCTCGACTTCGTCGGGCAGGGCAACTGGTGGTGGACCCTGTTCCCCGGCCTGGCGATCGTGATCACCGTTCTGGGAATCAACTTCATGGGCGACGGTCTCCGGGACGCCCTCGATCCGAGGAGCCGCGAGTGAGCATCCAGCCCGGCGCAACCAATCCGGCAGTAGCCACTCAGGGCGGTCCGCTCCTGGATGTGCGCGGCCTGCGCACCTACTTTCACGTCATGGACGGGACGGTCAAGGCCGTCGACGGCGTCGACTTCGCCATTCCCCGCGGCGGCACGGTGGGCCTGGTCGGTGAGTCCGGCTGCGGCAAGAGCG
>PMNU01000123.1:2942-12969 GCA_003165675.1 Chloroflexota bacterium
AGGAGCCGATGACGAGCCTCAACCCGGTCTTCACGATCGGAGACCAGATCTCCGAGGCGATTCTCCTTCACAACAAGGTCAACAAGAAAGAGGCCTGGGACCGAGCGATCGACTCCCTCCGTCTGGTCGGTGTGTCGGCCCCGGAGCGGCGCGTCAAGCAGTACCCGCACGAGCTGTCCGGAGGCATGCGGCAGCGAGCCATGATCGCCATGGCGCTGTCCTGCAACCCCAAGCTGCTCATCGCAGACGAGCCGACCACAGCCCTCGACGTCACCATTCAGGCTCAGATCCTCGGGCTCATCCAGGAGCTCCAGGCTCGTACAGGCACGGCCCTGCTTCTGATCACCCACGACCTGGCGGTCGTAGCCGAGACCGTGGAGACGATCGCGGTGATGTACGCCGGTCGGATCGTCGAGACGGGCACGGTGGAGCAGGTCCTGCTGAGCCCACAGCACCCCTACACGCAGGGGCTGATCAGCTCCATCCCCGGCGTCAAGAAGCGCGGCGAGGCACTGTCCGTCATCAAGGGCGTTGTTCCCAACCCGTTCAGGATGCCGCCCGGATGCAAGTTCCAACCGCGCTGTCCCTTTGCGTGGGATCGCTGCGGCCAGGAGGAGCCGCCGCTGCTGGCGACGACAAGCGGTGCAACGTCGCGCTGCTTCCTGCACACCCCAGAGGCCGCTGGCCGGCGGACGGTCTTCGAGAAGGCCGTGTCGGCCACAGTCGAAAGCATGGTTGGCTGAAGTGAGCGATGTGTTGAACTCAACCACCGAGCCAGCCGCCCAGACGGCTCCCGCCGGGCCGGCCGGCGCTGCTCCACCGACGGGGGCCGAGGTTCTCGTCGATGCGAGGAACGTGAAAAAGTACTTCCCGATCATGGGCGGCGTGCTCCGCCACCAGATCGGCAGCGTCTACGCCGTCGACGACGTCAGTCTGCAGATCTACCGAGGCGAGAAGTTCGGCCTGGTGGGGGAGTCGGGCTGCGGCAAGACGACCTTCGGTCGGACGATCCTGCGGTTGGAGGCGGCCACCGGCGGCTCCGTCTCAATGGCCGGTCAGGACGTCCTGGCCCTGCGCGGCGACGCTCTCAAGAAGATGCGGCGCCGCATGCAGATCATCTTCCAGGATCCGTACGGGTCGCTGAACCCCCGTATGCCGGTGAGCGACATCATCGGCGAGGGCCTCCTGGCCCAGGCCGACAAAGCCAACGGTTGGGGTACGCGGTCGATCCGCGACCAGCGCGTCGGCGACTACCTGGAAGCGGTCGGTCTGCGACGCGACTATTCGCGGCGCTACCCGCACGAATTCTCGGGCGGCCAGCGGCAGCGCATCGGCATCGCCCGAGCTCTCGCCCTGGACCCGGAGTTCGTGGTCTGCGACGAGCCTGTCTCGGCACTGGACGTCTCCATCCAATCCCAGATCCTGAACCTGCTCTCGGACCTGCGAGCGGAGTTCAACCTGACCTATCTCTTCATCGCCCACAACCTGTCCGTCGTGGAGTACTTCTGCGATCGAATCGGGGTCATGTACCTGGGCAAGCTCGTCGAGGTGTCATCCACGAGCGTCCTGTACGACAGCCCTCTGCACCCATACTCGGTCGCCCTGCTCTCGGCCATCCCTGTGCCGGATCCCCGGGTGCATATGCGGAGGCTCGTTCTCAAGGGCGACGTACCATCGCCGGCGAATCCGCCGTCGGGCTGCCACTTCCATACCCGCTGCTGGCTGCGCGAACGGTTGGGAAATCCGGCCGAATGCTCAGCGACCGAGCCGCTCCTCCGGACCATGGGCGACGGCCATCAGGTGGCCTGCCACTTCGCGGAGCAGGCGACGGCGCAAGCGGCCCAGGAGTCGGCTGCGGCGCAATCGGTCATCGACACCGCGGGTGCGCCGGAGTAATCGCGCCGCATACGGCCTATGCAAGGGCGGCCGGTCTGCTGTACGGTGGCAACGCGTCACGGCCCTCTGAGCCCAGAGTGCCGCGCTCGCAGCCCAGGATGAAGGAACCAATCGCGCCGCCCCTTGCGGTTGCTTCAGGTTTCCTGATTTGGCGAGTACCAGGAAGGGAGTGGAGATGAAGCGTTTAGCCTCCTTGTTGGCAGTGGCGGCTCTGGTCGCCACGGCCTGCAGCAGCAGCAGCGGCACCGCAGCGGCAGGCGGCAGCATGGTCTACGCGCTCAACGGCGACATGGTTCTGGCCGATCCGGCGCTCGTCAGCGACGGCAACTCCCTGTTCGTCGAGGCCCAGGTAGTCCAGGGCCTGCTCGGGCTGCAGCCCGGTACGATCAGCACGGTCATCCCGGTCCTGGCCTCGGCTCTGCCGACGGTCAGCTCGGACGGCTTGACCTACACGTTCAAGCTCCGGACCGGCATCAAGTTCCATGACGGCACCGACTTCAACGCCGACGCCGTCGTGTACAACTACAACCGCTGGCAGGCTTTCCCCAAGGGCGATCTGCAGGACGACGCCTACTACTACGGCGCGGTCTTCGGCGGCTTCGGGACGGCCTCCAACGTCGCCTCGGTCACGGCTCCGGACGAGCAGACCGCGGTTATTACCCTCAAGACCCCTCAATCCAACTTCGAGCTGGCCTCGACCCTTGCCGTTTTCGGCATCGAGAGCCCGACGGCGCTCAAGGCTGGCAATGCCGACACGACGCCGATCTCGTCCAACAAGTACGCCCAGGGCCAGCTTCCGCAGGGCCAGGACATGGTCGGCACCGGTCCGTTCATCTTCAAGGAATGGGTTCCGACTGACCACATCACCCTTGTCAAGAACCCGAACTACTGGGATGCCGCGAACGCGGCGCTCCTCGACCAGGTCACCTTCAAACCGGTCGGCGACGAGACCGCCACTTTGCAGGACCTGCAGTCGGGCACCGTTGACGCCGCCTTCTCGCTCTCGCCGCTCGACGTCAAGACGGCCCAGGGCGCCGGTCTGACGATCATCGACCGCGGAGCCTCCTGCAACCAGCTGAACCTGGACATGAACCAGAGCGTGGGCGGCACGGCGACCATCTACGCCAACAAGAACGTCCGCACGGCGATCTCCGAGGCCGTGAACAAGCAGAGTTATGTCACGGCCTTCTACTCCGGGCTGGGCAACGTGCCGACGGGATTCATGCCGCCGGCCACCATCGGCTTCAAGGCCGAGACCTTGCCCGCGTATAGCGTCACTCAGGCCAAGACCGATCTCACCGCCTCCGGCGTGACTGGCTCCGCCCTGAACATCGACCTGTACTATCCCTCCAACGTGGTCCGGCCGTACATGCCCGACCCGAAGNNCTCAAGACCGAGGACTGGCACGGCGGCTACGTCAGCGATGCCACGGCCGGCAAGTTGCCGCTCTACCTCTTCGGCTGGACTTGCGACTGGGCCGGCGCCGACAACTTCCTGTACACCGCGTGGTTCGGTTACCAGGGCGGCCAGCCCAACCCGCAGTTCGGCTGGAAGAACGACGCCGCCAACGCGGCGATGCTGAAGGCTCTGCAGGAGCCGACCGCCGACGCGGCCAACGCCGACTGGGGCCAGGTCCAGGATCTCCTCGCCCAGGACCTGCCGGTCGTTCCGATCGTCAACTCTCAGCCGCCTGGGGCATACACTGCCAAGGTTCACGGCTACGTCGGTGCCAGCAACGGGATCGAGTACCTGAACACTGTCTGGCTGTCCAAGTAGCGCGCGTTGTCGCGCGGCGACGCCGCCCGGCAGCGCGCTAACATTCGGTGAAACGGGCCCCCCGGGGTCGACCTAGACCCCGGGGGGCTGCTATCCGCGGAGGAATCACCTGACAGCGTGGCAAGGTTCATCGTCCGGCGCCTGCTAGTCGCGATCCCGGTTCTCCTCGGCCTGTCGGTGATCCTCTTTCTGTTCCTGCGCCTGCTGCCCGGCGGGGGACCGGCGGAGGCCATCCTGGGGCAGCACGCCACGCCCCAGTTGGTCGCTCAGATCACGGCCGCGGAAGGTCTAGACAAACCCCTCTACGTTCAGTACGTCGCCTACCTCGGCCGCCTGCTGCATGGCGACTTCGGCGCGAGCTTCATCGATGGCCGAGAGGTCGCGGGCACGTTCTTGATACGCTTCCCGGCCACCGTGGAGCTGACGATTGGGGCCCTGATCTTCGCGGTCGGCCTGGGGATCCCCCTGGGCAGGCTGGCCGCCCGCCACCCCAACGGCTGGATCGACGGCGTCGTGACCGCGATCTCGCTCTTCGGCATCTCCATCCCGGTCTTCGTCCTGGGCTACACCCTGGCCTTCATCTTCGGTGTGGAGCTCCACTGGCTGCCCACGTTGGGCCAGAACGATCCTCGCCTGGGCGTCGATCCGGTGACCCACTTCGCGATCATCGATGCCATCCTGGCCGGCCACTGGTATGTCATCGACGCCCTCGCGCACCTGATCCTGCCGTCGATCGCCCTGGGCACCATTCCCCTGGCGGTTTTCACCAGGATCACTCGCGCCTCCGTCATCGAGGTCAGCAACGAGGACTACGTCCGGACCGCGCGGGCAAAGGGCCTCACCGACCGGCGCGTCAACGACCGCCACATCATGCGCAACGCGTGGCTGCCGGTGACCACCGTCATCGGCCTGGAAACCGGAGCGCTTCTGGCTGGCGCCGTGCTGACCGAGACCGTCTTCAGCTGGAACGGGGTGGGCTCCTGGGTCGTCAGCTCCATCCAGAACCACGACTACATCGTCGTTCAGTCGCTGATACTGATCTTCGCCTCGATCTTCCTGACGGTGAACCTGATCGTGGACATGGGCTATGCCTTCCTCAACCCGCGCATCAGGTACGGCTGACATGGCGACCTCGACGGCCGTTACCGTCTCGGTGACCACGAGGGTCAGTCGTGGGCTTTGGCACGACGCCTTCCGGCGGTTGATGCGCAACGGTCCGGCGATCGTGGGCATGGTCTTCATCGCGATCTTCGTGTTCGGCGCCATCCTGGCTCCGATCATCGCTCCCTACCCGCCCAACGTGCCAGGGCAGCTGGGCAACGCCATGCACGGTCCGAGCCTGATCCACATCATGGGTACGGATACCCAGGGAAACGATGAGTTCAGCCGGATCCTCTACGGCGCCCGCATCAGCCTGACCGTCGGCGTGGTCGCCGTCTTCTTCGGTTTGATCGGCGGCACCACCGTAGGCGCCATCGCCGGTGGAGCGGGCGGCATCGTCGACGGCATCCTGATGCGGGTCATCGACGTGCTGCTGGCGGTCCCCGGCATCTTGCTCGCGATAGGGATCGTGGCCTGGCTCGGCCACGGCGAGATCCAGATCATGCTGGCGGTGGGCATCTCCTACTCGCCGATGTTTGCCCGGCTGCTAAGGGGGAGCCTCCTCGCGCTGCGGGAGTCCGACTACGTCATAGCCGCGCGTTCGATGGGGGCTTCGCCCGTCCGGATACTGGTACGGCACATGCTGCCCAACGCCCTGACGCCGCTGATCGTGCAGGCCACGCTTGCCGCGGCGACGGCCATCATCGACGTCGCCGGGCTCGGCTTCCTGGGCCTGGGTCCGGGCGATCCCCGAATAGCCGAGTGGGGCGAGATGCTGACCGACTCGTCGCGCTTCCTGCAGAGCGCCCCTTACCTGATCTTCTTCCCAGGCGCCGCGATCGTGATCAGCGCCATCGGCTTCAACCTGCTGGGCGACGGGCTGCGCGAAGCGCTCGACCCGCGGCTGAAGCGCTAGGACCCGCCATGCATCTGCTCTCCATCCGCGATCTGGTGGTCAAGTTCAGGACCCACGATGGGACCGTGCACGCCGTCAACGGAGTCTCGTTCGACCTGGACGAAGGCGAGACGCTCGGCCTGGTGGGCGAGTCGGGCTGCGGCAAGTCGGTCACGAACCTGGCGGTCATGCGACTCCTGCCCAAGCCCGCCGGGCATATCGAAGGCGGAGAGGTCGTCTTCCAGGGCCAGGATCTGCTTCGACTCGATGAGTCCGAGATGCGCGACCTGCGGGGTAAGGAGATCGCGATGATCTTCCAAGACCCGATGACGAGCCTGAATCCGGTTCTCACCATCGAGGAACAGATGGTCGAGACGATCCGCGCCCATCGCCGTGTCTCCAAGTCGCAGGCAAGGGCCCGCAGCCTCGAGCTGTTGACGATGGTCGGCATCCCGAAGCCGGAGACGCGGCTTCGCAACTACCCGCATCAGTTCAGCGGCGGCATGCGGCAGCGCGTCATGATCGCCATCGCTCTGGCGCTCGAGCCCAAGCTGCTGATCGCCGACGAGCCGACGACCGCCCTCGACGTGACGATCCAGGCCCAGGTCCTGGACCTGCTGCAGCGCCTGGCGGCGGACCTCGGCACTGCCGTGATCCTCATCACCCACGATCTCGGAGTCGTGGCGGGCATGACGAGCCGGCTCAACGTGATGTACGCCGGCTTCGTGGTCGAGAGCGCTTCGACCCCCGATCTCTTCGCCCGTCCGCGCCACCCCTACACCGTCGGCCTGCTGCACTCGATGCCGCGATTGGATGCTCAGCCGGGCGAGCCGCTCATCCCGATCGAGGGCGTTCCGCCCGACCTGCGCCGCGCCCCCGTCGGGTGCCCATTCGCGCCGCGCTGCGCCTGGCGCCTGGAGAGTTGCTGGACCGGCATGCCTTCCCTCGAACCGATCGATCAGACCGCCCAGATCGTCACCACCGGGCCGAACGTAACGCACCGGGTCGCATGCTGGAATCCGGCCACGCCCGATGAGGCGGTCGCCGCCCGGCCTCTGCGCGAGGGCTTCACGCCGGCTGCTGCTCCGGCAGAGGCAGTGGCGTGAGCGGTGTGACCGGCCAGCCCGCGCCCGGGGCGGCCGTCGGCGTCGCCTCGACCGGCACCGAGCCGGGCAGGCCGCTCCTCGAGATCACCGACCTCCGGATGTACTTCCCCATCAGCAGCGGCATCCTCATCAGCCGCCACGTCGGCGACGTTCGCGCGGTGGACGGCGTCACGCTGGCGATCCAGAAGGGCGAGACCGTCGGCCTGGTTGGGGAATCGGGCTGCGGCAAGAGCACCGTCGGCCGCACGATCCTGCGCCTGTACCGCCCGACGTCCGGCCGGATCGTCATAGACGGCCAGGACATCACCTGGGCCGAGGGCTCGACTCTACGAGCCATGCGGCGGCGGATGCAGATGATCTTCCAGGATCCGTACGCCAGTCTGAACCCGCGCATGACTGCGGCGGGAATCGTGTCCGAGCCGCTGGAAATCCACGGTGTCGGCAGCTCATCAGAGCGCCGGGAGCGCGTCCGCGACCTGCTGGCTACCGTAGGTCTCGATCCCGACTACGGCGACCGATACCCGCATGAGTTCAGCGGCGGTCAGCGCCAGCGCATCGGCGTCGCTCGGGCACTCGCCCTCCATCCGGACCTCATCGTCGCCGACGAGCCGATCAGCGCCCTCGACGTGTCGATCCAGGCCCAGATCATCAACCTCATGGAGCGGCTCCAAGGTGAGTTCGGGCTGACCTATCTGTTCATCGCCCACGACCTCTCCGTCGTTCGCCACATCAGCGACCGGATCGCGGTGATGTACCTGGGCCGTCTGGTCGAGACGGCGACCTCGCGCGAGCTCTACGACCGCCCGATCCATCCCTATACGGTGGCCCTGCTTTCGGCGGTGCCGATTCCGGACCCGGCGATCGAGAGGAAGCGCCGTCGCATCATCCTGACGGGCGACGTTCCCAGCCCCTCGGATCCGCCGCCTGGATGCCACTTCCACACTCGCTGCTGGCTGCGAGCGCGGCTGGGCAACCCTGAACGGTGTGTCGTTGAGGCGCCCGCGCTGCGCGAACTGGCTAGCGGTCATGCCGTGGCCTGCCACTTCGCGGAGGAGGTGGACGGCTCGCCCGAGCAGGTCCTTCAGGTCACGGGCGAAGGCATGGGCGGATCTTCGTCGCGCCGCGCCGACGATTCCCCAACCGGCAGAGTCGCGGCGGCCGGACCGGGGCTAGCGACATGAAGCCGCTCCGGATCGCCCTGGCCCAGCTGGCCCCACGCCTCGGCCTGCTCGACGACAACCTGGCGCGGCACCGCGAGTTGCTGGCCGCGGCTCGGATAGGAGGGGCCAACCTCGTCGTGTTCCCGGAACTCGGCCTGACGGGCTATCAGCTGCAGGATCTCGCCGCCGAGGTGGCAATACCTGCCGACGATCCGAGGCTGGCGGGCCTGGCCCGAGATGCCGGCGACATGTCGGCGATTGTCTCGTTCGTCGAGGAGGCGGCCGACCACCGGCTCTTCATCAGCGCCGCGCTTCTCGAGGACGGCGCGGTCAGGTTCGTCCACCGCAAGCTCTTTCTGCCGACCTACGGGCTCTTCGACGAACGGCGGTTCTTCGCCGCAGGCGACCGGCTGCGAACCGTCGAGTCACGCCTGGGCGTGAGGCTCGGCATCGCCGTGTGCGAGGATTTCTGGCATCTGGCGGTGCCCGAGACGCTGGCGCTCGACGGCGCCCAGATGCTGGTCAATGTGTCGTCGTCGCCGGGTCGCGACCTCGCCGCCGTCCACGAAGTTGGGTTGGGCACGGCGGCCTCGTGGCGGACCCTGATGCGTACGTACGCCCAGCTCACGACCAGCTTCGTGGTCTTCTGCAACCGCGTCGGGACCGACGAGACGATCAGCTTTTGGGGCGGTTCCGAAGTTATCGCCCCGAGCGGCGAGGCGCTCTTTACGGCTCCGCTCTTCGACGAGGGCCTGTATTTCGTGGACATCGAGCTCGGCGACGTACGGCGCGAACGCATCGGCCTGCCGCTGTTGCGAGACGAACGGCCGGAGTTGCACCTGCGCGAGCTTCGCCGAATCCTCGCCGAACGGACGGATATGGCGATCGACCAGGCGAGCGAGGCCCCCGACGGACCGGCTGCGCGGCCGCCCGGGACCGGCCCGGCTACCGACGGGCCCGAGACGGCCTGATGGGACCCGGGGCAGCTTCCGAGCTCGGCGACGGCGGCGACCGAAGGGGCCGGCTCTTCGAGCTGCCGCCCGAGCTTGCGATCGACGCCGACGTCGCCCGCCGGGTCATGGTCGGGTTCATCCGCAACCAGCTTCGTCAGGCCGGCTTCAGTCGAGGTCTGCTGGGTTTATCGGGCGGCATCGACTCGGCGCTGGTCGCGTTCCTGGTGGCCGAGGCGGTCGGTCCGGAAAGTCTCTTGTGCGTGCTCATGCCGTATCGGACTTCCTCGCCCGAGTCGGTCGATCATGCCCGACTCGTCATCGATCGGCTCGGCTGTGCCGGCGATCTGGTCGACATCAGCCCGATCGTCGACGGCTACTTCGGCCGCGACGGCGAGGCAGGTGCCGGGGGAGCTGAGGCGCACGAGGCTGCCTCGCTGCGGCGCGGAAACTTCATGGCCAGGACGCGGATGTGTGTCCTCTACGACCGTTCGGTTCCCTGGGGCGGGCTCGTCGTTGGCACCGGAAACAAGACCGAGGCGCTGATCGGCTATTCGACGTTGTTCGGCGACTCGGCCTGTGCGTTCAACCCCATCGGGGACCTGTACAAGAGCCAGGTCCGGCAGGTGGCGGCCGCGATGGAAGTGCCCGAGGAGATAATCCGCAAGGCGCCCTCGGCCGACCTGTGGCCCGGTCAGACGGACGAGGTCGAGGCCGGATTCTCGTACCCGGAACTTGACCGGCTCCTCTTCTGGATGATCGACAAGCGACGCACCGACGAGGAGCTGCTGGCGATGGGCTTTCCCGAGGCCGAGATCGCTCGCGTGAAGCGGCTGGTAGCAGTCTCCGAGTTCAAGCGCCAGGTTCCGCCGGTGGCGAAGCTGGGGCCGCGGACGACGGGCGTGGACTACCTGTATCCGCGACGGCGGCCCGGATCGGCTCGGCCGTGAGCCGCCCTGGCTCCGGCAGCGGCTCCGCCAGTGGCGAACGAGGCCGGCTGTTCGTCGTGGCCACACCAATAGGCAATCTCGGCGACGTGTCCTTCCGAGCGATCGACGTGCTCAAGAGCGTCCCGCTGGTCGCGGCCGAGGACACACGGCACACGAAGCGCCTGTTCGCCCGCTACGAGATTGCGACCTCCCT
>PMNU01000123.1:13017-19685 GCA_003165675.1 Chloroflexota bacterium
GCGAGCGGCCTGGCCGCCGCCCGCTGGAGTTTCGAAGGCTTCCTGCCCCGTGGCGGGAGGGAGCGGCGCGACCGTCTGTCGCGGATCGCGGCCGACGAGCGGGCGTGCGTGCTCTATGAGGCTCCTTCCCGCGTTCCGGCGACGCTCGCCGATCTCGTGGTCGCCGCCGGCGGGGAGCGGCGGGCTGCCATCTGCCGCGAGTTGACCAAGATTCACGAGGAGGTGGTGCGTGGGCCGCTGGCGGAGCTGGCGGCGAATGCGGCAGCCGGCGCGATCACCTTGCGAGGCGAGTTTGTCATCGTTCTCGAGGCGGCCGCCAGGGGCGCCGCGGCGAAGCAGGTCGGAGGGACGGAGGAGACGTCGATGGCCGATGGCCGGGCGGAGGTCGCCCGCCTTGTCGCGGGCGGAGAGCGGCGCTCCGACGCCGTGCGGCGGGTCGCCGCAGCCACCGGTCTCGACCGCCGCGAGCTATATCGGCTCGGCTGACCGCGGCCTTCTGAGCGGCACGGAGTCCTCTGAGCGGCCGGAAGGCCGGTGCGCCGACGCGTTCTATACTCTCCGCATAAGAGAGGTTCGCCCAAGGACCTCGATCCGCGTGATGACAGGGAGAGCCATATGAGCGGAAAGCTCCGGACCGCGTTCTCGCTGCTGGCCATGGCCGTCATGGTGGCGGCTTGCTCGAGCTCGGGGGCCACCGCCGCTCCGAGCGGCTCGAGTCTCAAGATCGGCGTGGTCACAGACGTCGGCACGATCACCGACAAGAACTTCAACCAGTATTCGTATGAAGGCGCGAAGGCCGCTGGTGCAGCCCTGGGCGCCACCGTCAACTATGTGGTGCCGGCCGACGCCTCGGACTACACGAAGGACATCCAGGGATTCGTCGACCAGCAGTACAACATCATCGTGACGGTCGGCTTCAACCTCGGCGATGCCACAATCGCGGCCGCTAAGGCCAACCCCAAGATCTGGTTCATCGCCGTTGACGTGGCCCCGTGCGTAGACGCGACCGGCGCCCCGGACGACACGTTCGCCTGCAAGGGTGACGCCTCCACGCTGCTGCCCCAGCTCATCGGGATCCAGTTCGAGGAAGACCAGGCGGGCTACCTCGCCGGCATCGTCGCCGCTGCGGTCAGCAAGACCGGCGTGATCGGCCAGATCGGCGGAATCAACAACAACCCGGCCGTCGTCCGCTACATGCAGGGCTTCCAGCTGGGTGCCCAGTCGTACAAGTCCAGCATCCAGGTCAAGACTGCGTGGTTCTCGACCAGCGACCTGACCAAGGCGTACGGCGACCCGACGTGGGGCCAGACCTTCGGTGCCCAGTTCATCTCACAGCAGGGCGTTGACGTCCTCTTCCCGGTCGCCGGCGGCACCGGAAACGCTGCGCTTGACGCCGCCTGCACCGCCGGCATCTACGCCATCGGCGTTGACGTCGACGAGTACCAGTCCTACCCGACCGCGGACAAGTGCATCGTCACCTCGGCCGAGAAGCACCTCTCCAGCGCCGTGCAGGCGACGATCACGGCTATCGCTGGCGGAACCGCCAAGGGTGGCGTCTCGAAGTTCAACGCCGCCAACGACGGCATCGGCTATTCCCCGTTCCACAACACCGGCATCACCATCCCCGCGGACGTCCAGGGCAAGCTGGACGCCGCTGTGGCGGCCATGAAGGCCGGCACTCTGCCCACGTGCCCAGCCACCTGCGGCACCTGGTCCGGCCAGTAGTCGAGAATCGGTAGAGTTCGCGAGTCAGTCGAGCGGGTCGCGCCACCACGGCGCGGCCCGCTCTCTGCATCCGGCCGGCTTCAGGCCGATCGAGGAAGCCATGACCGAGGACGCCGCACGCAGCGAAGCCCCTGCCCTCGAGATGCGGGGGATCACCAAGCGATACCCGGGGGTGGTGGCTAACGACCACATAGACCTCGACCTGCGCCGGGGAGAGATCCACGCTCTGCTGGGCGAGAACGGCGCCGGTAAGACCACCCTCATGAACGTCCTCTACGGGCTGGCCAGACCGGACGAGGGGACGATCCTGATGGACGGCAAGCAGATTCAGATCGCCGGGCCCTCGGACGCCATAGCCCGCGGCATCAGCATGGTCCACCAGCACTTCATGCTCGTGCCCGTCTTGAGCGTTGCCGAGAACGTGATCCTGGGTGCCGAGACGATGTCGAACGCCGTCTTCGTGGATCGGCATGAAGCGAGCCGGCGAATCGGCGCTCTGGCCGAGCGCTTCGGCTTCGACCTGAATCCCGATGCGAAGGTGGGCTCGCTGTCGGTCGGGCAACAGCAGCGCGTGGAGATCCTGAAGGCGCTCTATCGAGACGCCCGGGTCCTCGTCCTGGACGAGCCGACGGCCGTGCTTACGCCCAACGAAACGGAGGAAATCTTCGGCCTGCTCAGGCGCCTGGCCGGCGACGGGCGTTCGATTGTCTTCATCAGCCACAAGCTCTACGAGGTCCTCGAGGTGGCCGACCGGATCACGATCATCCGGCGCGGTCGAGTGATCGGGGAGCGGCGACCGAGCGAGACGACGGAGGAGGAGCTCGCCGAGTTGATGGTCGGCCGCGAGGTTGAGTTGACCGTCGATCGGGGAGAGTCCCACGTCGCCGGTCCGGTGCTGGTCGTAGAAGGGCTGCGCGTCGCCGACGACCGCCACCACGAGGTCGTACCCGGCGCCACGTTTGAAATCAGGGCCGGAGAGATTCTGGGCGTGGCCGGAGTGGCCGGCAACGGGCAGGATGAACTGGTCCAGGCACTGATCGGATTGCGGCGCTCGACCGGCGGCAAAGTGACCCTGGCCGGTCGGGACGTGACGGGGTTCTCGCCGCGCCGCATGAACGAGGCCGGGGTGGGCTACGTCCCGGGCGACCGGCAGCGCTTCGGTCTGATCCTGGCGTTTCCCGTATACGACAACCTGATCCTGACCAGCTACTACCGCCCGCCGTTCGCGCACGGCCTGATCCGTAACGACTCGGCGATCCTCGAATCGGCCGCGGTGCAGATCGAGCGCTTCGACATCCGCACTCCTTCCGCTCGGGCTTCCAGCTCGACGCTTTCGGGCGGTAACCAGCAGAAGGTCGTTGTCGCGCGGGAGTTCGACCGCGAGCTGAAGCTGCTTATCCTGGACCAGCCGACCCGCGGCCTGGATGTCGGCAGCATCGAGTTCATCCACCGCCAGATCATCGCCAAGCGCGACGCAGGCACGGCCGTGCTCCTGGTCTCGGCGGAGCTGGACGAGGTCATGGAGATGTCGGACCGCATCGCGGTCATGTATCGCGGCCGAATCGTGGCCGAGCTTGACGGACGTACCGCCGACAAGAGCGAAGTGGGCCTGTTGATGGCGACGGGCGGCCACGAGCAGGCAACGACCCAGGAGGAGGTCCGGGCGTGAGTGGTGCCGACAAGAGTCATCTGCCTGAAGCGCGCGGTCAGAGTGCCATCGTTCGCGTCGCCCTGGCGGCGGCCCAGCCGATCGCCGAGCCGCTCGTTGCGATCCTCCTGGCGCTTCTGGTTGGAGCCATTGGGATAGCCCTCCTCAGCGGTCTTGTGCCGGGCCATTCGGCACTCGACGTCGGCCTGCCGATTGCGGCGTACGGCGCCCTGGTACAGGGGGTAGCCACCCCCAACGGCATCACCTCCACGCTCGTCTACGCCACGCCTCTGATTCTGGCGGGCCTGGGTGTCGCGCTGGGCTTCAAGGCCGGGCTATTCAATATCGGCGGGCGGGGCCAGTTCCTCATGGGCGCGGTCGGGGCGATGACCGTGGCCACGACGGTGGGCACGAGCCAGAGCTCATACATCGTCATCCCGCTGGCTTTGCTGGCGGGGGCGCTGTTCGGGGCGGCGGCCGGGTTCATCCCGGGCTTCCTCAAGGCCACGTCCGGAGCCCACGAGGTTGTGACCACGATCATGCTCAACTACGTGTTCGTGTCGGTGACCTACTGGGCCATCAGCGGGCCGCTGGCCCTGCCAAACGCACATCAGCCGATCACGGCCGACGTCACGACTCGGAACGCGGCCCTGCCGATCATCATTCCATTCGGCCACGACGGCCACCTCGGCATCCTGCTGGCTCTGCTGGCGGTTCCGGTCCTGTGGTTCCTGCTCTATCGGACGACACTCGGGTTCGAGATCCGAGCCGCCGGCGCCAACCCGGACGCGGCCCGGTACGGCGGGATGAAAACGAACCGCCTGATCGTGCTGACGATGTCGATCGCCGGTCTGATGTGCGGCCTGGCGGGGGCGACGACGATCATGGGTGTGGTCCACCAGATGGAGCCCGGGTACGACACGACGGTCGGGTTCGACGCCATCACCGTGGCGCTGCTCGGTCGGTCGAACCCGGTGGGCGTCCTGTTCGCCGGCCTGCTCTTAGGGGCGATGCGGGCCGGCGCGCAGACGATGCAGATCCAGGCCGGGGTTCCCGCAGAGCTCGTGGACGCGCTTCAGGCCATCATCCTGGTCTTCCTGGTGATCAACGTCCTGAGACGCTGGCTCGATCGAAGGGCGGCGAACCCGGGAACGAGATCGTCGGCCGGAGTCGATGCCCCCCAGGCGGCGGAGGGGGTGGCATGAACGGCATCCCGCAAGCCCTCGACGCGCTGCCGATCCTGGGTGTCATCTTCCAGTTGCTCGGCTACACCCTGGCGAACCTGAGCTACATGTCCCAGACCACCGTCGCCGTCGCCGTTCCGATCACACTGGCCGCCCTGTGCGGCGTGATGTGCGAGCGGTCGGGCGTGGTCAACATCGGCCTTGAGGGGATCATGCTGACGGCCGCGTTCGTCGGCTGGATCGTCGGCGCGGCCGCCGTCGGGCTCCTCGGCGAGGGCACGCCCCTGCCGTTCTTCGGTGTAACTCTGCCCCTCATGATCGGCCTCGCGGCGGCGATCGTGGCCGGCATGGTCGTGTCGCTTCTGCACGCCTGGCTGGCCATCTCTCTCCGAATCGACCAGATCATCAGCGGCACGATCATCAACATCGGCGCCGCCGGGATCACCGGCTACGTCTACAGCCTGATCGCAAGCCAATCGCCCGTCGGGGCCGGCCAATTCGCGGAGTACCAGGTTCCGAAGGGCGTAGCCGACCTGCCGCTGGTCGGCTGGCTGATCAACGCCGTGCTGAGCCAGGGCCCGATCGGCCTGACCACGATCGTGATCGTGATCATCCTGCAGATCATGCTGTTCCGATCTCGCTGGGGCCTGCGGACGCGGGCGTCGGGTGAGCACCCGCGGGCGGCCGAGACCGTGGGTATCGATGTGATCCGACTGCGCTATCGCAACGTCGTCCTCTCCGGTGCCCTCGCGGCGCTGGGCGGCGCCTGGCTGACCATGGAGCACACCAACAAGTTCGACGCCAACATGACCGCCGGACGTGGATTCATAGGCCTTGCGGCGATGATCGTGGGCCGATGGACGCCGTTGGGAGCATTCGGTGCGGCCCTGCTCTTTGCGTCGGCCACCGCTCTCAGCACGTCGCTGCAGATCTCGCCCCCGACCGGGGACCTGGGCCAGCTGATGGGGCACGTTCCGGGCGAGTTCTGGGAGGCGCTGCCCTACATCATCACGATCGTGATTCTGGCCGGCCTGATCGGGCGGAGCATCGCGCCGGCCGCGGACGGCCAGCCATACGAGCGCGAATCGGCTACGTAGCGAGCTGGGCTCAGCCGACCGGGCTGATGTTCGGGCCCGAGCTGATGTTCCGGTTGCTCACCGGGCTCAGCCCTTGTGGAGCAGCGACGGGTAGAAGTTGGTCTTGCCCGCGGCCGTCTTGAGGCGGGTCCAGTCGTCCAGGATGACCACGGCCTCGTCCGCCGCGCGGATGGCCCGCTCTTCCGCGCCGTTGTCCCCGAAGGCGTTCGTAACACGGTTGGCCACGGCGCCGAGGACCGCGCCACTGCGCATGCCGAAGAGCCTCGCCAGGACGAACAGCGCGGAGCACTCCATCTCCAGGCACGCGACGCCGGCAGCCCGGAGGTCGTCGATCAAACCGTCCACGCCGGACTGCCAGAAGCCGCCGGTGACAGGGCGTTCCTGGCCGACGTAGAACGAGCCGACGCTGCACACGATGCCGACGTGGTAGGGGTAACCCAGGCGTTCGCACGCCTCGATCAGGGCCATGTGGACTTCTGGATCGGCGTAGGCCGGGTGTTCGAGCGGCAGATAGCGATCGGCCGTGCCGTCGCGCCGGACCGCGGCGACGGGCACGATCAGGTCGCCGGGCTCGATCTCGGCTCGCAGTGCCCCGCAAGTCCCGACGCGCAGGATGGTCCGGCCGCCGATAGTGGCGAACTCGTGCGCGGCGATCTCCAGACTGGGAGCGCCTACCCCGCTCGATATTGCCCCGATCGGCACACCTTTGTAGGTGCCCCGAGCCGAGCGGTACTCGCGGTGGAAGGCCAGTTCCTCGCCCTCGTCCCACGTCGCCAGCATTCTCTGGACGCGGCCCGGGTCGCCGGGCATCAACACCGTCGGTGGGATCTGCCCGGCCGAAAGATGCAGGTGATACTGCGCCCCAGCTTCGTTGGTCGGCGCGTCGGCGCGACGCCCGACCGGGTTGGTCGGAGACTGCTCGGGACCGCTGCTTGCCATCGGTCGTCTTATCCTCCGCGGGCGGCTACTCTGTGGTCGCAACAGAAGCTATCACTACTGGAAACGGCAGTCGCG
>PMNU01000123.1:19789-45499 GCA_003165675.1 Chloroflexota bacterium
ACTCGAGAGCCGTCGAGCCCGTGCGGGATCTGCCGCCAGCTGCTAGCCGAGTTCGGCCCCGATCTGGAGATCTTCATGACCTCCAGCGTCACGGATGTCGTCCTGGCGACAACGCTGGGCGAACTGCTGCCGCTCTCCTTCGGAGTCGCCGATCTCCACGAGGCCGGGTTGTGAGCGGATCGCCGTTCGATTTCGTCCTGGGTCGCGAGATCCCGCCCGCCGATCAGCCGGCCAGACTCGACGCCATCGCGGCGGAGATCCGCCGCCGCACGGACCTGGTGCCGCGCGTCGGGCTGGTCCTTGGCTCCGGGCTCGGAGGCCTCGCGGATGCCGTCGAGATCGAGTGCTCGGTCCGCTTCGCCGAACTGCCCGGGTGGCCCGCGGCGACGGCCCCCGGCCATGCCGGACGGCTTCTGTTCGGCCGCCTCTCCGGCGTGCCGGTTGTCGTGCAGCAGGGCCGCTTTCATCTCTATGAGGGTCACTCGGCCGGCTTCGTCGTGCAGCCGGTGCTGCTCATGGGCAAGCTCGGGGCTCGGATCGTCGGTCTGACGAATGCCGCCGGCGGGGTCAATCCCAACTTCGGCGCGGGCACTCTGATGGTCATCGCCGACCACCTCAACCTGACCGGTCGCTCGCCGCTCGTCGGACCCAACGAGCTCGAGCTCGGCCCNNCGAGGGAGTGGCGCTCGCCGATGGCGTGTATGCGTGCCTCCTGGGACCGAGCTACGAGACTCCGGCCGAGGTTCGAATGCTGGCCCGCCTCGGTGCCGACGCCGTGGGCATGTCGACCGCTCTCGAGGCCGTCGCGGCTGGGTGGGCGGGGATGAGGGTTTGCGGCGTCTCTCTGGTGACGAACCCGGCCGCGGGCATCTCTGGCGAACCGCTCAGCCACGCCGATGTGCTCGCCGCGGCCGAGTCGGCCGGGCCGCGGCTGGCGCGGGTCCTGACTCGATTCGTGGGGGGGCTGGACCGGAGTTAGGGCGCTCCTCTCGAGGCGCTCATGGCATGCCACCGGCAGAGTGTTCAGCCCAGGCGGGGTGTGGCGCCCGCCGTGGAGCAGGCAATCGCGCGCCGTCGCAAGGTGGCCGGGGCGCCGCGCGTGGGGGTGATGCACGGCGCCCCGGGGGGTCTGGGAGTCAGGCCAGGACGAGCACCTGCTCGTCGTCGGACGCGGTCTCCTGCAACTCGTCGCCGGGATCTCCGGAGTCCGAAGACTCCGCCGTGGCGATTGCTGCGGCCTCCTCGGACGCAGCGACCTGCCCGGCCAGCGATTCGGCCTCGTAGTCGCGCTTGCGACGGCCCGACAGCATCTCGACGGAGGTGGCGACGACCTCTGTCTTCCAGTGGCGCGCTCCACGATCGTCGTCCCACTGGCGGGTCTGAAGTCGACCTTCGATGGCGACCTGCTGGCCCTTGCCGAGGTACTGGCCGCAGACCTGCGCGAGGCGGTCCCAGACCACGACGTTGTGGTACTCGGCGCGCTCCTTGCCATTGCCGCGGAACTCGTTGGTCGCCACCGCGAAGGTTGCGACGCTCGATCCGCTGGCCAGGGATCGCAGCTCCGGATCGCGGGTAAGGCGGCCGGTCAGTAGGACCTTGTTCACGGTCCGGTTCTCCTCTTCCGGCGCCGCTCGATGACGGCGCTTCTCTGTGACGGCGGGTGCCCGAACCCTACCCATGGCCGATCAACCGCGGCTCATCCGGCCCTTATGTGATTGCGCATACTCAGTACCAGCCCGACACGCTCGGAAGTCGGGACTCGGGCGAGTCGCGGCCGGACCTGTTACTCAGAGGGAGGGGGTCGAGGATGGAGAGCCAGACCAGCGAGAGCCCGACGGCGGTTCCGGCGGTCGATCGGGGTGACCGCAGCGTCCTGGCGCTCCTGGAGATTGGAACTGCCGCGGTTCTGATCTGGTCCTACTGGTCCGTGCCCTGGTACGTGATCTCAGGCCCGGGCTACTCAACCTGGATCGACGCGGGCGGCTACTCGCCCGCGGCGCTGCTGACGCAGGATCTGCTGATCCCGTTCGCGTCGCTGGTTGCGGTCGTGGTCACCTCCGCCGGCCTGGCGTTTCCGGCGCGTGGCGCGAAGATCGCGATCCTGTTTGCGTTCGCTGCGGCGTTCTACGGCGCGATCCTGGAATTCCAGGAGGTCCTGTACGGCGACCAATCCGGGTGGGTCGTGCCTCCGACCGCGGCGTGGGGACTCTGGCTCTTCGCCGCGGCCGCAGCCTCGGGCGCGCTCCTGGCCCTGGTGGATCTCGTGCGAGGCGGATCGTCGACCTTTCTGTGGCGAGCGATCAGGCGACCGTCGATGAGGAGATATGGACCGTGGGTGGCCTATGTCGCGGTGCTCGTGATCACCTTGCCCGTCGTCCTGTTCCCGATGTTCCCAAACTGGTGGCTGCTCGTCTGGTGCGCCGCGCTGCTCGCGGGTTCGCTGTGGGCGGTCCGAGTTCGAAGAGCCAGGTGATCCGGCCCGAAGTTGGAACGGTCGCAGCGCGGGCGGCTGCGCCCCACCAGGCCGCTCGGCTCCTGCCGCGAGGGGTCGGGGTGAGCTCCCGTCTGACACCCCGTGCGCCGGGCGGCGGAGACAGCGCTATGCTGGCCCCGGCGCCGGCGACGGGTGCGCCGGCCCGCGTCTCGGGAGGATGTCGAATGGCTGCGAGGAGGCTAGCCGTGTCTCGGATCGGTCGGTTCCTGTTGACGGGCACGCTGGTCGTGGTATCGGCCGCCTGCAGCAGCGGGGGCGCCACTCCGACTCCGGCGGCTCCCAACCTGTCGCCGGGCGTCTCCGCGCAAGCCGCGTCGAGCGCGACCGCCGTCCCATCCTGCGCATGCACCTTCCCGGCCGCGTCCGCTGCGGGGACGACATCCCCTGCCGGGACGGCGGCACCGACGGCCGCGGCAACCCCAGCCCCGACGCCAATCAAGAGCGGCACCGTGGTTGCCTGGGGTGACGACAGCGCCGGCCAGACCGACGTTCCGGCGGGACTGACAGGCGTCGTGGCCGTGGCCGCGGGCGACGAGTTCAGCCTGGCCCTCAAGTCGGATGGGACGGTCGTGGGCTGGGGCGCCACCGACGCCGACGTCGGCGAGACGAAGATCCCCGCCGCCGCGACGAACGTCACTCAGATCGCAGCGGGCGGGACTTTCTCTCTGGCCCTCAAGTCGGACGGCACGGTGGTCGGCTGGGGTGACAACACCTACGGCCAGGCGACTCCTCCCTCCGGTCTCAAGAACGTCGTCGAGGTATCGGCTGCGGGCGTCCATTCGCTGGCCCTCACGTCCGACGGAACGGTCGTGGCCTGGGGCGGCGACCCCAACGGTGAGACCGACGTACCCGCCGGCCTGAAGGACGTTGCCAACGTCTCGGCCGGCTACGACTACAGCCTGGCCCTGCTCAAGGACGGAACGGTGGTCGCGTGGGGCGACAAGAACCCGACGGATGCGACTACGGGCGTCGCTAAGGTTCCGGCCGGTCTCAGTGGAGTCGCGGGCATCTCCGCCGGCTACTACCACAACCTGGTCATCAAGTCCGACGGATCGGTCGTGGGCTGGGGCACCAACCAAGACGGCGAGACGACCATCCCGCCCGGCCTGACGGCCGTCGCGGTCGCAGCAGGCGGCGACTTCAGCCTGGCCCTCAAGGCCGACGGAACGGTCGCTGCCTGGGGCGGGAACGGGTCAGGTGAAGCGACCGTGCCTGCCGGCTTATCCAAGGTAATAGCGATCGATGCCGGCGGCAGCCACGCCCTGGCCGTGGTCGCGTCGGGATCGTAGGAGCGTCAGCAGTGAAGCAATCCATCAAGGTGAGACTCGCCAACAGGGGGCCGGTCGATCTGGCCACCCTCGACGAGAAGGCCCTCATGGGCATCATCGACCACTCGTTGTTGAAGCCGGAGCTGACTCGCGCCGATGTCGAGGCCGGCTGCGATGTCGCGCTCGAATGGGAGACGGCGACGGTTTGCTGCCGACCTGCCGACCTGCAGCTGGTCGTCGGCCGGCTGCGACGGTCGAACGTTGGCCCCACCACGGTCATCGGCTTCCCTCATGGCGCCCACGTCTCACAGATCAAGGAGCGCGAGGCGCTCGTGGCTGTCGACCAAGGGGCCGTCGAGCTCGACGTGGTCATCAACATCGGCGCGCTGCGCGGCGGCGACCTGGGCTACGTTCGGGATGAGCTGGCCGGTCTCGTCTATGCCGTGGCTCCGACGCCCGTGAAAGTGATCCTCGAGACCGCCTATCTCACGCCGGAGCAGGTCGAGGCCGGCTGCCGCGTGGCCCTCGAGGCACGGGCCTCGTTCGTGAAGAACGGAACCGGCTACTCGCCGCGCGGCGCCGAGGCGGGCGAGATTGCCCTGATGCGGCGCGTCGTCGGCGACGGCGTGGGCGTCAAAGCCGCCGGTGGGGTTCGCACGCTCGACGCAATGCTGGGAATGCTGGCCGCCGGCGCGTGCCGGGTGGGCGCGACCGCAACGGCAGCTATCGCGGCGGAGTGGCGGGTACGCGGTCCGGAAGCCGTGCGAGCGGTGATCGAGGGCAATGCGGCCGCGGCGCCATCCGCGCCCGAAGGCGGTTACTAGGTCCGAACCGGACGTTCTGAAGCCGAATCACCGCGGCGAATCACCGTCGAGTCGGGATGAGGCGTTCGCGCCTGATATACTGCCGAGTGCCCACGGCGGAGCGCCATCGGGTTCCAGAGACAACATCGCCAAGGAGGCCACGTTGCCCCAGGAAGGCGTGCTGTTCGCCCCGTGAGACGAGCCACCACCTTCGCTCCCTCAGGAGCCGCGGCTCCGACGGAGGGGCAGTCTACCCAGGTCCCCGGCCGGACAGCCGAGGGCCTTTTGGTTTCACGGGGTCTGCGCATGGCGACCGCCAGGGCGAGCACCAGGGGGAGGAACAGATGCCCGCCACCGTGATCGTCGGTCTGCAGTGGGGTGACGAAGGCAAGGGCAAGACTACCGACGCGCTGGCCGAGCACGTGACGGCCGTCGTGCGCTACCAGGGCGGCGACAACGCCGGTCACACGATCATGCTCGGGGACGAGGTCTTCAAGCTCCACCTGGTCCCGTCGGGCGTCCTCTACCCGCACATCACGCCGATCATCGGCAACGGCGTCGTGGTCAACCCGGCTACGTTGATCTCAGAGTTGGACATGCTCGCCGGCCGCGGCATCGAGGTGGCCCGCGTTCGCGTCAGCAAGCACGCGCACGTCATCATGCCGTACCACATCGCCCTGGACGGCGCGATGGAGGCTCGATTGGCAGCTGCCGCCGTCGGCACCACTAGGCGCGGCATCGGGCCGGCCTACGCGGATCGAGCCTGGCGCATCGGCATCCGCATGGAAGACCTGCTCGACGGCCCGGCGCTGCGAGGCAAGCTGGCCCGGATCCTGCCCGAGAAGAATGCGACCCTCCAGCGCCAGCACCGTGTCGACGGTTTCGACCTCGACGAGCTGGTCGCACAGGCCACTGAGTGGGGCCGGCGTTTGGAGCCCCACCTTGCCGACACCACACAGCTGGTGCAGGAGCGCCTCGCTCGCGGCGAGCACCTCCTGTTCGAAGGCGCGCAGGGCACGCTGCTCGATCTCGACCACGGCAGCTACCCGTTCGTGACCTCGTCCAACCCCATCGCCGGTGGGGCGTGCACCGGCGGCGGCATCGGGCCGCTCCAGGTAGACGAGGTGCTGGGCGTCATGAAGGCCTACGCTACGCGAGTGGGAGCCGGACCGTTTCCGACCGAGCTGGGCGACGCCATCGGCGAGGGAATCATCGACCGCGGCCGCGAGTACGGGACCACGACCGGGCGACGCCGCCGGGTCGGCTGGTTCGACGCCGTGCCGCTGCGCTATGCCGTGGCGGTCAACAGCGTCACCTCGATCATGCTCAACAAGATCGACATCCTTTCCGGCCTCGACGATGTCCTGATCTGCATGGCCTACGAGGTCGACGGGACGCGGGTCGACTGGTGGCCGTCGGACGCCGACGTCCTGGCGCGGGCGAAGCCGATCTACGAGCGTTTCCCCGGCTGGGCCGAGCCGCTCCACGACTGCCGAACCATGGGCGATCTGCCCGAGAACGCCAGGCGTTATGTCGATGCGGTCGAGCGCCTGTCCGGCGCCCCGATATGCTTCGTCTCCGTTGGCCCTGAGCGGCATCAGACGATCGAGCGTATGCCCCGCCCGCAGCGGCCGAAGCCGCTATCTGCTGCGGTGCCGGCGGGCTCGAGTCGGGCGGCTCCCCCGGCAGCGGCAGCGGCCGACCGATGAGCCCGCAGGCGTCGTCGGGGGTGAATGCCGGGCCGAGCGGCCCCGCCCGCCTGCTCGTCCTTGGCGGCGGCGGCCGCGAGCATGCCCTTGTATGGAGCCTGAGCCGCGAAGCCGCGGTCGAGGCGGTGCTCGTGGCTCCGGGGAGCGACGCCATCGCCGACGAGCCAAAGGTTCGCTGCTTCCCGAACGTCTCCGCTCTCGATCCGGCCGCGGTATTGGACCTCGCCACGCGCGAGGACGTGGATCTGGTCGTGGTTGGGCCGGAGGCGCCGCTCGCCGCGGGAGTGGTGGATGCGTTGCTCGACGCGGGCGTGCCCACCTTCGGGCCGACCCGTGCGGCAGCTCGCATTGAGTGGAGCAAGGCCTTCTGCCGCGACGTGGCGGCGGCGGCCGGGGTTCGGATGGCCCGCGGCCGCGACTTCACCGCAATGGAGCCGGCGCTCGACTTCGCCAGGGAGCTCGCGGAGGCGCCCGGGTCGCGTGGCGTCGTCGTCAAGGCGGACGGTCTGATGGCCGGCAAGGGCGTGACCGTCTGCGACGACCTGGACACTGCCCGGGCGGCGCTCGGCGTCCTCTTCGCGACGCTGCCCGAGGGCCAGCTGGCGCAGCCGGTGGTGGTGATCGAGGAGCGGCTGAGCGGCGCTGAAGCCAGCCTGATCGCCCTTTGCGACGATCACGGTGCGCTGGCCCTGCCGCCGGCCCGCGACCACAAGCGGCTCCTGGACGACGACAAGGGCCCGAACACCGGTGGCATGGGCGCCTACAGCCCGGTGCCCGACGTGCCGGAGAGCCTGTGCGCGACGCTTGTCGATGTCATCCACATGCCCATCCTGGCCGAGCTCGCTCGCCGGGGCGCTCCCTTCCGCGGTGCGCTCTATGCGGGCTTGATGCTGACGCCGGAAGGTCCGGTCCTTATCGAGTGCAACGCTCGCTTCGGGGACCCCGAGGTCCAGGCTCTCCTGCCGCGCCTCGCCGCACCGCTCGGGCCGCTGCTGTACGGTGCAGCTCAGGGCGACCTGGCAAGTGCGGCCGGGGCCCTGGGGTTGACCGGGCGGATGCTCCCGACGACCGGCGACGCGGCGGTGGCGGTTGTGCTTGCCGCGGCGGACTACCCGGCGGCGCCCCGCAAGGGGGACGTAATCTTGGGTCTGGACGACGCGGCTGCGGCTGGCGCTGCTGTGTTCCACGCCGGCACGGTCAGAGATGCCGACGGCCAGTTCCGGACCAACGGAGGCCGCGTTCTGGCGGTTGTCGGGCTGGGGACCACGATCCCGGCCGCCCGGGCCAACGCCGAGCGCGCCGCCGATCTCATCACGTGGCCGGGCATGCAGCGGCGCCGCGACGTCGCCGCCAGGCTACCGGCGGCCGCGCGTGGAGCGGCCACGTCACCTGATCCCGTCTCCGAGAAGGCCTGGATGAAGGGTGGGCCCTCGTGATCCCGCGATACACATTGCCGCAGATGGGCGCCATATGGACCGATCGGGCCCACTTCGAGGGGATGCTGCGGGTCGAGATCGCCGTGGCTCGGGCCGAGGTTTCGCGAGGCATGGTGCCGGCCGGGGCGCTCCACGCGATCGAGTCGCGCGCCAGTGTCGACGTCGACCGCATCGCCGAGATCGAGAAGACGACCGACCACGACGTCATCGCCTTCGTGAGCCAGGTCGCCGAGACGGTGGGTGAGGAGGGGCGCTACCTCCATCTCGGACTCACGAGCAGCGACGTAGTCGACACGGCTCTGGGGCTGCAGCTTCAGGCGGCCGGGGCGCGGCTGGTCGAGGATGCCGACGCCCTGATCGAGGCCCTGGTGACCCGGGCGAAGATCGAGGCGAACACGGTGATGATGGGCCGCACTCACTCGGTCCACGCCGAGCCCACGACCCTGGGCCTCAAGATCGCCGGCTGGGCCTTTGAGATCGCCCGCGATCGGACCCGCCTCGCCGCCGCTGTCGACGACGCGGCGACCGGCAAGATCTCCGGTCCGGTGGGCACGTACAGCCACCTCGACCCCGATCTGGAAGAGGAGGTTCTGGCCGACCTGGGGCTGCATCGAGACCCGATCTCCACCCAGATCGTGCAGCGCGACCGGCACGCGGCGCTCATCGCCGCAGTCGCCGTCACGGGCGGCAGCCTGGAGCGCATCGCCACGGAAGTGCGCAATCTCCAGCACACCGAGATCGGCGAACTGATGGAGCCGTTCCGGGCCGGCCAGAAGGGCAGTTCGGCGATGCCTCACAAGCGCAACCCCATCCTTTGCGAGCGCATCGCCGGCCTGGCCCGGCTGCTGCGCGGCTATGCCGCCGCGGCGCTGGAGAATCAACCGCTCTGGCACGAGCGCGACATCAGCCACTCGTCGGCCGAGCGAGTGCTGCTCCCCGACGCCACAATCCTGCTGGACTACATGCTGGTCAAGACACGCGGCCTGGTGGAGCGACTCGTCGTCCGTCCGGAGCGGATGCGCGAGAACATCGAGCGCGGCCTTGGTCTCCACTGCAGCAGCCGCGTACTCATGGCGCTGGTCGAGGAGGCGGGGATGTCGCGCGAGGAGGCCTACGCCGTCGTCCAGCGGAACTCGATGAAGGCCGCCGACGAGCGTCGCGGGCTGCGCGAGCTGCTCGCCGCCGATCCCGATGTGGCCGCGAGGCTCTCCGACGAGGCCCTCGCCGCCTGCTTCGACGAAAGCCACTTCCTCAGGAACGTGGCCACGGCCATGGTCCGGCTCGACAATCTCGTCCCGACTCGAAGGGAGGCCGGAGATGTCGCCCGATGAGAGGACAGTAGACGCGCCACTCCCCGGAGATCCGCGAGCGATGGTGCCTGCGCTCCACGCTCCGGGCAGTTTCGTGCGCTCGGGCAAGGTGCGCGACCTCTACGACGTCGGCGAGCGGCTGCTGCTGGTTGCGAGCGACCGCCTGTCCGCGTTCGATGTGGTTCTCCCCACGCCGATCCCGGACAAGGGTCGCGTCCTGACAGGTCTCTCGCGGTTCTGGTTCGACAGAACATACGACATCATCCCGAACCACTTGGTGGGCACCGATCCGGCCGAGCTGCCGGCGGGCTTCACCGACGGAGCCGGCCTCCGCGAGTTGCGCGGCCGGATGATGCTCTGCCGCCGGGCCAGGGTGCTGCCGGTTGAGGTGATCGTGCGGGGCTACGTGTCCGGCTCCGGCTGGAAGGACTACAAGCGGACCGGCGCGATCTGCGGCATCAAACTGCCCAACGGATTGCGCGAGTCCGATCGTCTTCCCCGCCCGATCTTCACACCGTCCACCAAGGCCGAGGTCGGCCACGACGAGAACATCGGCTTCGATACGATGGTCGAACTCGTCGGCGGCCCGCTGGCCGAGCAGGTGCGCGACGTGGCCCTGGCGCTCTATCGCTGTGGCGCCGAGATCGCCGAGAAGGCTGGCATCCTGCTGGCCGACACGAAGTTCGAGTTGGGAACTGCCCTCGACAACGGGGAAATGATCCTGATCGACGAGGTCATGACGCCTGACTCCAGCCGCTTGTGGGACGCCTCCGCCTATGAGCCGGGACGCGCCCAGGCGAGCTTCGACAAGCAACCCGTCCGCGACTGGCTCGAAGCGCAGCTGTGGGCCAAGACCTATCCGGGGCCCGACCTGCCGCCAGAAATCGTGGCCGGGACCCGCCAGCGGTACGTGGAAGCGTTCGAACGAATCACCGGGGCCAGCTTCGAACGCTACCTGAAGGAGGACGTGGTCGCCCAATGAGCGAGTTCCGGTACGCAGTCAACGTTCTGCCGAAGCCCGGCATCCTCGACCCGCAGGGCCGGGCCGTCGAGCTGAGCCTGCCTCATCTCAATGTCACGAACGTCTCTGGGGTTCGCGTCGGGCGCCGCGCCGAACTGACAGTCACCGCCGGCTCAGAAGCCGGGGCACGCGCCGTCGTTGACGGCCTCGCCAGAGAGTTGCTCAGCAACCCGCTGATCGAGACCTACGCCATAGAGCTCTTGGAAGGCACATCGTCGGCCGTATCCACGAAGGCGCCGTCGCTGTGAGAATCGGAGTCGTCACCTTCCCGGGTTCGAACTCGGACATCGACGCGCTCAACGCGCTGGCGGTCGCGGGCGTCGAGCCGGTCACGCTGTGGCACGAGTCGCCCGACCTGTCCGGCGTTTCCGCGGTGATCCTGCCGGGCGGGTTCGCCTACGGCGACTACATCCGGGCCGGCGTGATCGCGCGCTTTTCGCCCGTGATGCGGGGCGTCAAGGATTTCGCAGCGGCCGGCGGGCTCGTCCTGGGCATCTGCAACGGGTTTCAGGTTCTCGCGGAGTCCGGGCTGGTTCCCGGAGCGCTACTGCGAAACAGGTCCCTGAGATTCGCCTCGAAGATCGTGGCCATCAAGCCGGAGCGGCTGGACTCGCCCTTTACTCGCGCGGCCAACGGCGCGCCGATCCACATTCCGATTGCCCACGGCGAGGGCTGCTACTACGCCGACGAGGCCACGCTGGACGGGCTCGAGGCGAGTGGCCGGGTCCTATTCCGATACGTCCGCGAGGACGGCTGTCCGGCGCTCGATCCCGACGATCCGGCGAATCCAAACGGCTCGCTGCGAGGCATCGCCGGCGTGTGCAACGAGGCCGGCAACGTGGCCGGCCTGATGCCTCACCCCGAGCGCATGTCAGAGGAGATCCTGGGCAGCGATGAGGGCATGCAACTGATCCGCTCGCTGGTCGAAAGCGCGAAGGAATGGGAAGCCGCCGGGCGGCCCGCCCCGAGGACAAAGGCGGAGGCCCGGGCATGACCGACGTGACGACGACCCCGTCGGCCCCGGCGGGGCCCGAGCCGCTCCACCGCCGGCTGGGGGTGACCGACGGCGAGCTCGACGTCATCCGCGAGAAGCTCGGCCGCGACCCCAACCACACCGAGCTGGCCATGTTCAGCGTGATGTGGAGCGAGCATTGCTCCTACAAGAGCTCCAAGCCGCTGCTCAAGACCCTCCCGACGCGCGGCAGCGGCATGATGGCCGGCATCGGCGACAACGCCGGAGTCGTCCGTATCGGCGACGGACTTGCGGTGGCCTTCAAGATCGAGAGCCACAACCACCCGTCTGCGGTCGAGCCGTACCAGGGCGCCGCGACGGGAGTGGGCGGCATCCTGCGCGACATCTTCACGATGGGCGCTCGCCCGATCGCCGTGCTCGACGCGCTGCGCTTTGGCGATCCGACGGACCCGCGCACGCGCCACCTCGTCGACGGCATCGTCCGCGGCGTGGGCGGCTACGGGAACTGCGTCGGCGTCCCGACCGTGGGCGGCGAGCTCGTCTTCGACCCGAGCTACCAGGGCAACCCTCTCGTCAACGTGATGGCCATCGGCCTGCTCGAGGAGCGGATGCTGATCCTGGCCGAGGCGCCCGGCCCGGGCAACTACGTGGTCCTGTTCGGATCCACGACCGGCCGCGACGGCATCGGCGGGGCCAGCGTCCTCGCCTCGGCGACATTCCAGGACGACGACCCCAACAAGCGGCCCACGGTCCAGGTCGGCGACCCGTTCGCGGAGAAGCTGCTTATCGAGGCAAGCCTGGAGCTGATCGATCGGCGCCTGGTCGAGGGCATCCAGGACCTGGGCGCTGGCGGCATCTCGTGCGCTGCCTCCGAGTCGGCAGACAAGGCCGGCACGGGCATCCTCCTCGACCTTGACGCGATCCCGCGGCGCGAGCCCGGCATGGCCCCCTGGGAGGTGATGATCTCGGAGTCGCAGGAACGGATGCTGGCCACTTGCCGGCCCGAGAACTACCCGGCCGTGCGCGAGGTCTGCGACCGGTGGGGCATCCCGATCGCGCTGGTCGGGCGGGTCACGACGGACGGCGACATCGCCATCGTCGAGGGCGGCATCGACCCGGACGGCGAACCCAACCCCAGCGCGAAGGAGATCGCCCGCGTCCCAGCCAGAGCGCTCACGAGCGACGCCATCGTCCACTATCGCGCGGCCACGCCGCCGGCCCGGCGCCGGCAGGCGCCGGCGCCGGGAATCCCGCTCACGGCCCACGACGGCCTCCCCGAACGTGGCATGGACCCGGCCGCCGTCCTCGCTGCGCTCCTCGGCAGCCCCAACCTGTCGAGCCGCCGCTGGGTGTATGAGCAGTACGACGCCTGCGTCCAGAGCAACACCGTCGAGTGGCCGGGTCATGGGGCCGCGGTGCTGCGAGTCAAGGGCACGAGGAAGGCGCTCGTGGCCACCACCGACGGCAACCAGACCGTCAGCGCGCTGGATCCGCACCTGGGCGCCCAGCTCTCGGTGGCGGAAGCGACGCGAAATGTCAGCATCACCGGGGCTCGGCCGCTCGGCATCACGAACTGCCTCAACTACGGCAACCCGGAGCGCCCCGAGGCGTTCTGGCAGCTTCAGGAAGCGGTCCGGGGTATGGGCGAGGCCTGCCGCGCCCTTGGTATTCCCGTGACCGGGGGCAACGTCTCGCTCTACAACGAATACCCGGGCGGCGCCATCGCGCCGACACCCGAGATCGGCGTGGTGGGCCTGCTGGACGACATCTCTCTGCTCGTCCGGCCGCCGTTCACGACCGTGGGAGACAACGTCGTCCTCGTGGGGCAGAGCACGCCGGGCATGGCCGGTTCCGCCTACGCAGCCCTGGCCGGGATCTCGTCGGAGGACGCGCCTCCGGGAATCGAGCTGGATCGCGAAGCCGCTCTCCAGTCGTTCATCCGCGAAGCCATCGGCCGGGGCCTGGTGGCGTCGGCCCAGGACGTCTCTGGCGGTGGACTGGCCGTGGCAGTCGCCGAGTGCTGCATGTGGAGCGGCCTCGGCGCCAAGCTCCGACTCGGCGTTTTGGGCTCACCCGCGATCGAGCTGTTCGGAGAGAGCCCGTCTCGGCTGGTTCTGTCCTGCCGCCCGCGCCACGCTCCGGCGATCGACCTCCTGGCCCGGCAGTTCGGGCTGCATGCCGAAACCCTCGGCACGGTGGGCGGGGAGCGGTTGCGCATCGAGCTGACCGGACAGGGCGCAACTGGCGCGGCCGAGGAGCGAGGCTCTGGCGTGGCCGACGCGCTGGACGTCTCCCTGGCCGACCTGCGCCACACCTGGGACCACGGCCTCGCCCGCGCCCTCGGCGCGGAACCTGGTCCGGCGTACGCAGCGGAGGCAGCGGAGGCTGCCTCTCCAGGTGAGACGGCCTAGCCATGTGCGGGATCTTTGGCGCGGTAACTCCGGGCAGAGATGCCGCAGGGATGGCAGCCCTGGGTGTCTTCTCGCTTCAGCACCGTGGCCAGGAGTCCGCCGGCATCGCGGTCAGCGACGGCGAACAGCTGATGCTCTACAAGGATCTGGGCCTGATCGCCCAGGTCCTCGACGAGCGGCGCCTGCCGAGCCTCCGCGGGTCCCTGGCAATCGCCCACTGCCGCTACTCCACGACCGGCTCCACGGTCTGGGAGAACGCCCAGCCCACCTTCCGGATGGGTCATGGCAAGTCGATAGCCATCGGCCACAACGGCAACCTCGTGAACACCCGCGAGCTGCTCGCGATGCTGGAGGGCGGCAAGTCCCGCCTGGCCGCAACGACCGATACGGAGCTGCTGACCGCGCTCCTGGCGGACGACACGTCCGGGGACACGGTCGAGGCGCTGAAGCGGGTTCTGCCGGCGGTCCGAGGCGCCTACTCGCTGGCGATCCTCGATGAGAAGCGCGTCATCGGCGTGCGCGATCCGTATGGCTTCCGGCCGCTCGTTCTGGGCAGGCTCGAGCCGGCGGCCGACGACCCGGAGGGGGCGCGCTCTGGCGGTTGGCTGATCAGCTCCGAATCCGCCGCGATCGAAGTTGCCGGCGGAACGGTCGTGCGGGATGTCGAGGCGGGCGAGATGGTGATCCTCGAGGAGGGAAAGGATCCGGTCTCGGTTCGCTTCGCCGAGGGCCACGAACAGCTGTGCGTCTTCGAGCTGATCTACTTTGGCCGGCCGGATTCGTACATGCTCGGCCGCAACCTGTACGAGTCGCGACGTCGAATGGGCGTGGCTCTGGCGTCGGAGGCCCCTGTGGCGGCCGATCTCGTGATGCCTGTGCCGGAGACTGGGGCGCCGGCGGCGGCCGGGTTCGCCGAGGAGTCGGGGCTGCCGTATCGCGAGGGTATGGTTCGAAACCGCTACTCGGGGCGGACCTTCATCCAACCCTCGCAGGGCATGCGGCAGCGCGGCGTCACCGTCAAGCTGAGCCCGCTGCGCGAGGTCGTGGCGGGGAAGCGGCTGATCGTCGTCGACGACTCGATCGTGCGCGGCACCACCACCCGCCAGATAGTGACCCTGCTGCGGAAGGCCGGTGCCACGGAGGTCCATCTCCGCATCAGCTCGCCGCCGATCCACCATCCGTGCTTCTACGGCATCGACACGCAGATCGAGACCGAGCTGATCGCGTCGACTCACTCGGTCGAGGAGATCAGAGAGTTCGTGGGCGCGGACTCGCTGACGTTCCTCTCGATCGAGGGGGTGCTGCAGGCGCTCGACCTCCCATACGACAGGTTCTGCTTCGCGTGCTTCGACGGCCGCTATCCGGTGCCGGTCCCGTACGACACGGCCCGCCACAAGTTTGTCCTGGAGGATGCGGCGGGCGAGCCGGTGTCGCAGGGCGAGGTCGAGGCGATTGCCACGATGCATCCCCATGAGTGACGCGTGGGGAACCAAGGGGCGCGACGGGGGTGCCGCGGACGCTGGCTCGGCAGGCCCGGGCGTCAAGCGGGGCGGAGCCTGGGACGCCTACCGCCGCGCCGGTGTGGACATCGATGCCGGCGAGCGGTCCGTCGAGCTGATGCGAGCCTCGGTCGCGGCAACGACGCGGCCCGAGGTGATCGGCGGTCTCGGCGGATTCGCTTCTGCCATGGCCCTGCCGGCGGGCATGCGTGAGCCGGTCCTGGTCAGCTCGACCGACGGAGTCGGCACGAAGACGGCGATAGCGATGGCCCTTGGCCGCTACGACACCGTCGGCCACGACCTGGTGGCGATGTGCGCCGACGACCTTGTCTGCGCCGGAGCCGAGCCACTCTTCTTCCTGGACTACATCGCCGTGGGGCGCGTCTTCCCCGAGCGCGTGGCGGCGATGGTGGCCTCGGTCGCGAACGGCTGCAGGCTGGCCGGCTGCTCGCTCATCGGCGGCGAGACGGCCGAACACCCGGGGCTGATGGAACCCGACGAGTTCGACATGGCCGGCTTCTGCGTTGGGGTCGTGGAGCGCGATCGGCTGCTCGACGGGACGGCCGCCCGGGAGGGCGACGCGCTGGTGGGGATCGCCTCGTCGGGCCTGCACAGCAACGGCTTCTCGCTGGCTCGGCGCATCCTCGCCGAGGCGGAAGTGCCGCTGGGCCAGGGATATGTGGAGCTGGTCGGCCGGATCCTGGGCCCGGCCACAGCGCCTGAGGCGGAGACGCTCCAACTCACCCTGGGAGAGGTCCTTCTGACGCCGACGCTGATCTACTCCAGAGCGATCCTGGCGCTGCGACGTCGGCTGGAGGAGAGGGGCTCGGAGCTTCGGGGCGTGGCCCATGTCACCGGCGGCGGGCTTCCCGGCAACGTGCCGCGGGTTCTCCCGGAGGGCCTGGGCGCCCGGGTTCATCCCGCGGCCTGGCCCATGCCTTCGATCATGCGACTCATCGGGACGCTCGGCGGGCTCTCTGAGGTCGAGCTGCGTTCAACGTTCAACGGCGGACTGGGCATGGTGTGCGTCGTGCCTCTTGCCGGCGTCCGCGCGGCGGTTTCGAGTCTCGCAGAGGACGGCCTGACTGCCTGGCAGGTCGGCGAGGTCGTGGCGCTCGACGCGCCGGAGGCGCGCTACCGGGAGTCGTGAAGGAGCCCCGGCGATGTTGGGCGGCGCTCGTGCGTCGCCCGAACGGCCGGCATGGAGGAGGAGAGGCGTGGCGCATCGGATCGCGGTTGGCGTTTCTGGAACCGGCAGCAACCTGCGTGCCCTCCACTCGGCGGCGTCCCGCGGGGCTCTGGACGCCGAGATAGCCCTGGTCTTCGCCGATCGTCCATGTGCTGCCCTGGATTGGGCAGTGGAGCAGGGGAGCGAGACGGTGCTCGTGCCGGCGGCGCCGCGTGGCGACGATGCGGGCCGGGCCGAGGAGGACCGCGTCCTGGCGGAAGCGGTTGCGGCGGTTGCCCCAGAGCTCGTCGTTCTGGCGGGCTACATGCGCGTCACCGGTCCCACGATGCTCGCCGCCTTTGCCGGCAGGATGCTGAACCTCCACCCGTCGCTGCTGCCTGCATTCCCCGGAGCCCACGCCGTCCGCGACGCGCTGGCCGCCGGGGTCAAAGTCACGGGCGTCACCGTCCATTTCGTCGACGCCACGCTCGACGGCGGGCCGATCGTCGTCCAGGACTCCGTTCCGGTCCTCGCCGGCGACACCGAGGGGACGCTCTTCGAGCGGATCCACGCGGTCGAGCATCGACTGCTGCCGACGGCGGTCGGTTTGGCCCTGGCCGGCGCCTTGTCGATCGAGCCAGACGGTCGAACAGTTCGAATCGACGCCGCCCGGGCGGCGGAGTGGCTGCCGGTCCCTAGACGGGCGCTCCTGTCCGTCTCCGACAAGACCGGCCTGGCCGAGTTCGGCGCGGGCCTGGTCCGCCTCGGCTTCGAGCTGGTGTCGACCGGCGGCACGGCGCGGGCGCTGCGCGCGGCTGGCCTGCCGGTCACCGACGTGGCGGCGGCCACGGGCTTCCCGGAGATGCTCGACGGGCGCGTCAAGACGCTTCACCCGCGGGTGCATGCCGGGCTTCTGGCCGATCGGCGACTGTCTACCCATCGCGAGCAGCTGGCGGAAGCGGCCATCGAGCCTTTCGATCTGGTCGTCGTCAATCTCTATCCATTCGCCGCTGCGGCTGAGAAGCCGGGCATCACGCTCGACGCCCTTGTCGAGGAGATCGACATCGGCGGGCCGTCGATGGTTCGGGCGGCGGCCAAGAACCACGCGTCGGTGGCGATCGTGACGTCGCCATCCCGGTATGACGCCGTCCTGGAGGAGCTCGGGGAGAACGGCCGGGTTGGGGAGGGTCTGCGCTCGGCGCTGGCGATCGAGGCCTTCCGCCTCACCGGCGCCTACGACGCCCGGATCGCCGCCGAGCTGCCCGGTCGGATGGCCGCGGTCGGCGTGGAGCTGCCTGACGAGCCGGGTTTCCCCGGCTCCGCCGACCCATACCCGCCCACGCTGGTCGTGGGTCTGGAGAAGGTCGAGACGCTGCGCTACGGCGAGAACCCGCACCAGCAGGCGGCGCGCTACCGCCGCCCCGGTACGAGCAAGTGGGCCGGGCCGTTTGCCCATGGCGGCTCCATCCTGCAGGGCAAGGCTCTCAGCTACAACAACGTCCTGGACGCGTCGGGCGCCGACGCGATCGCCCGCCAGTTGCGTGGCCCGGCCTGCGTCATCGTCAAGCACACCAACCCGTGCGGCGCGGCGGAGCGGGCGACGCTGCTGGAGGCGTGGCAGTCGGCCCTGGCCGGCGATCCCGTCTCCGCCTACGGTGGCGTCGTTGCGCTGACCAGGGAAGTGGACGACGCCACGGCCCAGGGCCTCGCCTCCATCTTCCTGGAAGTGATCGTGGCTCCGTCGTACTCGCCAGGGGCGCTGGCGATCCTGGCTCGCAAGACGAACCTGCGAATGCTGGAGGATCCGCTCCTGGGGAGTGGCGAGGTCGCGCCTGCGCCGGACCCGCTCGGTTCGATCCGAGTGGTCGGCGGAGGCGTTCTGGTTACCGCCCCGGACGTCGTGCCCGACGACCCGGCGACGTGGAAGCTGGCCACGTCGCGCGCCCCGTCGGAAGGGGAGATGCGCGACCTTGACCTCGCCTGGCGGCTGTGCCGTGGCGTGGTCTCCAACGCCATCGTCCTGGTCAAGAACGGCATGGAGATCGGTCTGGGATCGGGCCAGACGAGCCGCGTCGACGCCGCTCGCCAGGCCGTGGCGAAGGCGGTCGCCTTCCAGGGCCCGGATGCGCTTAAGGGCGCCGCATGCGGCTCCGATGCGTTCTACCCGTTCCCGGACGCGGTCCAGGTCTGCCTGGACGCGGGCGTGACGGCGTTCGCCCAGCCCGGCGGCTCGATCCACGACACGGAGGCGATCGATGCCGCCGAGAAGGCCGGCGCGTCGATGCTTATCACGGGCGTTCGCCACTTCCGCCACTGAACGGCGCGGGTGAGGGGATGGTCGGTGAAGGGTAGGTCTTGCGGCGCGGACCCTCGACGACTCTTCGCAGGTGGCGCGACCGGCAGGATGTGGTCAGATTCCAACCCGGGTGGCGCGGGATAGCTCTTCTCGCGATCGCCTCGCCGCCGCGTCGCCGAAAGCGCGGGCGCCGACCGCTCGGAGGCTGCACTGGCCATGGCCGGGCGAATCCGGGCGTTTCCCAATGCGCCGGCACTGGAATACCTTGGGACGTGCCGCCCCCACTGGAATCTGGCCAAACGCGCGACCGATGGAGCCGCGGTCGTTGCCGCAGGGGGCGTCCACGACGGCAGGCGGGGCGTCGGCAGCCGGGGCGCCGGCAGGCGGGGCGGTACGCTCGGCTGGGGTCCCGCGATCGGGCTCGTCTGCCTACTTGATCGTCTTGAGGTCGTCTTCGATCGGCTGGCGGTCCTCGGGATTGGCGACCGACTTTAGCGCCTCGCGCGCTCGGGCAAGCCAGGCCTTCTTCTCGTCCTTGTTGCCGGCGACCGAATAGGCTCGCGCGAGCGCCTCGCAGGCGGCCGCCTCGTCCCAGTTCTCGCCGCCTCCGAAGTCGGTCAGCAACTCGAGGCAGCGCTGAGCGTGCCAGATGGCGGGCTCGGGGCGGCGGAGGACGGCGTAAACGCGAGAGCAGAGCCACTCGCCTCGAGCGAGGTTGACAGGACCTCCCACGTTGCCCCAGTGATATCGAGAAGCGTGCGCGGCGTGGAGCATCTCGTCGTCCTGCTCCGGCCGTCGTTTCGGCAGATCCATTAGCCGCCACACGTCGTTGTAGAGGCCCGCGGCGAGGCGGCGCTCGGTTTCGCGATCCAGGTCGGGCATTCTCGTCGGCGGCATGTCGCCCAGTTTCGGCCCACACGCGAGGGCGGGTCAATACCGCGGTCCTGCCTCTGCCCGCTCTCGCACCGCCTGATACCATCGGGCGCCATGAGCTCCGCCGATCGCTACTACATCACCACTGCCATTGCCTATGCCAACAACAGGCCCGGACTTCACACCCTGTACGAGGTGGTCGGGGCCGACGTGATCGCGCGCTGGCATCGGATGAAGGGTGACGAGACTCGTTTTCTCACTGGCACGGACGAGCACTCGGTCAACATCGCCCAGAAGGCAGCCGAGCTCGGCAAGTCGACCAAGGACTTCGTAGACGAGAACGTGGCCCTGTTCCGAGCCGCGGAGGATGCGCTCCTTATCAGCCCAGACCGGTTCATTCGGACGACCGATCCGGACCACATCCATGCGGCCCAGGAGATGGTTCGGCGGGCCTACGCCAACGGCGACATCTACGTCGGCGACTACGAGGGCTGGTATTGCCCGGCGGAGGGCTTCAAGTCGCCGTCGGACGTGATCGAGACCGCCGACGGAACGCGCTGCCCGAACCACCCCACCGTCCCGCTCCAGTGGCTCTCGGAGCACAACTGGTTTTTCCGCCTGTCCGCCTACCAGGCTCGGCTGGAGCGCCACTTCGAGGAGCATCCCGACTTCGCCCAGCCGGACTACCGGCGCAACGAGATGCTCGGCTTTATTCGCGGCGGGCTCGAAGACTTCTCGATCAGTCGCGCCGGAGCGACGTGGGGCATCCCATTCCCAATCATGCCGGATGGTTCGTCATCGCAGCGGCCGGATGGGACGTGGGATCCCGCGGCAGGCACCGTCTACGTCTGGTACGACGCTCTCATCAACTACGTCACGGGCGCCGGCTTCCCCGACGATCCGACCGCCTTCGCCAGGTGGTGGCCGGCCGACCTCCACGTCATTGGCAAGGACATCGCCCGCTTCCACACGATCTACTGGCCGGCGATGCTCTGGAGCGCGGGGCTGGAGGCGCCTCGCCGCGTCTGGATCCACGGCTGGCTGCTGGCCCAGGGCGAGCGCATGAGCAAGAGCCTGGGCAACTTCCTCGACCCCGTGGATGTTGTCCGGACGCTGGGCGCTGATGGAGCGCGTTACGTGACGCTGCGCGAGGTTCCGTTCGACAGGGATGCGGACGTGTCGTGGGACTCCTTCGTTCGCCGCTACAACGCCGACCTTGCGAACAACTTCGGGAACCTGCTGAACCGGAGCGTCTCCATGGCAAATCGCTATCTGGGCGGCGAACGCCCGGCGCCGGGCAACGGCGGCCTCCAGGGCAGGTGGATGCAGGCGCTTCCGGCTTACGGCGAGAAGCTCGAGGCCTGCCAGCTCAGCGAGGCGCTGGCCGGGCTGTGGGATTTCGTCGATGCTGCCAACCGCGACGTGGACCTCCAGCAGCCCTGGGTCCTTGCCAAGGAGGCGGGGGCAGGAGCCGAGGGCAAGAACGAGCAGCTGCGCGGCGTCCTGGGCGACCTGCTCGAGGCCTGCCGGCTGATCGGGCTGGCCGTGGCACCCTTCATGCCGACCGGCGCGCCGAAGATCCTGGCTCAGCTCGGGTACCAGTACGCCTATCGGGCCGATGGCAACGGCGGACCTGCCCTGCTCGATGAGCTGCGGTGGGGCGCCCACGAAGGCGAATCCGGCCGTGTGGCCGTTGCCGAGCCGCTCTTTCCGCGCATCGAAGCCGAGTCCGCGACTCCGGCGCCAGGCTGAGCTCGAGCTGTCGGGCACGCTCATGAGGCTCATCGACAGCCACGCCCACCTCGGGGCCGAAGCGTTCGACGCCGACCGCGCGGAGGTGCTGGCGGCCGCCCGCGGGGCAGGGGTCGAGCGGCTGCTCGTGCCCGGCTGGGACGCCGGGTCATCGTCGGCGGCGGTTGAGATCGCGGCCGACCTCAGCTGGATCGACGCGGCAGTCGGCGTCCACCCGCACGACGCGGCGCGGGCCACTACCGCGGATTGGGCCGCGATCGAGAAGCTTGCGGTGAGCCCGCGCGTCGTGGCGATCGGGGAGACCGGGCTGGACTTCGACCGCATGCATTCACCCCCGGAGGCGCAGCTCGCCAACCTCCGGCGCCACCTGCGCCTCGCCCTGGACACGGGCAAGCCGGCGGTCCTGCACTGCCGATCCGCGGCGGGAGGGCGCGATGCGCAGGACGCGCTGATCGCCGAGCTCCGCGTCGCCGGCTTTGGGGGAGCGGCGGCTCGCGAGGCGTTCGGGGATCACCCGCCCGCCGTCCTGCACTCGTTCTCCGGCCCCGTCGACTACGCCGCCGCGGCGCTGGAGTTGGGGCTGGCAATCTCCTTCAGCGGCCTTGTCTTCCGCCGCGGCGAGGAGTCGTCCGCCGTCGTCGCCGGGCTCGTCCCCTCCGATCGGCTGCTGGTCGAGACGGACTCGCCGTACCTCGCCCCACCCGGGGTGCCGCGCAACACCGCCGGGCGGACCGCCCCGGGCTCGACGCCCGCGTTCTCCGGTCGGCGCAACTCACCGGAATGGGTTCGCATCACTGCCGGGTGGCTCGCGGAGCGACGCAACGAAACCGCAGATACGATAGGCGACCGGCTCGTCGCGGCCTATGACGAAACGTTCAGGCGCGGCCGGCCGGGCTGAGAACTCATTCCACATCGGCTCACGCGGGCCGCACGCTACCGAGGAGGCGACCATGACGGATCGGAGCTTCGAGCGCGCCAATGACGAATCGCGACGGCGCCTCGCACGCCTCGTCGAGTCGCTCACTTCGGTCCAGCTCGCGGTCGACCTCGGCGAAGGTTGGACGGTCGCGTCTGCGCTCGGTCACATGGGCTTCTGGGATCGCTGGCAGGCCACGCGCTGGATGAAGATGCTGGCCGGAACCTGGACCGCGGAGAGCGAGTCGATCCTCGCGGCCGAGCATCTGGCTAACGACGCGCTTCACCCATACTGGGCGGGCGCCTCGGCGGAGGACATTCCAGGCCTTGCCGTGGAGGCGGCCGCCGCGGTCGACGCGTTGATCGCGAGCGCGCCCGACGCCCTTGTTGATTCGCTCGAGGGAACGTCGATCGGCTTCCTGGTGCACCGCCACCGCCATCGCAACGATCATCTCGACCACATCGAGCGGAGCATCGCGGCGTCCGCTCCTGCCGCTCTCGACCGCGATTTCGTCGAGCGGAACGCCGCCAGCCGGCGACGCCTTGCCTCGCTGGTGGAGCGCCTGCGCGAGTCGGACATGGCGCTGACCACGGAAGAGGGTGGCTGGACCGTGGCCCAGGCTCTCGCTCACATCGCCTTCTGGGATCGCTCTACCGCGGCTCGCTGGCGGCTGGCTCAGGCGGCGAGCGCGGACGGGAAGCCTCTGGATCCATTCGGGATCCCATACGAGCTGCTCGATGGGATCAACCCGCCGCTCGTCGAAATGGTGGACGCCTGGTCCGGGCAGTTGGGCCTGGCCATCGGCCGTGAGGCCCTGAACGCCGCCGCGGCGGTCGACGCGATGATCGAGTCACTGGCGGGGGGCCTGCCCGACTCCTTCACTGTCGAGAAGCCCAACTTCGTCGCCCGCTGGTCGCATCGCGAGGCGCATATCGAGCAGATCGAGCGGGCGCTCCTGGCTGGCCGTCCCGAGATCGCCCCGGTCGATCGGTCCTTCGTTGCCCGCAACGAGGCGAGCCTGGCTCGCCTGCGCGAGCTCCTGGGGCGCCTCTCGGCGGCCGACCTGGCCAGGTCCTCTGGCGAAGGATCGTGGGCCGTCGGCCAGATCCTCGGACACCTGACTTTCTGGGACCGGTTTCTGGCGTCCCGCTGGCGGGCGGCAGTGGCGGCGGGACCGCGCGAGCAGCCCACGTTCCTGCCTCACGAGCTGGCCGACCTCATCAACGGCGGTCTCCCGACCAGCTGGCTGGCGTTTGCGTCGGCCGCCCCCGAGGCTGCCATCGCCGAGACGCTCGCCGCGGCCGAAGAGATCGACGGGGTCATCGCCGGGCTGCCGGAGTCGGCTCCGGTCGAGGCCATCCTCGCTGAGCGCCCGGCGTTGCTCGACCGCTCGATTCACCGTCGGGAGCACATGGAGGAGATTGCGAAGGCTCTGGCGGCGCATCGGGGCTGATCGCGCGGGTTGCGAAGCCGTACCATCGGGCTTGATGTCGCGTGCGCAGGAACTCCCGCAGGAGTTACCGATGACTCGTGTCCGGCTTGCGTGCAACCCCTGGGGCCAGGGACTGGCCGAGTACGCTCTGGTCCTGGCCCTGATCGCGATCGTGGCGGCCAGTGCGCTGCTCTTCCTAAGCGGTGGGGTTGACAGCGGCTTGAGCAAGATCGGCGCCCAGCTCTAGCTGCGGCTCCTCGGGCCGGATCGTGCCCGCCCATTTCGGATCCAAGACGGCATCGGATGGACCGTCAGCGCGTCTTGCGGGCCTTCCAGATCTCTTCGCTCGGCCAGCGGCGAGCCCACTGTGGGCTGACATACGCGTGCCGGGTCGTCGCTCCTTCCGGCGCCTGGATCTCGATCAAATCCTCGACCTCGAAGCCGGCTCGGTGCAGCAGCCGGATCATCTCGCCGTGGGCGAGGTGGAACTCGACCGACTCGTCGCTCGACCACTCGAACCGATACGACCCGAACTGATCGTGGAGGAGTCGATCCGTGGCGGCGTCTTCGCTGTCGGGCGCGCACAGGATCTGCAGGTACCCGTTGATCAGGAAAACGAGCCGTCCCCCCGGGCGCAGGAGTCGGGCCGCTTCCGGGAGCCACAGATACGGGTCGGCCCAGATCGCTGCGCCGTACTCGGAGATCGCCATGTCGAACGAGGCGTCGGGGTAGGGGACCGACTCCGCGTTCCCAAGAAGGAGCGGGAAGTCGAGCCCGTGCTCGACCTGCAACCGTCGCGCCGTCTCGAGCTGCTTGGGCGAGTTGTCGATGCCCACCGGTCTGGCCCCTAGGCGGGCCAACCATGCCGAGACGTAGGCTGTGCCGCAGCCGAGCTCGATCACGTCCAGGCCGTCGACGTCGGTCAATATCCTCAGCTGGCTCTCCGGAATGCCCCAGACTCCCCAGCCAGGTTCGGCGGCCGCCCAATTGCGTTCGCCCGCCGCGACCCACTCGGGAGCCCATCCATCCCACACCGCGCGATTGCGCACGACGTGGTCCGGCAGTTCTGGGTCGTCCGTCTTCACTCCGGGCAGTCTATCCGAGCAGCCAGCGTCGATCTCGATCGCGCAGGCCTGAATCTCGGCTCTGCGCCCGGTCATCGCAGGGGAGCCTCGGCGGCCAGTGCGCTTGACAGCCCGAACAGGCGTCGCTAGGCTGTTAGCACTCTCGATGGTAGAGTGCTAATTCGACGGAAAGGCGTCGCTGCGGCGTGGCGGAGCAGCCCCACGGGGTCCGCCAGAACGCACCGCGGGGTCTGCGGGCCACGGCGCCTGAGCCGGTCGATCATCTGACAAGGGCGTTGGCGTCGGCCTGGGCCGGCGATCGACGAATCAAATCCACGGAGTTGGGACGGCTGGCGTCCGCCGCCGTCTTCAGGAGGAATTGCGCGTTGGCAACTGCCACTGCGACCAGCAAGAAGCTGAAGCCCCTTGGCGATCGCGTCGTCATCAAGCCGACCCCTCGCGAAGACATAACCAAGAGCGGCATCGTCCTGCCGGACACGGCAAAGGAGAAGCCGCAGGAGGGAAGCATCCTCGCCGCCGGACCCGGCAAGACGCTGGAGGACGGCAAGCGCGAACCCATGGACGTCAAGGTTGGCGATCGGGTCCTGTACGCCAAGTACGCCGGCACCGAGTTCAAGGTTGACGGCGAGGATCTCCTCATCGTCAGTCAGAAGGACATCCTGGCGATCGTCGAGGACTAAGGGCCGCCGTCACAACGGCGCCGAAAACGGACTCGGCCCCGGGGATCACCCGGGCGGCCGGAGCAATGCGGAGGATATACAGACTTGGCTAAGCAGCTCGTCTTCGACGAGACGGCTCGTCGATCACTCAAGCGCGGCGTCGACCGCCTTGCCGAAGCGGTCAAGGTCACGATCGGCCCCAAGGGCCGCAACGTCGTCCTGGACAAGAAGTTCGGCGCGCCGACGATCACCAACGACGGCGTCACGATCGCCCGCGACATCGAGTTGGAAGACCCGTTCGAGAACATGGGCGCNNGCCGGCGACGGCACCACGACCGCCGTGGTCCTGGGCCAGGCGATGATCAACGAGGGCATCCGCAACGTAACCGCGGGCGCGAACCCGATGCTCATCCGCATCGGCATCGAGAAGGCCGTCGAGGCCGTCGTAGCCGAGATCAAGAAGCAGTCCCGCCCGATCGACTCGCGCGAAGAGATCGCCGCCATCGCCACGATCTCGGCCGCCGATCCGGAAGTCGGCGACATCATCGCCGAGGTCATGGACAAGGTCGGCAAGGACGGCGTCGTCACGGTCGAGGAAGGCCAGT
>PMNU01000056.1 GCA_003165675.1 Chloroflexota bacterium
CGGTTCCAGGGCTCGTCCATCGGTACCCGGACAGGGTCCTGATGCTGGTCACGACCCAGTGCGCAAGCTACTGCCGCTACTGCACGCGATCGCGCATCGTGGGCGACGCCACGCAGAACTTCAATCGCCATGACGTCGAGGCGCAGCTGGACTACCTGCGCCGTACACCGCAGGTTCGCGACGTTCTCCTCTCCGGCGGCGACGCCTTGACCCTCAACCCCAAGCTGCTCGAATCGCTAATCCGCAGTCTGCGCGAGATCCCCCACATCGAGATCGTCCGCATCGGCTCACGAGTGCCGGTCTTCCTGCCGCAGCGCATCGACGACGAACTGTGCGAGATGCTGGCGAAGTACCACCCAATCTGGATGAATCTCCACTTCAACCATCCCAATGAGCTCACCCCTGAGGTCGCCCGCGCCTGCGACAGATTGACCCGGGCCGGCATCCCGCTCGGCAACCAGTCGGTCCTGCTCGCGGGAGTGAACGACTGCGTCCACATCATGCGGGCGCTGGTTCACAAGCTCGTCGAGTTCCGCATCCGGCCGTACTACATCTACCAGTGCGACCTGGTCGAGGGCTCCGGCCACTTCCGAACGCCGGTCGGCAAGGGCATCGAGATCATGGAGGGGCTGCGCGGCCACACCTCCGGCTATGCGGTGCCGACCTACGTCGTGGACGCGCCGGGCGGCGGCGGCAAGATCCCGGTCATGCCCAACTATCTGATCAGCTACTCCGACCACAAAGTCGTGCTGCGGAACTACGAGGGCTACATCACCACGTACGAAGAGCCGACGCAATACACGGCCCACGACAAGGCCCACTGCCGGTACTGCCAGCACCCCCGCCAGGAGCCCGGCCAGGGCGGCGTGGAGGGGTTGCTTCAGGGCGATCGGCTATGGATCGAGCCGGCCGACTTCGAGCAGACGCACCGCCGCGGCAACGAGGCCGCCCACCGACTCCAGGATCCGTCGAAGTGGGTGCCCTACGGCGTCGGTCCAATTGAAGGCACGGCCGGACAGCCGCTCGACGCACTGGCGGCTGGGGCGACCGGAGCGAGCGAGCCCGTGCCGCGGGAGTATCCGCCCGGCGAGGAGCCACGTCCGCTCGAGGGCGAACCGACCGGCTGGTCGCACGGCGAGCTGCTCTAGCCGACGCTCTCTGGCCCTGGGCGCCGGCCGACCGAACACGTACCATCGACGTGTCGCCGCAGACCAGCCGAGGGAGGAGCGATCGTGACTATCGACACCTGGCCACCCGACGGGGCCGGCCCGATCTTCGTTCGCGGGTATCACGGCAAGACCTATGAAGCATTGATCGAGGCGTACCACGACGATGCCGTTCTCCTGCTCCAGCAGGGGTACGAGCCTGCGAGCCAGCACTACATCGAAGGCAAGTGGGGCTTCGCGCTTGGGGTTGTGGCGACTCTGACGATCCCACTCATCGTGGGCGCCCTGGTGTGGATCCAGATTCTCTCCTCGCGACCGATCGGGACGCTGACGGTGACCTACCTCCGGCGGGCCGCGAACAGGACTTACGCCAACCCGGGTAGCACGAGTCCCGGAGGCTAGCCGCAAAGGCCGCCCGCGAAACCATCTGTCCCCTCACATGCCCATCGCCGGCGATCCTCTGGGCCCCTCTTCAAACCCGACTCGGGCGAGGTCGGGGCTGCCGGGCCCGTGAACGCGGCCGGAAGTAGCCAGGTTTCTGTCTCGTGCTACGCCCGCTTGCATTTGTACAGAATGCGTGATCGGCGCGGCGTCTCGATTGGGCCACCCATATCGCGGTCGGGTCCGGACCTTGCCAGCGGAGTCGGTGCCGAGGCCCCTGCGCACGATCACCGTTCCTGCCTATCATTCGGTGCGGACGGAGCGGATCCTCTCCGATCGAGCGACCGCCGAAGGAGATCGTGGGTCCCGTCGCGGTGGCCGCCGCTCTTACCGCACCATCCGCGTCATGGGGCGCTCCGCTTCCCCCTCGGCTGAGCGCCCCACCTCTTCTTCCGCCGCGGAGGCTCAGGTGACTAAACCCGCCGCGACACGACCCGTTTCGGCCGAACCACCCGCGGCGCACGTGTGGCTCAACGGGCAGCTGCTGCCGTCAGGCGATCCGCACGTGTCCGTCTATGACCGGGGCTTCCAGCTCGGCGACGGCGTCTTCGAGGCATTTCGCGCCAGGCGCGGCGTTGCCATCGAGCTGGGCGGACACCTGGCTCGACTTCACGCCAGCCTGAAGGCGCTCGAGTTCGAGCTACCCTTCGATGACGCCGTTCTGGCGGGCGGCATCTCGCAGCTGCTGGCGGCGGAGCGTTGGGACGGCGTCGAGCCGCCCGGCGAGGCGGTCATTCGCATAACCGTGAGCCGCGGCTACGACCCCTCTCGTGGCGTCGTCCCGTGGTCCGGGGGCACCGCGTCGGTGGCGATCCAGGCCTGGCCCTTCAGGCCGCCGACGGCGCGCGCCCTTCTGGAGGGCGAGCGGCTGATCACCAGCGCGATTCGCCGCGACGCCGACTCACCGATTGCCGGCATCAAGACGACGTCACGGGCAGAGCTTGTCTACGCCCGCCTCGAGGCGCGGCGGGCCGGTGTAGACGACGCGATCTTCCTGACCACCGACGGCCGCATCGCCGAGGCCACGACATCCAACGTCCTGCTGATCCGCGGCGACGTATGCGCCACTCCCCGCCTCGGAACGGGACTCCTTGCCGGAACGACGCGTGCCTGGCTGGTGGACCATGGCGGCGCGGTCGGCTTGAGCATGGTCGAGCGGGATCTCCGGCTCGATGACGTCTTCCAGGCGGACGAGGCCGCGGTCTGCTCGAGCATTGGAGGCGTCGTCCCCTTCGTCTCGCTCGACGGCAGGGAGATCGGGGGAGGTGCGCCCGGCCCACGCACGATCGCCATGCGGGCGGCCCGAGAGAAATGGATCGACCGACTCTCGCTCGATGGGGTNNGCTAGGCGCCCGCACTCCCCGCCAGGCGCCCGCCCGCCACCTGCGGCAGCGGCAGAAGGCTCGTCCGGCTAGACTTCCCGTCGTGACAGAGAGCCGCGCCTCCGGCGCCAAGTCCACCAGCGGAGCCACCAGAAAGCCTTCGTCGACGCCCGCTTTGGGGACCCCAAAGTCCACCAAGGCCCCGAAGTCAACCAGGGCCGCAGCGGCCGTAAACGCGCCTGCCGGAGCGACGGCAGTGGCCGCGAAGTCGCACTTCGCGATCCAGGCGAAGAACCGCCACCCCAACCTCGGTCTGGCCCCGGTCGACATGACGGCCGGCTATACGGCAGCCGCCGAGAAGCTCCGCGCCGGCATGGCGCAGGTTTCCGCCGCAGCTCTCGAGGCCGCGGTCAAGGCGGACCCGACCCTGCGGAGCCGGTACGACGAGGTCGGACTGCGCCGCCTCCTCCGGGACGGCGAGCTGATCGTAGATCGCCTGGCGATGTGCCTGGCCAGCGGCAACGACCGGTGGCTGACCGAATACGCCGAGTGGATCGGCCCCATCTATCGCCGCCGAGGCGTGCCACTGGCCGATCTGAGCGCCCTCTGCGCCGGGGTTCGCGAGACAGTCGAGCCGCTGCTTGGCCCCGATGAGCTCGCGGCGGCCACAGGTTCACTCGACGCCGCCGCGGCTATCTTCAAGCGCAACGGCCGCCTTGCCGGCGATCGCCACAGGCGGAATGCGCTCTGGAAGTGGATGTACCGCGGCGTCTGACCGCGTTCCTCGAAGTCCGCCGCGCCAGTCGCCGCGGCGGACCCCAAGACGGAGGCCGACATGACGATCAAGTGGGTGAAGGTGGATCCGCTCGTCATGCGCGGCGAACCGTTCTGCTACAACACCCGCCTGACCGTCCGCCAGCTGCTGGAGATGAGGCGCGACGGCTACACCGTGGCCCAGCTGCTGCGCGAGCATCCTGAGCTGCGAGTCGTCGGCATCGCCCACGCCTACCTCTTCGCCGCCGAGCATCGGGATCGCTACCGCGAGTTCTTCGGGCGCGACGGAGCCCTGACCGGCCCGGGCTTCACCGACGAGGAGGCGTCCGTCCTGCCCGAGGATCTCCGCGTCCCCGGCGTCGTCGTCGCGCGGCCGAAGACGGCCGCCCGCGCGAAGACCGCCGCCCGCGCCAGGTCCTGACCGGCACGACCCCGATTCCACTATTCCGAGGAAACTGGTAGGATATCTGTCGCCATGAGCGATACCATCCCGGCCGTCGAGGCCGCCCCCGTAAACGCCCCGAGCGCCGCGACAGCTGCCGCCCCCGAGCCGCCCGCGGCCGAGTCAGCGGCAGACCAGGCGACGCCCGCGTTCGACCCGGTACGCCGGGCGACCGAGCTGGCCGTCCTGGATGCCCTTCGGTCGGTCGTGGACCCCGAGCTGGGGATGGACGTCGTCGAGCTCGCCTTGATCAGGCAGATCGCAATCGGCAGCGAATCGTCTGAGATCAAGATGATCCTGACGACTCCGTTCTGTCCCTACGCAGGCTCGATGGTCCAGCAGATCAAGGACCAGGCCGAGTCGGTGCTCGAGCATCCGGTCAAAGTGACCCTCCTCGCCGAGCGCTGGGACCCCCGCGACGCCGGCCTGATGTGGTGACGCGCTAACCGATCGAGGGACAATGCCCGACAAGCTGGAACGCAAGTCAGCGGTCGCCACCGGGCGCGGCGACGACGGCACGACGGGCCTTCTCTTCGGCGGGGAACGCGTCTTCAAGGACGACCCCCGCACCGAGGCGTGCGGAGCGATCGACGAAGCGGTCGCCGCCCTTGGTCTGGCCCGGGCCGAGCTCGGCCTGCAGGCGCAGCATGGATCCCTGCCGCGAACGCTCGCCCGACTGCCCGATTTGATCCTGCGCGTCCAGCGGGAGTTGTTCGTGGCCGGCGCCGAGCTGGCCACCGTCCCGGCCGCGGTGGATCGCCAGAAACCGGGCGAGACGCGCGTGACCGCGGATATGGTCGACGGCCTCGACGAGCTCCTGGCCGAGACCGAGGCCGCCATCGAGCTGCCCAGCGAGTTCGTCGTTCCGGGCGAGACGCGCCTGTCGGCGGCCCTCGAGCTGGCTCGAACGATCGTTCGCCGGGCAGAACGTCGGGCGGTCGCGGTTCGCCGATCGGAGCCGATCCCCGAGGACCACCTCTTACCCTATCTGAACCGTCTGGCGGACCTCCTGTGGATCTTCGCCCGCGCCGCCGAGCAGGGCGAGTCTCGAGCGGCCACTCCGTCGCGGGCGGCGTCGCGGGGCGACCCGGCCGACGCGACGAGGCTTCGCGCCAGGCGAGGGCCGCGCTCGGACGTCCCGAAGCGGTAACGCCCGTCGTAGGATCGGCGGGCACGGCAATCGACTGAAGAGACGGGCCGGGGATCCCGCGACCCGCAGGCTGATTGGACCTCGATCGGAGGAATTCGGTGAACGACTATCGATACGACCCGCACGGCGGCTACGCGCCCGAGCAGCTTGGCGTCCGATCCGCTGCCACTTTGTCGGTCGGCTTCCTTTCCCAGGCGTTCGCCTGGATGTTCCTCGGCTTGCTACTGAGCGCGTGGGTGGCGTTCCTGGTCCAGAACAGCACCGGCCTGACCGACACCGTGCTGAACCTGTGGCTACCGCTGATCATCGTCGAGATGGTCATCGGCATCGGGCTTCAGGTGGCCATCCGGCGTATCAGCGCCTTGATGGCGCTGGGCTTGTTCTTCATCTACGCCGCGCTCAACGGCCTGACGTTCGGGGTGATCATCCTCGCCTACACGGCCCAGACCGGCTCGGCGGCCACGGTCGTGGAGGCGTTCGTCAGCGCAGCGGCGATGTTCGGCGGGGCCGCGCTATATGGGGCAGTGACGCGGCGGTCGCTGGCGAGCATGTTCGGCTTCCTGGCGATGGCGACGTGGGGCCTGTTCGTCGCCATCCTGGTGAACATGTTCGTGGGCAACGGCACGCTCGACATCCTCATCTCGATCGCCGGCGTGATCATCTTCACGGCACTCACCGCATCCACGGTCCAGCGCATCTCGCGCGGGCAGTTCGCGGTCATGACGGGATCGACGGAGAAGGCCGCCGTGATCGGCGCGCTGCTGCTCTACCTCGAGTTCGTGAACATCTTCCTGTTCCTGCTCCGGCTCTTCGGCGGCGGCCGGCGGTAGCGGAGCGGCCGCGGACGCGGACGATGCGGCGGCGGAGGCGGCTGCCGCGGCGATGACCGCGGCGCTTAACCCGCTCGTGGGTGCATCATTCGCGTCGTGACTCCCGCCAGCCGTCCGTTCCGAACCGGCGCCTCTGCCCGCGTCGCCGCCGTCGCCACACTTCTGCTGGCTGCCGCCGTCGGGGCGTGCGGCACCGCCACTCCCACGCCCACTCCCACGCCCACGGCGACGCTTGCGGCCACGCCGTCCCCGGCCGGCTCGGTTGCGGCGTCCACCTCGCCCACGGCGACGCCCAACGTCTCCATCGTTCCCGTCCCAACCTCTCAGCCGGCGACTCCGAGCTTCCCCGCGGCCCACCTCGACGACGCGACGGCCAAGGCACTCCAGACCGCCCTCGACGGCATCCGCAGCGGCGGCAAGTATCCGGGCGTCTCAGCGGCTCTCGTCTTCCCGGACGGCTCGATCTGGGCGGGCGCCTCTGGCTCGGCGGTCCTGTCGCCCGCGACGCCGCTCACGACCGACACGCTCTTCTCGATTGGAAGTATCAGCAAGACGTTCGTGGCGGCGCTCACCGGCCGGCTCGCCATGGTCGGCACCATCGGCCTCGACGATCCACTCGCCAGGTACGTGCCGACCTTCCCAAACGCCGCCAACATCACGATCCGCGAACTGCTCAACCACACCAGCGGCATCCGCGATCTATTCGACCAGTCGACGGGCATCCCCGAGGCGATCGTCGCCCACCCTGCCGCGACCTGGACTGCGGATCAGGTGCTCGCGATGATCGGCAAGCCGTATTGGGCGCCGGGCACCGGCTACCACTACTCGAACACCGACTTCGTCCTGCTCGGAATGGTCATCGAAACGGTCACCGGTCAGTCCGTTGCTTCGCTCGTCCGGTCTCAGTTCCTTACGCCGCTCGGGCTCGACCACACGTTTCTGCAGACGGAAGAGGATGTCCAGGGAGCCGAGGCCCACGGCTACATAGGCAAGGCCTCCGCGCCGGTCGACAGGTCGGCGGGAACCATGCTGCCCTTCACTGCCGAAGCCACGGCCGTCGGCTTCGCCGGCGCCTACGTCTCCACGCCGTCGGACCTGGCCCTCTGGGCATCCGCTCTCTACGGCGGGGACGTGCTCGACCAGGCGACCCTGGCCTCGATGGTGGACATCTCGCCGTCGATGGCCTTCAAGACCAAGACGACATACCCGTATGGCATGGGCTTCGAGGAGATAACGGTCGCGGGCCAGGTGGCCTGGGGTCATCGAGGCTACCTGGACGGGTTCTGGTCGGCCATGGAGTACCTGCCCGCCTATCACGTCAGCGTCGTCGTTCTGTCGAACGCCGACTGGGCCGACCCGGTGGCGGCGGCATCGACTCTCGCGAAGATAGCCATCGGATAGGTCGCCGCCTGGGCGGGGGCAATGAGCGCCGCGGCCGCCGGTCGTGAGCCAGGAGCCACGACCCTCTGCCAGGCCGCGGGACACAAACTCTGCGGGTCATCTTTCGCGGCGGCATGAAGCCTTCGGACAGGCCGAACCGCTATCCTTAGCGCCACCGCCGGGGAAATGGCGCGCCGATCACGGCGCCACGCCCGCGCAAGATACCCCGAGAATCCGAGCGCGCGACCCTTTGTGCCCGGACGGGTCGCCAGGAGGTACCGGAGACTGTGGCTGAAGAGAAGCGAGCCCCAGCGGCTCTCGCCCCTGCAGGCAGGCGAGTGGTCCTCCTCATCTTCCTGCTGTCGGGGTTCGCTGGCCTGGTGTACGAAGTCGTATGGGCTCGCCAGCTGGTCCTGGTCTTCGGCAACACGACCCAGGCGATCTCGGCCATCCTGACAGGCTTCTTCGGCGGGATGGCAATCGGCAGCGTTGTCGGAGGGCGCCTGGCCGACCGCGTCCGGAATCCGCTGCGGATGTACGCCATCCTCGAGCTGCTGGTAGTCGTCGCCGTCCTGCTGACCCCCGCCACATTCCGGGGCCTGCATGAGGTCTACCGCGGCGCATTCGCCTCGCTCGAGCAGAACGCGACGATGCTCGCCCTGGTCCGATTCGCCCTCGCGATCGCGGCCCTCGGCCCGGCCACGATCTTGATGGGTGCCACGCTTCCCACGCTGTCGCGGTATCTGGTCCGAGACCACAACATGATGGGTCGGGAATTCGGCAGCCTCTACACGGTCAACACGTTCGGCGCGATCGTCGGAACGCTCACTTCCGGCCTGCTCCTGATCGAGTTGATCGGACTGAGCCAAACGCTGCTGGTCGGGGCCTGCTTCTCGGCAACGGCCGGCATTGCGGCTCTGTTTCTGAGCTTCCGGACGCAGCGCAAGAGCTCGACAGAGATGGTGCCAGCGTCTCCAGCGAGTCCTTCCCCGGCAGCCAGGACGGCGGTCGTCCTCTCGTCGAGAACGGCCCGTCCCAGGCTGGCGCTGATGCTGGCCTTCGTCTCCGGCCTTACTTCTCTGGGCTACCAGAACCTGTGGACTCGCATCCTGTCGTCGGGTACCGGCAGTTCCAGCTACATCTTCACGGCCATCCTGGCCCTCTTCCTCACCGGCATCACCGTCGGGGCGTTCGTCTATGCGCGCTTCCTGTCGCGAACCCGCCATCCCGTGGCGATCCTGGGAGTCGCCGAGCTTGCCATCGCCATAGTCGTGCTGGCAGCCCTCGGATTTGAGACGAAGTACTTCGCAACACTGAGCTTCAACCGGGAGCTCGTCATCGTCGTGCTGCCCGCGACCCTGATCATGGGCGTCGTCTTCCCGATGAGCTCGATGCTGGCAACGGACTCGGATGATCGGGTTGGAACGAGCGCGGGGATGCTCCTCGGAGCCAACACTCTTGGGGCCATCGTCGGAACCTTCATCGTTCCGTTCTTCCTGATGCCGGCGCTCACTTCGCCGCGGTCGGTCGTGTTGATTGCGATGGTCAATGCGGTCATGGGCCTGATCCTTTTGTGGGAGGCGAAGACGGTGCGTCTGCCCATTCGCCGAGCCGGCGCGTCCCTCTCGGGCGCTGTCGCGGTGGCAGCCGTCGTCCTGATGGTCGTCCCCAACAACCTGGTCGCCGATCCCAACATCAACGTCATGGCGCGGGCGAACGGCACCATTCTCCAGCGAGCCGAGGACGACGTCGCCTCTGTGCAGGCCGTTCGCCAGGACGACCCGAACCACACATTGCGGCTGTTCGTGGACGGCTACTCGATGACGGGCATCACCGCGGACACGCGAATGATGGCCCACCTGCCGCTCATGGTCCGACCGGACGCCAAGTCGATGTGTGTGATCGCCTTTGGCATGGGCTCCAGCTACCGCAGCTCGCTCCTGGATGGGCTGAAGGTGGATGCCGTTGAGCTGGTCCCGTCGGTTCCCGGCATGATGGGCGACTTCTTTTCCGATGCGAGCTCGGTCGAGTCGAACCCGAACGGCCAGATCCTGATCGCGGACGGCCGCAACCACGTGGATCTGACGACCCATTCCTACGACCTGCTGATCGTCGACCCACCGCCACCGATGAACGGATCGGGCACGGCCGTGCTCTTCTCGCAGGAGTTCTACCAGTCGGCAAGGGCGCGCCTCAATCCGGGCGGCGTGATGATGGAGTGGGAGTTCCGCGGCCAGACGGTCGACGAGATGCGGAGCCACGTCAAGACGTTCGAGTCTGTCTTCAAGCACGTCACCCTGGTCTTCGGCGCGGCCGCCACGACCTACGGCGTGATGATGCTCGGCTCCGACGACCCGATCGATATCACGCCGGCCGGGATAGAGTCGGTGCTTTCCAAGCCGGGGGTCGTCAGCGATCTCTCGGGTGCTCCGGACTCCCCGCCCGGCGTGACCACTGCCGCCGCCTGGCAGCAACAGATCATGGACAACATCTGGCTCACCGGTGGCGACGTCGACAAGTTCGCCGCCGGCGGGACGCTCATCACGGACGACCGACCCTACACCGAATACGACCTGCTGCGACACGCCTTCGGGCCAAAGTCGCCCCAGGCGACCCGGGAGAACCTGCTGATCGCCACGCCTCGCTCGGCGCCCTGACGCGTCCCGCACGGCCGGCGGCGCGGCGAGTTCGGTGAAGTGTCGAGGCCGGAGCGGCCGGGGCTCGCCGATCCGCCGCCGCGCACCGGCGCCCCACGAATCGATGACCCGGCGATTTCTCGCCGGGTCATCTCGCTATTCGCCTGGGCCTCGCGGCCCGATACTATGCGCGACGAGCGGTGAAGCAGTCGCTGCAGTAGACCGGCTTGGTGCCGCTGGGGCGGAACGGGACCTGAGCCTCGCGACCGCAACTCGAGCACGTGGCCGAGAACATCTCACGCGGGCCGGAGGAGTAGCCACCACGACCGCCGCCGGTGTGGGATCCACCGCCGAAGTCGCCGCGCTGCGCCTTGCGGGCCGCTCGGCAGGAGGGGCAGCGGCGCGGCTCGCTGAACTGGCGATCCGCGTAGAACTGCTGCTCACTCGAGCTGAAGACGAACTCCTGGTTGCAGTCCTGGCAAACCAGGGTCTTGTCCGATGCGTACAAAGAACGCTCCTTGCTCATGCGGCCTCAGCGACACGTCTGTCTCGCCGAGAACCGTTGAGAGGAGCGATCGTGGCAGCCGCGGGACCCGGGGCCTATTGACCCGTCGGGCGGAGCGTACCACGTATGGACGCGTCTTTGTCTAGTGACTTAGTGCGTGCCAATACCTACTTTCGGGGCTGTGACCGGTCGTCTCGGCCTTCTGCTCCGGCGTCATGGCACCGAAGACCGCTTATCGGCCGATGGATCCTCCGGCCCCTCACCCGCCGCCCCGGGCCAGGAGATCCCGCAGCTCGCGAAGCGCCCCGGCCAGCCGATCCAGCTCGGCGTCGCTCAGCCCCGACAGACGCTCGCACAGCCACGCTCGCGTCCGGGCATCGCATTCGGCCAGGGAGGCGGCGCCGGCCTCGGTGAGTCGCAGCTCGATGCGGCGGCGCTCCTGGGGGTGCTGAACCCTGGTCAGGAAACCGGCCCGGACGAGTCGCTCGACCAGTTGAGAGGACGCTGGGAGAGTCGCACCCAGATGGTCTGCCAGCGAGGACAGGCTCGTGCCGGGATTGCGCCGGACGAAGATCAACAGCCTGAACTGGGGGACGGACAGGCTGGCTGCGCGGCCGGCTCGCATCTGCTCGCGAATGGCGCGCATGGACGGCGGGATCGTCTCGAGGATCGCGCTGGCAACCTGATCGGGTGTCGTCTTCGCCA
>PMNU01000078.1 GCA_003165675.1 Chloroflexota bacterium
TCGGCGGCCTTCTCCCCTCGTGCCGCCCGGCGGACTGCGCGCCGTCCGACCAGAGCACGCCGCGCGCCGCGGATCGCCGCGACCGCCAGCGGCCCACAGAGGGCAACTACGGCCACGGGCACCAGAACGAGCTGCTCGGCCCCGAACGGGCCCAGGACGCGGGCATCGCGCCAAGTGAAGGCGGCAGCGAACCTGACGATTGCCCATAGGCCCAGCACGGTCAGGTAGCGACGACCGCCAGTCAGGACGGCCCAGTCTCGCCGCGGCGCCAGGCCGGGCCGGCCAAGCCGCCGCCAGCGCCTGATTCGGAGTCGCAGCAAGAACGGCACGGCCAGTACGACCACCGCAACGGTAAGCACCAGGGCGCCTTCGATAACCTGCGACGGCACCGCCGGATAGCTCGGGTTCAGGCTTTCCCATGGGCCGGGCTGGACGTAGGCGGTAGCCCACGAGGCGTCGGAGTAGCCGCCCTGCCCTGCCCCGCCCAGCACCATGGCCAGCTTGCCCAGGCCAAGCCCGAGCAGGACGGGGATGCTGGCCACACTTAGCCATCGGCCGACGGGCGCGGCCAGCAGTCGAGCCACGGCAACGGCCGTCAGAGTTCCCAGCACGACTGCCAGCGTCAAGCCCAGTCCGCCCTGTCCTGGATCGGTGATGGCCCGCTGGTTGGCCGAGTAGTAGTCGAGGTGCAGGAGCACGTAGCCGAGTCGTCCGCCGACGACGGCGCCCGGCACGGCGCCGAAGGCGATCAGGATCAGGTCATCTCGCCGCAGCCGCGATCCGGCTGCATCGTCGGCACCCTCCACGGGCGCCACGGCGGCGTTCGACCTGCCCGCGATCAGGGCCGCGAGCAGCAGCACGAGGAATATGACGCCGGCGAGAACCAGCGTCTCCAGGCGTACGGACAGACCGAAGACGGACGTCGAGGGATCGAAGTCGAGACGGATGACGGCGAACACGGCCCGAGTTTACCGGTACCGGCGCCCGGGAGTCGGGCGGTGCGGGGAGATGTCGGCTGGCCGACACGACGGCTGTCGGCTGGCCGCTCAGATCGGCCGTCCGCACGTGGCTTCATACGTACATCGGAGGACGCCTGGTGAACTCCAGACAATCTCCGAATCATTGGGGGGAGGTCGCCCGATGTGCGGCAACCGCCGCCCCGAGGGGGATCGGACGGGCGAAATGGCGTCGGTCCCGGAATCCCGGGGGGCCGGGACCGGCGCTCAATTCCGGACTGGTCCAGGAAAGCCCCGGCAGGACGGGACCGCCGGGGCTTTCCTATTGCCGAAGCAATCCGATGGGGATCGGGAGGCGCGGCCCGGACGGCCGCTCCTACCGATCAGACAGGCGCCCTCTGTAGCGTATCGACCAGGCCCTTGACGGATCCCGCGGAGGCCTGGAGCGCCCTTTGCTCGTCGGGGGTCAGGGCGACCTCGATGATCCGCTCGACGCCCGCGGCGCCCAGGATGACCGGCACGCCCACGACGAGGCCGTCGAGCTTGTACTCGCCGCAGAGCAGGACCGCGCACGCGAGGACGCGCTTTCGGTCGTTGAGGATCGAATCCACCATGTGCAGCACCGAGGACGCGGGCGCGTAGAAGGCGCTGCCGGACTTCAGCAGGGCGACCACTTCGGCGCCACCGTTGCGGGTGCGCGTGACCAGTTCCTCTATTCGTTCGGGCCTCATCAGTTCGGGCAGCGGAATCCCGGCGACGGTCGAGAAGCGCGGCACCGGGACCATCGTGTCGCCGTGCCCGCCCAGCACGAAAGCCGACACGTCTGAGGAGGAGACGCCCAGGTCCTGGGCGATGAAGGCCCGGAATCGCGAGCTGTCCAGGACGCCGGCCATGCCAATGACGCGTTCGCGCGGAAAGCCACTTGCTTCGATAGCGACGTGGACCATCGCATCGAGCGGGTTCGTGACGATGATGAGGATCGCTTCGGGCGAGTAGTGGACGGCCCTGCCGACCACGTCCCGGACGATGCCGGCGTTCTTCACGAGCAGGTCGTCTCGGGTTTGTCCGGGCTGGCGGGTCATGCCGGCCGTGACGACGATGACGTCCGATTCCGTGGTGTCGGCATAGTCTGTGGTGCCGTAGATCATCTGATCGTGGTGCTGGAGCGGCGCCGCCTCCGAGAGGTCGAGCGCCTTGCCTTGAGGCAGCCCGTCCACGACGTCGATCAAATAGACGTCGGCGACGCCGGCCTCGGCTATCCGCTGGGCCGCCGTTGCGCCAACGTTGCCGGCTCCGATGACCGTTACTTTGCGACGACAGACTGGCATCGTGGACCTCCCTCTTGCGGGACGCCGGCGGAGGGAGCCGGCGCGACTTCTATCGCTGCCTCGGGCCGGCACTGGCAGCTAGCCGGCTGACACCGGCGATCGTAACCGGGACGAAAGACCGGCGTGGGCACCAGGCCCCCGGAACCGGTAGGTGCTACGAGGCGGCACAGACGATGAAAGCGACGACGCCGGTCTCCCACCCTCGAGTTGGATGCGGGATCGGCCGTCCGTCAGACGGCGGCGATCGCCTTCTTCAACCGCTTCAGCTGGGCGGCCAGCGCATCCGGCAGCTTCGAGCCGAACCTAGCGTAGTGCTCCTCGATCGCGCCCGCTTCCTGAGCCCAGGCCGCGGGGTCCACGGAAAGCAGCGCCGACAGGTCCGCCGCTGTGACGTTCAGGCTCCTCGTGTCGATCGCGCCGGGCGCCGGCAGGAATCCGATCGGCGTCTCGACGGCGTCGTTCTCGCCCGAGCACCGGCCGAAGATCCATTCGATGACGCGGCTGTTCTCGCCGAAGCCGGGCCACATGAAGCGGCCGCTGGCGTCCCTGCGGAACCAGTTGACCAGGTAGATGCGCGGCAGCTGGGCGCCGGCCTTCTGGCCGATGTCCAGCCAGTGGCCCCAATAGTCGGCCATGTTGTAGCCGCAGAACGGCAGCATCGCAAACGGGTCGAAGCGCAGCTTGCCAATGGTTCCGAACGCTGCCGCCGTCATCTCGGAGCTCATGATCGAGCCCAGGAAGACACCGTGCTCCCAGTCGAAACCCTCGCGAACGAGGGGCACGGTCGCGGTCCGGCGACCGCCGAACATGATCGCGTCGATCGGGACGCCGGCTGGATCCTCCCAGTTCGAGGCGATGGCCGGGTCCTGGGCCGCCGGAGCGGTGAATCGGGCGTTGGCGTGGGCCGCTGGCCGCTCGGAGCCCGGAGCCCAGTCGCGGCCCGTCCAGTCGATCAGATGGGCGGGCGGCTCCACGGTCAGGCCTTCCCACCACACGTCGCCGTCGTCTGTCAGCGCGCAGTTCGTGTAGATGCAGTTCGCGTAGAGCGTCCGGATGGCGTTCGCGTTCGTGGACATGCTCGTCCCGGGCGCCACGCCGAAGAAACCCGCCTCCGGGTTGATGGCATAGAGATGCCCGTCCGCCCCGAACCTCATCCAGCAGATGTCGTCGCCNNAGCATGGCCAGGTTGGTCTTGCCGCACGCCGACGGGAAGGCGCCCGCCATGTGCTTCACGCGGCCGTCGGGCGCGGTGACCTTGATGATCAGCATGTGCTCGGCCAGCCAGCCCTCGGCGCGGGCGATGACCGAGGCGATGCGGAGGGCGTAGCACTTCTTGCCGAGCAGGGCGTTGCCGCCGTAGCCCGAGCCGTACGACCAGATCTCCCTCGTCTCGGGATAATGGACGATGTACTTCATTTCCGGATCGCATGGCCACGGGACGTCTTTCTGTCCGGGTTCGAGTGGCGCGCCTACGGAGTGAATTGCGGGCACGAAGTCGCCGGTCCGCACGATCTCGGCCAGGGCGGTCTCGCCCATGCGAGTCATGATCCTCATGTTGACCACGACATAGGGCGAGTCCGTGAGCTCGATCCCGAGCCGTCCGATCGGAGACCCGACAGGGCCCATCGAGAACGGGATGACGTACATCGTTCGTCCTCGCATGGAGCCCCTGAATAGACCTGTTAGCGTCGCCCGCATCTCTCGGGGATCGCGCCAGTTGTTGGTGGGACCGGCGTCCTCCTCCATCTCGGAGCAGATGAAGGTCCGATCCTCGACGCGAGCGACGTCGGACGGGTCCGAGCGCGCGAGGAAGCTATTCGGTCGGAGATCGGGATTCAAGCGGATGAAGGTTCCGGCGTCCACGAGCAGCTGACAAAGGCGGCGGTTCTCCGCCTCGGAGCCGTCGCACCAGTAGACGGCGTCAGGTGTCGTCAGGGCCGCAACCTCGTTCACCCAGCGAACGATGGGATGCGCCGCAGGCAGACTCTGCGGTTGCCCTTCAACCCTGGCGCCGATCGTAGTCACCGTCGTCTCCTCGCTGTCCCCAGGGTCATGACCCGCGTCGCGCAGCGGAAGCCACTTGGGGCTTGCGGCAGCAGGACCGGCGGGACGCATTTCTGTCTTGAGTTGTGTCTGTATTCGGGGACGGGGGAATTGTACGGAGCAGGAAGGCCGTCGCGCAAACTGCAAACACCGAACGGGCAGGATGACCCCTATCCGACGAGTCCTGCCCGTCAGGGTGGCCGGCTTCGTTTCGGTCGCTGGAAACCCCGCCGAGGCCGGTACCGCGGTCAATCCGCTGAGGGAGCACGAGCCAGATAAGGCGCAGATAAGCCGCCGGCAATCGGCCTCCTCTAGCGTGTGCTCTGGAGGAGGTCCGATGCGATGGATTCATTCGACCCGACCTGGGCAGCCCTTCCAGGGCGGACTAGCGGCCTGGACCAGCGCGGGCTCGCCCCGTGCAGTGAGTTGGCGAGGGCCGGCGCGCCTCGCCCACGGCTTGGCGACGGGGTGCTTCCCGCTCGGCGAATCCTGTCTCGTACTGGAGACGAGCAATCGCCAAGAGCCCGTAGGGGGCCTCGAAGCAGGCCCGGCAAGCGGTGGTAACCTCGCCGGCTGTTGGACCGATGAGGCGTCTGAGGGTGGCTAGCTTGCCGGCAGAGGATCGGCGGGTTCTGCTGGAGGCGACGACGCCTCGGGCGCAGCACCGGCAGCGTCTTCAGGGTGGCGCCGCACCCACCAGTGTCGAATCAGGATGGCCACGACCGCGACCGCGGCGGCGCCCAGGCCCAGGAGCTGCGCCGTGGCAAGGCCGAAGAAGGTCCAGTTCCAGCCGCTGCGGAGGGTTTCCAGGATGCTCCGCTCCATGCCGTACCAGACGAAGTAAAGCAAGCCCACGTCACCGGCGATGAGAAGGCGATGGCGAGCGGTAAGGCGGCGCCACAGGAAGATCATCGCGCCGATGCCAATGAGACTCAGCACAGACTCGTAGAAGAAGAGCGGAATGAAGTGGGCATCAACCGGGGTCGTCCCGCCCTGGGCCGGGCAGGCGTACTCCGCGACGCGGTACTGGCACTGAATCGCTATGCCCCAGGGGAGATTCGTCGGAGGGCCGTAGAGCTCCTGGTTCATGAAGTTGCCCCAGCGGCCAACGGCCTGAGCTATGAGGATGCACGGCGCGATGATGTCGCCCCACCGCCAGAAGGAGAGGTGGTAGTGGCGGGTCAACCAGATCACCGCAAGCGTGCCGGTGAACAGCCCACCGTAGATGCCCAGGCCGCTGTAGGGCGGCAGCACGATCTGTGACAGGTGGTCCTTGTAGTAGGCCCACTGATCGATGACGTGGTACGCCCGCCCGCCGATCAGAGCGGCGATGGCAATCACGATGAGGCTGTCGACGATCATGTCGGTCCGCTCGCCGCGTTCGCGGGCCAGGCGGAAGGCCAGCCAGGTGCCGGCAAGGATGGCGGCTACATAGCCGATTCCGTACCACCGGATCTCGAGCGGGCCGAAGGCGAGGGCGACCGGGTTGGGCGTGAAGTCGATCATGCATTACCTGTGAATATGTCCCAGTGACTGGGTGCCTGGCGAGAAAGCTACCAGAACGATACAGGGAGGCGCTCCCTCCGGGGGCCCGCTAGGCGGGCGGGTCGGCGGTCCACCGGAGGATGTCACCGGGCTGGCAATCGAGCACCCGGCAGATCGAGTCCAGGGTGGTGAACCGGATGGCTCGGGCGCGCCCGTTCTTCAAAACGGCGACGTTCGCCGGGGTGATGCCGACGGCATTGGCAAAGTCGCCCACGCACATCTTGCGTCGGGCGAGCATGCCGTCG
>PMNU01000101.1:0-8925 GCA_003165675.1 Chloroflexota bacterium
CACTCCGACCCTGCCGTCGTGGCCCGGCTCTACCCCGACGCCGAGAAGCTGGCTCGCGAGGAACGACGGCGGTTCGAGCTGGTCGAAGCACACTGGGATACGCCAATCCAGGAGCACCCGCTGCCACGGTAGGGGCGGTGCCGCGGGGGGCGCAGGCCCCCCAACTCAGGCCGGTTCGGCGACCTCCTCCAGCGAGTCGATGGTATGGCGCAGCACGTCGGCCGACTTGCGCACGCCTCGGGCCTCGCGCGGGCTGAGGTCGAGGCGCAGCACTCGTTCGATTCCTCGCCGCCCGAGGACGGTCGGCAGGCTGAGGCAGACGTCGTCGATGCCGTAGTAGTCCGTGACCAGGCTCGAGATCGACAGCACCGTGTTCTGGTCGCGCAGGATCGCCTCGGTGATCCGCATCAGCCCCGCGGCCACGGCGTAGTAGGTGGCCCCCTTGCGACTGATGATCTCGTACGCGGCGTCGCGGGTCTGGCGGAAGATCCGCTCCATCGTGTCCGGGCTGAGCGGGATTCCGTTCTCTGCGCAGAAGGAGGGCAGACGCATGCCGGCCACGTTGGCGAGCGACCAGACCGGCACCTCGCTGTCGCCGTGCTCGCCGATGATGTAGGCGTGGACGCTGCGCGGGTCCACGCCCAGGTGCTCGCTGAGCATGTAGCGGAAGCGGGCCGTGTCCAGGATCGTTCCCGACCCGAAGACGCGTTGGGCGGGCAGCTCGGCCAGCCTGAGGGTGACGTACGTAAGCACATCGACCGGGTTCGTAGCCACGACGATGATCCCCTCGGGGTTGGCCTCGGCGACCCTGGGCACGATCTGGGCGAAGATCGCGGCGTTTCGACGGACCAGCTCCAGACGAGTCTCCCCGGGGCGCTGGCCAACGCCCGCGGCGATGACGGTGATTGCGGCGCCCTGGCAATCGGCGTACGTGCCGGCGCAGATCTTCGTCGGATGGGCGAACGGCACGGCGTGGTTCAGGTCCATCGCCTCGCCCTCCGCGCGCTCATGATTGAGGTCGACGAGGACGATCTCCGAGGCGATGCCAGACAGCAGCAGGGTGTATGCGAAGGTCGAGCCCACCGTCCCGACGCCAACGATGGCGATCTTGGTCGGCCGGCCGGTCTGGTAGTCAGGCTCGCGGGCCATCGAGGGCTCGCCCGTGGTCTGGCGCCGCGTCCGAGTCAGTGGCCGCCGGGAGACTTCGTCGCGTCCGGGTGGCCGGGCATCCTTCTCACTTTCGTTCATGTCCAGATCCTGACACGGCTGTGCGATCCCGGCCAGCCAATCTCGCGCGCCAGATCGCGTGCCGCGACTGAGAACCCGTGAACTGGGTCGTAGTTCTTGACGAGGGATCGGCTCAACCCGACGATGCGACCATGAGACCGCCACTGACGAAGGGCTGCGGCGCTGGCGGGCCGCGTATACGCCAACTCGGCCCTGCGTCTGGGGCACGCGTCCGGTTCTGGGACGCCTTCCGTGGGGCGTAGCGACGCCCGTTTGGCCGTCCACTCACACCGCCAAGGAGGACCACCGTGTTCCCTCACCTGCCCTTCATCGCCGCGGTAGTCGCGGCCGTCCTCATCGTGGTGGGTCGCGTGGGCAGGAGGGCCCCGGTGGCGATAGCCGGGTTCGTACTGCTCGCCCTGGCGGCACTGCTGGCCCTGGCGGGCTAAAAGTGGCGCCCGCAGCTGGGGTTCCGACGGACTGACCTGCGAGGCATGGAACCGGCGGACGTGACTGGGTCTCAATCGCCCCGGTAGGCCCCGCCTACGTCTTGGCCTTGGCCTTGCCGAGTTCCGTGATGACCGAGCGGAACGGCTCGGCGTAGCCCGTGAAGCCCGCGAACAGCCGCCAGACTTCTTCCGGCGGGCGGCCCGAGCGCAGCAGCCCCTTGCTCCAGCTCTTTGCGTTGCCGTTTGTGCGCGGTCCGAAGCAGCCGTAGCAGCCGCGGTCGTAGGTCGGGCAGAGAGCGTTGCACCCGGACGTAGTGACCGGGCCCATGCAAGCCCGGCCCGTGGCGACGACCATGCACACGGTGCCCTTGCGCTTGCATTCGTGGCAGACGGCCTCCTCGCGGATCTGGGGTCGGCGACCGACCAGAACCGCGGTCATCAGCTCGAGAAGCTGGCCGCCGTCGATCGGGCAGCCGCGGAGCTCCAGGTCCACCTTGACGTGCTCGGCTACCGGAGTCGCCTTTGCCAGCGACTCGACCCACTCGGGGTGGTCGTAGACGGCAGCTCGATAGGCGTCGTGGTCGGCCCAGTTGCGCATGGCCTGGATGCCACCAGCCGTGGCGCAGGCCCCGATGGCGACCAGGATGCGGGCTTGCTTGCGCAGCTCCTTGATGGCGTCGATGTGCTCGGGTGCGCTGATCGAGCCCTCGACGAAGACGATGTCATACGGACCGGGCGAGCGGCGCGACGTCGCCTCCGGGAACTCGACGATGTCGAAGCGAGAAACAATCTCGAGCAGCTGATCTTCGAGGTCGAGGATGGTGAGCTGGCAGCCGTCGCAGGAGGCGAACTTGGCCACGGCAACTCGCGGTCGAGCGGTTCTGCCTGCGGTTGCCATCAGATTCCCTCGCGGTTGAACATGTCGCCGAGGTCGTTGAGGCGGAAGACCGGGCCGTCCTTGCAGACGAAACGACCGGCCATCTGGCAGTGCCCGCACAGCCCGATGCCGCACTCCATGTGGCGTTCCATGGAGACGCAGATACGGTCGGCGGGGACGCCCTTGGAGATCAATCCCTGGACGGAGGCCTGCATCATCCGCTCCGGTCCGACGACGAAGGCCGTGACCTTGGTGCAATCCCAGGAGATCATGTCGAACAGCGTGGTGACGACGCCGACGCGACCTTTCCACTCAGGACCGGCACGGTCGACGGTGACGGCAACGTCGATCTCCTTGCTGGCGGACCAGGCTGCCAGGTCGTCGCGGAAGAGCCGCTCCTCGGGCGTGCGTGAGCCGTAGAAGAGCGATATCGACTCGAAGCGATCGTGGTTGGCCACCAGCGCGTCCACCAGGCCGTGCAGCGGCGAGAGGCCGACGCCGCCGGCGACAACCACGGCATGCCGGCCGTAGGCTTCCTGGATCGGCCAGAACGTGCCGAGCGGACCGCGCAGGCCCACCCTGGCGCCCGGGTGCAGGTTCACGAGCGCTGTGGAGGTAGCCCCAACGGCCCGGATGGTGAGGTCGATGCCGTTGGACCGGAAGCGCGAGATGGAGATGGGCACGGCCGGGAAGGCCGGCAACGCGATCATCACGAACTGCCCCGGCCGGCCACCGAGAAATGCCGGATCCACGTCCGTCAGCGAGAGGGTGGTCGTGTCCTCTGTCTCTGCCTTGATCGACGCGAGGCGGGCGATGGAGAAGGTCCCCGGACTGGCCGCGACCGGCTCCACGGCCACCGGTTGAACGACCGGCGCGATGGGCGGCGCAATTGCCGCGAGCTCTTCGCGCACATCTATCCGGACCGGGCACCAGGTGATGCAACGACCGCAACCGACGCAGCCGGAACTGCCGAACTGGTCGAACCAGGTCGAGAACTTGTGCGTGAGCCACTGGCGATATCGATCGCGAGGCCTGGCGCGGAAATCGCCGCCGGCCACTTTCGCGAAGGCGACATCGAAGCAGGAGTCCCACTGACGCTCGGTCCTGCTGGACTTTCCGTCCATGTCGGACTCTTCGATGACCGAGGTGCAGAAGCACGTCGGGCAGGACATGGTGCAGTTGCCGCACTCGACGCAGCGTTCCGCGACCTGAGCCCAGCGGGGGTGGTCAAGTTGCNNACCGCCTCGACGCTGTCCACCGCCGCACCGACCTCGGCGTGAGACGGTTGGCGAGTGGGCAGCTCGGCCACGATCGCGGCGCCGCCCGGCGATCCTGTCTGGATCACGAAGCCCTCGTCCAGCTCGGTCAGGAGGATGTCGTACCCGCCGCGAACCTCCGGACCCGTCCCCATCGACGTGCAGAAGCAGGTGCTCGACGAGGTGGAGCACTGGACCGCCACGATGAAGGCGGCGGACCTCCGAGCCCGGAAGTCCTCGTCGGTGAACTGGCCGCCCAGGAAGACGCGATCCTGGATTCCGAGGGCAGCTATCTCGCAGGCGCGAACGCCGAGGAACGCGAGCGAAGGTACGTCCGGCACGGGCTGGTCGAAGGCGACGGTGTTGGTGCGATGGGCCGTTGCGATGGGCAGGTTGGGGGGGAAGGTGAAACGCTTCCAGGGCGTTGGCCCCACCGAGTAGCCGAAGGTCCGTTCGTCGGTGCTGCGCTCCAGCCGGTATTGTCCGGCGCTCTGCTGGTCTCGCCATCCAGCGGGCAGATCGGCAGCTGCCTGGATCTCGTCGTAGACGATCGCCCCATCCCGAATCGTGGGGCCGATGACGCGTCGGCCGGTTCCGCGGATAGCCTCGACGAGGGCACCCAGGTCTCCGCGGGCCAGAAACCACTGCCTGGCCGCGGCCGTCGGGCTAGGGGCAGGGCTCGTGATCACAGCTCCGGGCACCTCCTGCGGAGACGACTGAGAGGCGGGCTTGATCGGATCGTCAGCGAGCGAACAGGTCCAGAAGCTGCAGCCGGGTCGCTCTGAGGCGTCGGGCTACCGCCTTCAGGACTCGAGGGTAGAGGCTGGCGGCGAGGGCGTGGTCTTCTTTGAGGGCCGCTCGTAGCCGGGTGCCCTCGATCACGAGGGCCTGGCTGGATTCGGTGGCCACGACCGTGGACTGAGCCTGAGTGTCGGCCAGGACGGCGGACCAACCGAAGATGTCGCCTGGCTCCACGCTCAGGATCGTGACGGCTCCGCGTTCGGGAACGAACGTCCTCAAGGCCAGCCGACCACAGATGAGGATGCCCATTTCCCTGGCGTCGTCGCCTTCGTGGAGGATCACCTCATCCGCCTCGAAGTCCTGTATCTCACCGAGCTTGGCCAGGCGCTCCTGTGTCTCGGGTGAGAGCTCGGCTCCAAACCATGTGTGATTGAGCATGGCGATGACAGAGGTGTAATCGTCCATTGCACGAGCATGCGTTTAGGCCCAGGGCACGGGCAGTGCCATCAGGTCGGCGAGCGCGGGCCATTCGGCCCCGTTGCCAGGCGCGGCCCCTGGTGCCGACAGGCGCGGCCCCAGGTGTCGTGCCGACGCCGCTAGACTGCTACCTGGTCTCCGCAGGCGGAGTTGGGAATCCATGGAACCGAGGCGGCGTGTCGTCGCAGTTCTGACCGTTGCGGCCTTCGTGCTCATCGGCGTTGGTGTCGTCGCCGTAGTCTTCGACTCGGGCTTCGTTGTCGGCGGAGTCGCGACAGGGACCGCGCGAACCACCGTGCCTCAGCCCAGTTCGCCTTCGACCAGCGCGTCCGCAACTGCCCGCCCGACTGAGCCCCGCGACAGCGGCGCCTCGAGTACGCCGGAACCGAGCGCATCGGCCACGCCCGTGGTGTCGGTCGGGCCCTCGGAGCGCACTACAGGCTTCATCCAACAGGGCGATGCGTTCGTCTACTACGCCCCCGACGGATCGACGATCCCAGTCATGCCGGTGCCTGGCCTGGAGGTCCAGATCCAGTCCGGCAAGGCCATCTATTACGCTCTCGCCTCGAACCGCTACGGCCTCAAGACAGGCTCGTACGCAGGCCAGTTCATGCCCCTGGTCACGATGGGTCAGGCCGACGGTTCGAGCGCCGAGACCGGCGGGATCGTCCTGGCGGGCCCGGTCGTGCTCAAGATGATCTCGGACGAGCTAGCCTCGATCAAGTCGGACTCCGATCGATGGATCGTCGCTTTGCCGGTCGACATTCGACCGTCGACGGCCTCCATGGTGGACGTATCGTTCGACCAGTTTGGCCTGGCGGGCTGGTCGAACACGCCGCGCGTCGTCGTCCGGTTCAGCGGTTCGCTGCCGGTCGTCGAGACGATCCCGACCAATGGCGGATTCCACGTGCTCGTCGAGCAGATCGGCGTCACTGCCTGGCAGGTCATAGACCCAGTGCGATTAAGCCTGCCTCCCGGTGCGATCGATTCGGATCACGCCATGAATCAGCTGCTCTTGTACGGCGACGGGACGCCTGCTATCCCCGGAGCGAAGGTCCCACGCGACACTCTCGTAGACGGCGCCGTTGCGGTGGGGACGCCGATGCTTACGGCCACCAGCGACGTGAGTGTCTCCCTGGTGGTGAACGGCAGCCGGGCCGATCTTGGTCCGGACAAGATCCTGTCCGTGGGTGACGTGCCGGTCTTCGTTGCGTCCAGCTCCTAGGCGCGCTCCCCCGGCCTCGACGTCTGCCGGCCGCTGTTCAGGCTAGCGGACCTCGACCACCTTGTAATCGGCCGTGCCGGCGGGCACCTGGACGCGGATCGTTTCGCCGGGGTGGCGGCCCAGCAGCGCCCGTCCGATGGGCGAGGTGAAGCTGATCTTGCCCGAGGCGGCATCGGCTTCGGCCGAGCCGACGATCGTGAAGGTCTCCGCACCGTGGCGGTCGGTCTCGACGACGACGGTCGAACCCAGCACGACTTCGCTGCCGCCTTCGGAGCTGGCCTCGATCATGACCGCGGACTTGATCATCTGCTCGAGCTGCTGCACCCGGCCCTCGAGGAACGACTGCTCCTTACGGGCGGCCTCGTAGTCGGCGTTCTCGCTCAGATCGCCGAGCTCGCGGGCGGCCTTGATCCGGGCGATGACCTCGGGCCGGCGATGTGCGGTCAATTCCTCGAGCTCGACGTGCAGGGCTGCCAGGCCCGCGGCCGTGAGGTGAGTCGGGGCGCTGGCCTGGCTCCCGGCCCCCGCCGCCGCGGCGCCCTTCGACGAGCGCCGAACGACGGGCGCCTCGATCGCCGACGGCCCGGTCTGAGGCTGGGGCAGCCTGGTTGGCTTGCGGGGCGCCGCCTTGGGGCGAGTGGGCTTGGCCAGAAAGGCCGGTCTTGTGGGCCGGGCTCGCATAGACGTGCTGCTCAACTCCATGTCGCTCTCGTTCGCGTCCGGCAGCACGGTCACTTTCTCGATCTTGACCGGCCTGGCCGGCGCGTCGTCGTGCAGCGGCGCGTTCAGTCCGTGCACGCGTCGCTCGCCTTTGGGAGTCACCAGGACCGCATAGGGCGGCGCTCCGGTGGCCTCGATGAAGGCCGAGAGAAGCGTGTCTTCGTAGAGCTCCGGATCGCTCGTCGGAGCCCACCATATCCGAGCCTTGTTGAGATCGTGGAGCGTCTTCAGCCAGTAACCGGACGACTGAGGGCGGCGCTCCCCGAGCGGCGTCTTGTAGATGCCGGCCAGTCTGGCCGCCACGGACTTCTGGCTGGAGCCGATGAACAGAATTGCCTGACCGGGCTGCCAGAACGAAGCCAGGCGCGATTGCAGCTCGGCGACGGTCGGGCGGTTGCCGTCGAGGCGCAGGTCGGGGACACGGTCCAGCCACTCCCGGATTGCATTCGGGTCGATGGATACCTTCGGTTGCGGCGCCGGCAGCTCGACGATGAAGACGCCGGGACCGCCGCCTGTGACCGGCCTGCCCCACAGGATCGGTCCCTCGACGGGCAGACCNNGGCGATCGCCGGGGCCTTCGAGTCGATCGCGTGGGGCGGATTACTTGAGAAGGGAGGGATCCTCGGGGACCGGGATGCCGAGCAGGAGCGGCAGGCCCATCCGGTTGGTGTAGATCGGGCGATAGCGGTCGGTGTTGTACATCGAGGGGATGTCGATCGAGCGCGGGCCTTGATCGGGGTTCGGAAGCGGGGAGTGGCTGTACTTGCCGCCGCGGATGGCGACCATTCGGCCGCTGATCCCGTCGGCGATCAGGTTCATGGCCACGTTGGCGAAGGTGATGCCGACCATCGAGTCGACCGCGTCCGGATCGCCGGAGCGCAGGTCGTAGGTCAACTCGCTCGCCAGCGTCTCCTGGCCGGACCGCGCCTGGATCTCCGAGGCCAGGACCTCGGCCACGTTGGCCTTGTGCCGGTGGCCGAAGGAGTCGGCAGATCCGTACTCCGCGAGCTCGCCACCCTGCCACATCGCACCCTCGGCGGCGATCGCGAAGGTGTAGTGGCTCGGATTGTTACCCTTGTCCTCGACGAGCAACTCGACCAGGTGATCGAGATCGAACTCGTACTCGGGAATGAGGCAGCGGGCGCTGGTGACGTATGCCGTGTACAGCGCGGTGAAGCCGGCGTCGCGGCCGAAGATGCGGAAGACGCCGATCCGCTCGTGCGAGCCGAGCGTGGTCCGCTGGCGGTTGATGGCTTCCTTGGCCCGCGTGATGGCCGTCGAGAAGCCGATGCAGTACTCGGTGCCCTGGACGTCGTTGTCCATCGTCTTTGGCACGGCGACGAGCTTGACGCCCTTGTCGGCAAGGACCTGACTGAAGCTCAGGGTGTCGTCGCCGCCGATCGGGATCAGGTAATCGAGGCCGAGCCGCTCGATGTTCTCGAGGACGATTGGCGTGAAGTTATAGACGCCGTCCGTGACTTCGAGCTGCTTGAGTCGATCGGGCCCGATGTGTGCCGGAGTCTTGCCGGCTTTCATCTTGCGCGCGTTCGTTCGGGACGTGTGCAGCCAGGTGCCGCCGGTCCGGTCGATCGAGCGGGTATTTGTGCGATCGAGCGGGACGATGTAGTCGGGGTCGGGGCCCGGTCCCGGCTTCATGTGGGTCAGGCCTTCCCAACCGCGCCGGATGCCGTAGACCTCGTAGCCAATCTCGGTTGCGCGATAGACGACGCTCTTGATGACGGCGTTCAGCCCCGGGACGTCGCCGCCGCCGGTGAGGATGCCGATGCGCGGAGTTCGACTCATGCGTGCCTTCCGTGGATGTTCAGACGCAGCCCAATGAAGCGGCCGCGGTGTAACGACCGCCACATCTTAAGGCCGGCGGGCTTCCCGGCGCCGGTCCGAAGGGCACGAAACGGGGCGCTGGCGTCACGGGCGGAGTGGCCGCGTGGCACC
>PMNU01000101.1:9050-9182 GCA_003165675.1 Chloroflexota bacterium
CCGCTGGGTCGGTGTCGGGCCGCGTCTGAGGCTGCATTCGAACGAGCCGGAGGTGGTTTTCGGGCCGGTTCTCGATCCGCAAACCCGATTCGCCGGTTCTGGCTCCGCCAGTGTTTCCCAATGTCGCCTTGG
>PMNU01000075.1 GCA_003165675.1 Chloroflexota bacterium
CCGGCCGAGGCCGACACGACACGCGGCAGCGGCGCGCCATTCATGGCCGCGTCGGCGAGAGCCGACTTGAGCTCGCGGGTGAGCGGGTTGTCCGCCGCCGCCGGGTCATCGGTCCGCTCGACAACCGCCACGACTTTCGCGTTGCGGAGGGCCGCAGCCAGCTGGGCCGCGGGGAACGGCCGGAAGCTCGTGACCGTGACGCAGCCGACCTTTCGGCCGTCGCAGCGGAGCGCGTCAACGACCGCGAGGGCCGTATCAGCCATGGTCCCCATCGAAACCATGACGTAGTCGGCGTCCTCGGTCCGGTAGGCGTCGATCAGGCCGTAGCGGCGGCCGGTCAGAGCAGTCCACTCAGCCATCGCCCGCTCGGCGATTTCGGCCAGGCGCTCGTACCAGGCCCGCTGTCCGATGCGGCCCTTCATGTACGAATCCTGGTTCTGGACCACGCCGGTCATCAGCCCGTCCTCGGTGTCGAACAGGTCGCGGACCGTCACGCGCGGGTCGCCGACGAAGCGCTTCAGCAGCTCATCCTCGGGCAGTTGAACGTTTTCGATCGTATGGGTCGTCAGGAACCCATCCTGAGCAACGAACCACGGGGTCTCGGCGTCCTCGGCCACCCGGCGGGCAATGGCCGTCAGATCGGCGGCTTCCTGGCAGTTGCGGGCGAAGAACATCCCCCAGCCGCAATCGGCGACACCCATCATGTCGTCGTGGCCGGCGTGGATGTTCAGGCTCTGGCTGGTCAGCGCACGGGCGCCGACGTGAAAAACTACCGGCAGTCGCTTGCCGGAGATGACGTACAGGACTTCCTTCATGAGGATGAGGCCCTGTCCGGCGGTGAAGTTCGTGACCCGGCCGCCCGCCAGGGCGAAGCCTTCTGCGGCTGAGGCGGAGGAATGCTCCGACTCCGGCTCGATGAACTTCAGGTGTGTGCCCCACAGGTTCGGGGTGCCGTTGGCGACAGCAACCTGGTAGACCGCCGCCATGGTCGTCGATGGCGTGATCGGGTAGGCGCAAGCGCCGTCGCTGATTCGCGTCTCGACGTAGGCGATGGCCTCGGAGCCGTCGATGATGGCTGGGATGCCTGGAAATTCCGGAGTCGGCGTATTCGTCACGATGGTCGGTTCACTCAATGCACGCAGCTGGCGGGCCAGCGCGCTTCCATCCAAATGCTTGAGCAGGGTGCCGCCGATCCCGCTGGCGGCTGCCTCGCGTTGCTCGTCCGCATGCCAGTAGGATGCCAGCACCGCGATCCGATCCGGAGGGATCAGATCGTGCAGTGCCGCAACCATCGGCCGCCAACCCCCCGCGACGTCGGCATCGAGCAACACCACATCCGGTCGGGCGGCAGCGGCCTCGCGCGCCGCGGATTCGCACGACGCCTGAGCGACGATGAAGCCATGGCGAGAGAGGTGGTCGCAGAGCGCCTCGGTTGCAGCGCGGTGCTGGCTGACGATGAGCAGTCGGCGCAGGGGTACCTGCGAGTCGGCGAGCATGTGCATAGCGTGCGCCGTGGCCTCTGCNNGCCCGTAGCGACAGGGCTCCCTAAGACCGGGGGCCATATGGCCCGCGAAGGTGCAGGACGAGATGGGAACCCACCGCCCCAATGGGTGGGCACTGGCCGCGGCGGGGCGGCATTGACCTGGCGCCGGCGTGGCGTCGGAGGGGCGGATCGGACGGGTCGGCGGGCGGCTTTCAGCCCGACTCAGACCACGTTCTGGCGCGGTACGACATGCCCACCGCGGAGGGCCATTCGGCACTGCGCAGCAGATGTGTGCGCTCGCAGACTTCGACTCGTGACGAACGCCGGAGGGGACGCCCGGCGTTCGTCCCTTTTTGTGCCCGAGATGCATCGGTTGTTGGAGCCACGGGCCCACTCATTGAAGAACCACTCCCGGTCGGCCAGGGTGTTGTCGAGGTCGAATATGACCAGGCTCGGTTGTCGACCGCCGATCATGGGTCTCCCGCTCCGGGCCTAGAGCTCGTGGTACTTCCTGGCGTAGGCTGTCAGCTCGTCGCGAAAGTCCGGATGGGCGATAGCGATGAGGCGCTTGGCTCGCTCGCGGAAGCTCTGGCCGAACAGCTCTGCCACACCGTACTCGGTAACGACGGTGCGGACGTGGGAACGGGTAGTGGTGACTCCGGCCCCTTCCTTCAGGCTGGCGGTGATGCGCGAGAACTGACCGTCAGCGGCCGTGGAAGTGAGAGCGATGATGGCCCGGCCCTCCTCGGCAAGGGCCGCGCCACGCATGAAGTCCATCTGGCCGCCGACACCGCTGTACATGCGGTGGCCGATCGAGTCGGCGCAGACCTGGCCGGTGAGATCCACTTCGATCGCCGAGTTTATGGCCGTCATGCGCCTGAAGCGCCGGATGATCGCCGTGTCGTTCGTGTAGTCGACCGGACGCATCTCGACCATCGGATTGTTGTCGACGAACTTGTAGAGGCGCTGCGAGCCCATCATGAAGGCCGTGACGGCCTTGCCGCAGTCGATCTCCTTGCGCTGGCAGGTCACAATCCCGCGCTCCACGAGATCGACCAGCACGTCGGTGAACATCTCCGTGTGGACGCCCAGGTTCTTCCTGCCGTCCAGGCACTGGCCGACGGCGCCGGGAATGGCGCCGATGCCCATCTGCAACGTCGCCTCGTCCGGGATGAGATCCGCCACGAACTCGCCGACACGCCGCTCCACGTCGCCGACCTCGCCGCGGTCGTAGTTGTATGGCGGCTGGTCGACCTCAACTCCGAAGTCGATCTTGCTGACGTGGACGAAGCCGTCGCCCAGGGTGCGCGGCATGCTCTTGTTCAACTGAGCGATGACCGTCTTGGCGCACCGGATTGCGGTGAGCATCGTGTCGACCGAGGTGCCGAGCGAGCAGAAGCCGTGCTCGTCGGGCGGGGTCATGTTGGCGAAGACCGCGTCCAGGGGGAGCAAGCCGCTTTCTATAAGTCGGGGAATGTCCGAGAGGAAGACCGGGATGAACTCCGCCCGGCCCTCGTTGACGGCTCGGCGCGCGTTCGGCCCGATGAACACGGCGCGATGGAGAAGGTGGCCTTCCATTTCCGGCTCGAGGTGCGGATGGGGGCCCTCGCAGTGCATATGGACGATCTTGACGTCGTGGAGTTCAGGGGCGCGCCGGCACAGCGCGTCGAGTAGCACGGACGGCGTTGCCGCGGCGCCGTGCATGAATAGTTGCTGACCGGATTGAATGCCAGAGACGGCCTCATCGGCGCTCACGATACGCATGACGAGGAGTTTAGAAGCCGCGCCGGAATGCGGGAGAGCCGTTTGGGCCGATCGTGCACCGCCGGCGAATCACCCGGTCAGGGAGGCGGAATATCGGGGCGGAACCGGTCGTGAGGCAGCCGGCTACGCGGCCCTACGCGCCGCCCTTGAGGCGGTGGCGCGCGACGAACGCGGCTGCCTGGGCACGGCGCTCGAGGTTGAGCTTCGAGAGGATCGAGCTGACGTAGTTCTTGACCGTCTTGTCGGACAGGAAGACCTCGGACGCGATCTCCTTGTTGGTCTTGCCCTCGGCGACAAGCAGCAGGATCTTCTGCTCCTGCTGGGTCAGCTGGGCCATCTCGTCGGTGTAGGTTCCCGTCGCGATGCGGCGGACGCGGTCCAGGACCTTCTCCGTCACGGCCGGGTCCAGCAGCGATTCGCCACGGCCGACCGACTCCAGCGCGCTCACGAGGTCGCGCCCGCGAATCTGCTTCAGGAGATAGCCCGACGCGCCGGCTATGATCGCCGACAGGACCGCTTCCTCATCAGGGTAGCTGGTCAGGATGACGACGCGCGTGCCCGGGAACTCGGCCCGTATCTCTCGACAGGCCTCGATGCCCGAGCCATCCGGCAGCCGGACGTCCATGACGACGAGGTCCGGCTCGAACTTGCGGGCCATCTCGACTGCTTCAGCAGCGGTGCCCGCTTCGGCGACAACCTGGAAGTGCTCGCGCCGCTCCAGCAGCGAGACGAGGCCCTGGCGAACGACCTCGTGATCGTCGACCACGAG
>PMNU01000149.1 GCA_003165675.1 Chloroflexota bacterium
TCGACAGCGTGGCGTCGCCCTCCGGCAGAGCGGTCCTCGCCAGGTCGCGGTCGCCCTGATCGGCCGTGTCGGTGGCCAGCTTATCGAGCCCGAAGTTCTGATCCTGCAGGGCGTGGGTGTACTCATGCGAGAAGGTCAGCTTCTCGGTCGGACCGACACCCCCGGACTCGGACAGCACGTACAGCCCCTTCGAGACCGGGTCGTAGAAGCCCACTACCTGACCGGCATCGAGATCGAGTTCCATCTGCTCCAGCGACGATCCGGCCGGCAGCAGGCCGAGGTGGATGAAGACCCGGCTCTCGTCCGCAAGCGCCTGGTGGTTGGTCTGCTCGGCGTTGGCTTTGGTCAGCCAGTCGCGGACACCCTGCGAGTCGAGGAGAACCGGCGTCACGGTCTTCTGAGCGTGCAGCTCCCGAATCGCCTCGACCTGGCTCTCGATCGCGGCGTAGACGGCCTGATCGGCCTGACCAGACGAGCCGAGGGCCGACGGGATTGAACCCGACGACGACGGAGCGACCGACGGAGCGGCCGACGGCCCTGCCGTCGGGGCGGCCGAGATCGAAGCGGATCCACAAGCCCCCACAGCGACGGCGAGGAGCAGGAGCAGGGCGAGCCGGGACGGACTCCGACGGTTCGATTGCATTCGAGCATTGTCCCAGGCGCCTCAAGCGGCCTCGATCCGGCGCCAAGGGGCACCCGTGCCCAAGCAGCGGCGACGGGGCCATCGATCCTGGCCGCGTATCGGATCACTTTGTTATGGGTTCTTAACGATCTGGGTGCTCCGCATTCACGCAAGACGGGTACTCTTCCCTCAGGAACACTGGACATAGATCCTGAACGTTCCATCCTCCCTCCCTCCGACCGGAGGTGCCGATTGGGCAGGCGCCTCCGGTCCTGTTTTTGTCCCGTTCTCTGGGTGGCAGACCCGACTCCTCTTACGGGGGGCGCCCCTCCCCCTGGGAGCACACTCGGAGTGGGAGGTCCCACCTCCTCCGAGCAGGGTCGCGTCGTCCGATAAGCGGCCGGGCAGCCACCTGTGCAAGAATCCCCCCATGGAGCTCACCTGGTACGGGCGGACGTGCGTCCGCGTGCGCGGCAAAGACGCGGTCGTAGTAGCCGACGCCTATCAATCGGTCGTCGGCCCCACGGGTCGCGGGATCACCGGCGACATCGTCACCTACAGCCACCCCGACGACGCGCCTTTGTCCAAGGCCAAAGGCAGGCGGTCGCGAGATGGTTCCACCCTCCTGCCCGGCAGCCTCGAGGAGGCCTTCTGCCTCGACGGGCCGGGCGAATACGAAGTCAAGGACGTGCTGATCACGGGCATCAGGACGTTCCGCGACGAGCACCGGGGCCAGGAGCGCGGCCGGAATGTGGCCTTCGTCGTCGAGCTGGACGGGGTTCATGTCATTCACCTCGGCGACATCGGCCACCTGCTGACCGAAGACAAGCTGACGGACATCGGCCCGGTGGACGTAGCCTGCATCGCCGTAGGTGGCGCACTGCCTGCCAACAAGGCCGCGGAGCTGGTGGCTCAGCTGGATGCCAAGGTGGTCGTGCCGATGCCGGTGTGCGACGACGCGGACGCAGGTGAAGCGCTGGCCAAGTTCCTCCACGAGATGGGCGTGCCCGCGCCGCCGGCGCCGCAGGCGAAGCTCTCGCTGATGCCGTCGTCGCTCCCCGCCGAGGTCGCGACGGTCATCCTGGAGGCCCGCGGCAAGGTCTAGCGGCCGTCGGGGCCGGGCCGGCCACCTACGATTCGGGACCGGCGAGCGTCGGCTCCGGGCGTCAGCCGCGCTCGAAGACCGGCTGGCCGCGCTTGATGACCGTTCGGGCGGAGCGGCCGCCCAGCCAGTAGGGAATCTGGGCTAGCGAAGGGACATCCCAGACGACAAGGTCGGCCTGCTTGCCCGGTTCGATGGACCCAAGCTCCGCGCCAAGCCCGACCGAGTGGGCGGCATTGATCGTGACCGCCACCAGCGCCTCCGGCGGCGTCAGGCCCATCTCCACGCAGGCGATCGACATGACCAGCGGCAGCCCGACCGTGGGACTCGTGCCCGGGTTGAGATCCGTGGCCATGGCAACGGGGATGCCCGCATCGATGAGGCGGCGCGCAGGTGCGAAGTGGTGAGCTCCGAGGAACCAGCTCGTGGCCGGCAGCAGCGTAGCCACGACCGGGCGGCCCGCTTCGGCGACCCGGGCCAGCGCAGCCACTCCCGCCTCCGACGGAGCCGCGAGGTGGTCTGCGGAGACGCAGCCGAGCTCGGCGGCGAGCTCGGCGCCGCCGGACGGAACCAGCTCGTCGGCGTGGATGCGGCCAAGCAGGCCCGCTTCCAAAGCAGCGGTCAGGACCAGGCGGCTCTGGCGGTCGTCGAAGACACCCTTCTCGCAGAAGACGTCGCAAAAGCGGGCAATCCCCTGGCGGGCGACCGCCGGCAGCTGCTCCCCGACGACGTCGGCTACGTACGCCTCGGTGCCGTCGGGGCGGTCGCGGAACTCGGCGGGGACGGCGTGGGCGCCCAGGTACGTGGGCACGAGCTGGACCGGGCCCTCGCGATCAAGGCGGCCGATCACCTCGAGCATGCGCAACTCGGTCGCGATGTCCAGCCCGTAGCCCGACTTGGCCTCGGCGGTCGTGGTGCCGTTGGCCAGCATCTCGGCCAGGCGGCGGCGCGCCCCGGCAAGCAAGTCCTGGTCGGAGGCGGCGCGCGTAGCCGCGACCGTGGAGAGGATCCCGCCGCCTGCCTTGAGGATCTGAAGGTACCCGGCGCCGCGCGACCTCATCTGCCACTCCGCCTCGCGGGTCCCGGCAAACACGAGGTGAGTGTGGGCATCGATGAGCCCGGGCGTGACCAGGCCGCCGGCGGCGTCGAGGCGGGCGAAGTCGTCGATGGAGCGGCCGCCGGCCTCGATCTGGCGCTGGACTTCCGCGCGCGGCCCCGCCGCGATCAGCCGGTCCCCCCACATGGCCACGGCCAGAGAATCGCCGCTGAGCTCCGCGGCGTCGGCCTGTGCAGCGCCGCGCCGCAGCCCGCCCGCCAACGTGGCGATCGACGCGGCTCCCTCGATCAGCAATCCCGGCGGTGCGGCGGCGTCCGATGACCCGTGCATGGCCTCACCGACCTCGCGCGGCCGCGAGCCGCAGCTCGAGCGCCTGCATCGGCGAGAAGTCGCGCAGCTTGAGGAAAGCCGCCGCTCCCGCAAGGCGCTCCGTCTCCGGCAATCGCTCCGACACACCGGCGTGGTCGGCCACATCCAGCAGCGAATCGAGCGGCGCCAGCCCGATCAGCTCGGACTCGGCGAGGTGAACGCCGTCCTCGGCCGCCTCCGCGCGAACGGATTCCCAGACGAGCCAGATCGGGGTCGTCCGGAAGTCGAGCAGGTTCATGGACACCTGCGCCCGATCGAGCTCCTCTATCCAGAAGCCGTTGGCCTGGACGCGCGCGAGGCCGCCGCTCGACTCTCGGATGCGGCGCGCGATCCGCTTCGCCAGTTCGAGGTCGCGGCTCTCGAGGTTGATGTTGTAGGCAATCAGGAACGGCCTCGCGCCGACGGCCACCGCCCCGGCCGTGGCGTGGAGCACGGCCGGACCAAAGTCCGGCTCACGTCCAGGCTCCGAGATCTGCGTCCTGAGTCCCTCGTACTGGCCACGCCGGACGTCGGCCAGCCTCTGCCGGGACGGCGAGGTGGCAGCCTCGCCGTAGAGGTAGACAGGCATATGGAACCGGTCGGCCACGCGAGCCCCGAAGGCCCGGGCCAGCTCGATGCAATCGGTCATGGTCGCCCCCGCGAGGGGCACGAACGGGACCACGTCCACCGCCCCGATGCGGGGGTGCTCGCCGAAGTGTTTCTCCATGTCGATCTCGTCGACCGCGACGGCCACGGTCCGCTCGAGCGCCTCAAGGATCGGGGCCGGCTCACCGGCCAGCGTCAGCACGCTGCGGTTGTGGCTGGCGTCGCTCGTTCGATCGAGGAGGAAGGCGCCCGGAACGCTCTCCACGGCAGCGACCAGCTTGTCGACGACCCCAATCCGACGGCCCTCGCTGAAGTTGGGGACCGACTCGACGAGCTTCGTCACGCTACCTCCGGTTCGCGGCGCCGACCGCCCTGCGGAAACTACCCACGCGGGCCAGCCCTCCCGGCAGTGCCTGGCACTGGCGCCAACGATTACCACTGTTCGGTACGGCCGATCCTATCGTGGCACAGGAGCAATGCGACTGGTCGCGTAATGCCCAAACAATGTGTCGCCGATAGCATGCCGCGCGATGAAGGAAATGGCTTGAAAGGCATCGCAAGGCCGTCGCTGTGGCGGCACCGCGACTTCGTCAAGATCTGGTCGGCCGCCACAGTCTCGGTCATCGGCAGCCAGGTCACGATCATCGCCCTGCCATTCATCGCCCTGACGATGCTGGGCGCCAGCGTCTTCCAGGTGTCGCTCCTGGCCGCGGTCGAGATGCTGCCTTTCCTGCTCTTTACCCTGCCGGCCGGAGCATGGCTGGACCGCATCCGACGCCGACCGGTGTTGATAGCCGCGGACCTGGGCCGCGGCCTCGTCCTGCTGTCGATCCCGGTGGCCTACGTGGCGGGGGCCCTGACGTTGGGGCAGCTCTATGTCGTTGCGTTCATCACGGGCACTCTGACAGCCTTCTTCGACATCGCCGACCAGTCGTATCTGCCTGCCATTCTCGACCGGGACGACATTGTCGATGGCAACGCCCACCTCCAGATCAGCTACTCGATCGCTCAGATCGGCGGCCCCACCCTCGGCGGCAACCTGATCGCGATGGTTGCAGCGCCATTCGCCATCGCCGTCGACGCGCTCAGCTTCTTCGTCTCGGGCGGCTTCATCAGCGCCATCCGCCGCCGCGAGGAGGCCCCGAAGCGTCGGTTGGACGAGTCCGGCCGACCCGCATCGATGCGGTCGGAGATCGCCGAAGGCCTGCGATATGTCCTCGGCAATCGCTATCTGCGACCTATCGCCGCCTGCACCGCCACGTCGAACCTGTTCGCTGCCGCGCTCTTCGGCGTCTTCCCGGTCCTGATCTGGCAGGAACTGATGCTTCCGCCGGCCTTCTACGGCACGGTCGTCGGTCTGGCAAGCATTGGCTTCCTGGCCGGGGCCGCCCTTTCGAATCGACTGCCGCACACCATCGGCATCGGCCGAACGATCGTCGTTTCGGCGGCCTTTGGAGCGCCCTCGTTTCTGCTCCTGACGCTTACACCGGCGGACCTGGATATTGCCGCCGTAACGCTCTTCGTGGGCTGGTTCGTGGTCGGCATGAGCCAGGTCATCTACAACGTGGCCCAGATCAGCCTCCGCCAGGCCATCACGCCGCCGGAGATGCAGAGCCGGATGAACGCGACGATGCGCTTCATCGTCTGGGGCACCATCCCGATCGGGTCCGTCTTGGGCGGCGCGATGGCGACGCTGATGCCCGTCAGGGTTGCCCTGGTGTTGGCAGCGATCGCATCGTTCTCGTCGGTCGTGCCAGTCCTGGCTTCGCCATTGCGGGCTCTCCGAGACATTCCGGCAGAGGGCCCGTCGACTGAAGACGGGAGCCAGACGGCGTCGCTGTACGCGTCGCGCAGGGCGGTAACGGGCACAATCGGGACGTACTGACGGCACAGTCAGCCGCAGGGGGTTCCGGGGCAAGGACCTTATGAATTGGCCGAGCGCTCGTCGTCCAGCATTGGGATACGGACGCCACGTTCCCGAGCGACTTCCACCGCCCGGTCGTAGCCGGCGTCGGCATGACGGATGACGCCCATGCCCGGATCCGTCGTCAGGACCCGCTCCAGCTTCTGGGCGGCGAGCTCGGAGCCGTCGGCGACGACGACCATGCCAGCATGCTGAGAGTACCCGATCCCCGTCCCTCCGCCGTGGTGAATGCTCACCCAGCTGGCCCCGGCGGCGGTGTTGACCAGCGCGTTGAGCAGCGGCCAGTCGGCGATGGCATCGGAGCCGTCCCGCATCGATTCGGTCTCGCGGTTTGGCGAGGCGACCGAGCCCGCGTCGAGGTGGTCGCGGCCGATCACGATGGGCGCGCTCACCGCGCGCGAACGAACCAGCTCGTTGAAGGCGGCACCCGCGCGCGCCCGCTCGCCATAGCCGAGCCAGCAGATCCGTGCCGGCAGTCCCTGGAACGGCACCCGCGCCTCCGCCATCTCAATCCATCGCCGAAGCGATTCGTCTTCCGGGAAGAGCTCCAGGACGGCCCGGTCGGTGGCCAGAATGTCCGCCGGGTCGCCGGATAGTGCAGCCCACCGGAACGGCCCCTTGCCCTCGCAGAAGAGCGGCCGGATGAACGCGGGCACGAAGCCCGGGAAGTCGAACGCGTTCGCCAGGCCGGCAGTCTGGGCCTGAGCCCGGATGTTGTTGCCGTAGTCGAAGGTCACCGCACCGGCCGACTGGAACGCGAGCATCGCCCGAACGTGCTCGGCCATCGACGCCATCGATCGGCGGATGTACTCGTCGGGAGTCTCGCGCCGCAGCTCGACAGCATCGGCTACGGACACGCCCGCCGCCACGTAGCCGTTCAATGCGTCGTGGGCCGACGTCTGGTCCGTAACGACGTCGAATCGCTCGCCGCACCTGACCAGCGCGGGCTCGATCTCCGCGGCATTGCCGACCAGGGCGATCGATTCCGCGCGGCCCTCGGCGGCCGCCGAGCGAGCCCAGCCGAGCGCCTCATCGACCGAATGAGTCAGTCGGTCCACGTAGCCGATCTTGAGGCGTCGGTTCGCCCGTACCTCGTCGACCTCGATGACCAGGGCCACTCCCCCGTTCATGGTCACGGCCAGCGGCTGCGCTCCGCCCATCCCGCCGAGGCCGGCGGTGAGTGTCAGGCGGCCCCGCAACGTCCCGCCGAAATGCTGGCGCGCCAGCTCGGCGAACGTCTCGTAGGTGCCCTGGAGGATGCCCTGCGTGCCGATGTAGATCCACGATCCGGCGGTCATCTGCCCGTACATGGTCAGGCCGGCCCGCTCCAGCTCGCGGAACGTCTCCCAGTTGGCCCATTTGCCGACCAGATTCGAATTGGCGATGAGCACGCGCGGCGCCCATTCGTGCGTTCGGAAGACGCCGACCGGCTTGCCGGACTGGACGAGGAGCGTCTCGTCGTTCTCCAGGCGGCGAAGCTCGCGGACTATCGCGTCGAAGGCGTCCCAGCTGCGCGCGGCTCGGCCGGTGCCCCCGTAGACGACCAGGTCGTCCGGGCGCTCGGCCACCTCCGGGTCCAGGTTGTTCATCAGCATTCGGAGCGCGGCTTCCTGGGCCCAGCCCTTGCAGCTGCGCTCCGGACCGCGCGGTGCTCGGACGGGGCGGGGTCCGGCGTGCGGCGTGGAATCGGTTTCGATCGCCATCGGAGGCCTCTGAATGGACGGCCCGGGCTCTGCCCGAGCGCTCGAATGCAGTGTGCCCCCGTTGGCGGAGAACGTCACGATTCGAGCCTCGGCGCCGCGCCGGCCCAGTGGCACAGCCGAGGAGTCCGCCTGACGGGGCGCGCCGGCCGACTGGCCGGGCGCCGACCGAGTGGNNGACCGAGTGGCCGGGCGCCGACAGCCCCGCCACCGAAGCGCTGCGCCGGCCGAGAGCGCTCCGGACGCGAGGCGCTAATAGATGGCCTTGATCAGCTGGCGGCCGAAATCGAGCGGGCCATCCGAGACCATCGACAGGACGACTCCGCTATCCAGGTGGAGCGTGAAGACCGTCGGGCCGCCGCCGCAGGTGGCCTCGTCGACGACGAAATCGCCGACCGTCTCCTGGTTGGTGGCCGTCACCGCGCTCGCCTGAGAGCACCCGGCGGCGGCGTACTGGTCCACCCAGGCCGAGTAGAAGTCGGCGGTCTGGTTCTCCGGCGTGAAGTGGCCGATGACCAGCGCGAGCCAGTTATCGTCGGCGATCTCGCCGGCCTTCGCCGCGACATAGCCATCGAACGTCTTGGCCAGGTCGGCGTTTCCCATTGCCACGATCTCGCTCTCCGCATCCTCGACGATAGGCTGGGCGCCCACGAACTTCGGCAGCCTGGTGAGAAGGCTCGGGTCTATGCGGAGGCCGTACTGGCCGGTCGTGCCGTTCGGCCAGGGCGTAGCCCCGATCGGCACGGCGGTGTACTGCGGAGTGGGCGTGGCGCCGACTCCGTCGCAGCCGGCGAGGCTCAGAGCGCTGGCGACCGCCAAAGCCGCCAGCACGGCCTTGACCGGGCGCGATGGGCGGCACAGGCGCGCCAGCGGCGACCGTGTTGGTGCGGGCCGCATCCGCAACGGTCGCATCTCAGAGCTCACGGCGCACCACCGGGTATCGGTCGTCGTTTACGGCAAGCCGGAAGCCGGCCCCGATCCAGAACTCGGGGCGAGCGGCAGGCGTTGAGTCCTCCCTGGCACGGACCTCGGGGTACGCCTCGACCGCCGCGAAGCCCCGGCCGGCGAGGTCGCGACAGACCTCCTCGACGAGCCGCAGCGCATGGCCGCCCCGCCGAGCCTCACTCGTGGTCGCGATGCAGGTGATGACCGCCGGCAGCGGTGCGTCGGGGAGCTGCGAATACAGCTCCCTCAGGCGCAGCGCCCGCGGGTATGCCGAAAGCGGCCCGAACTGGCAATAGCCGACGGCTTCGCCGTCGACCAGCAGCAGCTTGGCGTAGCTGCCGAAGATGCCGAGCCCGCGGCCCAGGAGCTGCAGCTTGCGCGGGGCCTCGGCGGCGATCGTCGGGCGGCGGGGGCGCTGTGGCGCGAACGGGTTTTCGGCCGGCGAGTCGGTCCGATCGTCGAGAAACGGGTTGCGGGCAGGCTCGCGGAAGACCGGCGCGAAGGGGTTCGCGGCAGCTTTCGGCGTCGGCAGGAACGGGTTCGATTCGGTCCCCGGCGGCGGCGCAAACGGGTTTGCCGATCGGCCGCCGCTCGAGGGTTCGCCCACGCCCGCGGGCGAGGCAGCCGAGGCGGCCGAACCCGCGGGACCGGCAGGGCCCGCAGGAAGCCAGTTCGGTCGGCTCGCCTTCGAGCCCCGATCGGCGTCCTCCCAGTAGTCGCAGGTGCGGTGGTCGAACGACGGGTCCGCGCAGGGCGGGACCAGTCCGAACCCGGTTTCGTCGGTGACGTCCACGATCTCGACGCGTGTCATGGCCCGCCAACTGTACGGCAACCGGCGCCTCCGGCGCCTATCTGCCGGCCTGCACCCACCGCGTCGTGGGCCTCACAGGAGGGCGCCGCTTGTCCGATGCTTGCTTGACACTGACTGCCGTTGCGCGCACGGTGTAGCCGGAACAGTTACCCGTCCGACCTCGCCACCGCTTTGGTGGCCGACGCGAGTGGCTCCTCTGGGTTGTGTCATGAGCGAGCGTCGACGACCGGTTCGTCTTCCCAGCCCTCCCTCCGGGAGCGTCGTAGCGCGCGTCGGCGACCCGGTCGCCACGCCCACTGCTCGCGCTCAGGGAAGCAAGCACCGGAATCTCCGAGCCCGGTCGGATGCGCTCAGCCGCGCCGGCGCGGCCGGGTCGAAGGCGCCGTCGTCTGCCGGCGCCGGGCCCGATCCGGTTGCTGCTACACCGGCAGCTCCGCGGGACTCGACACTCGGACGAACTCGGGAGGCCCTGCTCCTGAGCGAACGGTGGCACAACGCGATTGTCGACAGCCTCGCGGAAGGCGTCGTGGTGCAGGACGCCGAGGGCCGTATCGTCGAGAGCAACCCGACCGCCAGAGCGATCCTCGGTCTCGATGCCGCCACGCTCACTGGCAGGACTTCGGACGACCCGGAATGGCAGACCGTGTGGAGCGACGGCAAGCCCGCGCGCGGCGAGGATCTCCCGTCGACGATCGCGCGGACGACCGGAGAGCCCGTCCGTGGCGTCGTGATAGGCGTGCGCCACCCGTCCGGGACCGTCAGGTGGCTTCGCGTCAGTGCCTCGCCACTCCGCGACGCAGCGAGCGACGAAGTGCTGGGCGCGGTCGTGTCCTTCTCCGACGTTACCGAGGCGAGACGCGGGGAACAGGCGCTCCTCGACAGCCGGAACATCAGCGATGTCAGAGAGAGTCAGGAATCTGCGGCGAAGTATCGCGGACTGCTCGAAGCGGCTCCGGACGCGATGGTGGTGGTGGACGGAGCCGGCGAGATCGTCCTGCTCAACGCTCAAGCCGAGAGGCAGTTCGGCTACCGGCGCGACGAACTCGTGGGCCAGCAGGTCAAGGTCATCATTCCCGAGGGCTTCGCGGAACGGCTGATCGCCGACGACCTACGCTCCACGGCCGACGCCCTCTTGCAGCAGATAGGCATGGGGATCGAGCTCTTTGGGCGGCGCGAGGACGGCACCGAGTTTCCGATCGAGATAATGCTGAGCCCACTCGAAAGCGCCGAAGGGATCCTGATCACAGCGGCCATCCGAGACATAAGCGCGCGCAAAGCCGCCGAGGAGGCGCTCAGGGTCGCGCTCGGCAACTTCCAAGACCTGGTCGACGCAGACATCGTCGGCGTCTTCTTCGCCAGGCAGGATGGCCGCGTCTTCTATGCCAACGACTACTTCCTCGACCTCCTGGGCTACACGCGCGAGGAACTCGAGCACGGCGAAGTCGACTGGCGAGCCATGACCCCGCCCGAGTGGCTGCAGCTCACCGACAGGGCGCTCGACGAACTGCGCGAGCAGGGCTCGTCCAAGCCGTTCGAGAAGGAGTACATGAGGCGCGATGGCAGTCGGGTTCCGGTGTTCCTGGCCGACACGCGGCTGGCCGGGCCGGGCGCGAATATCGCGGCGTTCGTGCTCGACATCAGCGAGCGCAAGCGAGGGGAGGATGAGCTGCTGGCCCTCAATGCCGAACTGGAGGGCCGCGTGAAGACGCGCACCGCGGCCCTGGAGGCGGCCAATCGCGAGATGGAGGCCTTCAGCTACTCCGTCAGCCACGACCTTCGAGCCCCGTTGCGCTCGATCGACGCCTTCAGCCAGATCCTTCTCCGCGAGCATGCCGCGGGCCTCGATCCCGAGGCCCGGCGTGTCCTCGATATCGTCGTGCGCAACGCCCAGCACATGGGGCAGCTCATCGACGATCTGCTCACGCTCTCCCGAGTCGGCCGCAAGAACCTGGATCGCACGCCGGTCGACATGGAGCCCCTCGCCCGGTCGGTCGTCGAGGAGTTGCAGGCGGCCCAGCCCGGCCGCACGGTCGAGTTCGACATCGGACCGTTGGCCAGCGCCTTCGGAGATGCCGGCCTGCTGCGGCAGGTCTGGGTCAACCTGTTCGACAACGCCGTGAAGTTCACCGGTCCGGTCCAGCTCGCGAAAGTGGAGGTTCGGTGCGAACCGGGACCTCGCGAATGTCGTTTCACAGTCCGTGACAACGGGGTCGGCTTCGATCCTCGCTACAGCGACAAACTCTTCCAGCCCTTCCAGCGTTTGCACCAGACGTCCGAGTTCGAAGGCACCGGCATCGGTCTCGCCATCGTGGCGCGGATCGTTCGGCGTCTCGGCGGCGAGGTCTGGGCCGACGGCGCGCCCGGCGAAGGCGCGACCTTCGGATTCTCGCTGCCCGCAGGCCAGGAGGCGACGTGAACGTCCAGCCGACCGAGATACTGCTCATCGAGGACAACCCCGACGATGTCGAGCTCACCTTGCGGGCCCTGCGGGGCCGCAACATCGCGAACAACGTCAAGGTGGTTGGCGACGGAGCCCTGGCGCTCGAGTATCTCTGGCCGGGCGGCACCAGCAAGGCTCCGGCGGGCGGGTATCCGAAGCTCGTGCTACTGGACCTCAAGCTTCCGCGAATCGATGGGCTGGAGGTGCTTCGGCGTCTGAAGTCGTCCGAGGAGACCAGGCAGATACCAGTGGTCGTGCTCACGTCCTCCCAGGAGGAGAGCGACATGGTGGAGAGCTACAGGCTCGGTGTAAACAGCTACGTGGTTAAGCCCGTCGACTTCGCGAAGTTCACGCAGTCGGTGAGCGATCTCGGTCTCTACTGGCTGCTCCTCAACAAGGTGCCGGGATGACCGACGGACTGACGCCGCTGCGCGTCCTCCTGGTCGAGGACTCGGCAGACGACGCCGAACTCATCCTGCGGACGCTGCGGGCCGGCGGGCTGTCGATCGACCTGCGAGTCGTCGCAACCGAAGCCGAGTTCCGTCCCTCCCTGGCTCCACCGCCCGACGTCATCATCAGCGACTGGACGCTCCCGGGCTTTTCGGGGGCCGCTGCCCTGGCCCTCGCCCACGAGTCGGTCCCGACCGTCCCGTGCATCCTGATCTCAGGGACGCTGGGCGAGGAACTCGTCGTCGCGGCCCTGCAGAACGACGCAGTCGGCTACGTCCCAAAGGGGCGCCTGGAAGCTCTCGTTCCGGCCGTTCTTCAGGCCCTGGCTCAGGCGTCGGCACGCCGCGAGCGGGATCGCCTGAGGCTGGTTGTCGAAGAGTCAATCGAAGGCATCGTCATTGCCGGCCCGGATTGGGGCATCCTCTACTTCAACCAGGCTTTCGCGGATGACGTCGGTCGCGAGCGCGGCGACCTCCGGGGACAGGCACTGCCGCCCATTCTCACCGAACTACTGGGGACTGCCGCCGTCGCCGACATGGCTGGGAAGGTGGCCGCCGGAATCCGGTGGATCAAAGAGATAGAAGTAGAAGCGCCGGGCGGGGCCAGGCTGCAGTTCCAGGTCGCCGTAACGCCGCGCCTGGGCGCCGACAAAGCCGTCTCCGACTACGTGGCAATCCTCCGTGACGTGACCGATCGCGAGAAGGCGCGCCTCGAGCGCGATCGTCTGGCGTCGGTTGTCGAACAGGCGGCCGAAGGCATCGTCGTGTCCGACCGGGATGGCCGCATTCTCTATGGGAACCCGGCCTTCTCGTCGGACATCGGTGCCGGGCTGGGCGATCCCAAGGGCCAGATGCTGCCACTGCTCGTGGCCGGTCTCCTGGGTTCTCGCGCGGGCGCCAGCATCGATCGGAGAATCAAGGCCGGGCGCTCCTGGCTGGCTGAGGTCGCTCTGCCCCGGCCAGATGGAAGGCCTCGGCGGATCCAGGTCTCCGTCACGCCCCGCCGGGACGCGGATGGAGCCATCACCAGCGACGTGACGTTCTTCCGCGATGTCACCCACCTGCGCCAGGCCGAGGCGGAACTGGCGCTCGAAGTTCAGATCCGAGCGGCCATCGTCGCGGGTCTCCACGACATCTCCGCGGAGGCAGGGCTCGCGGAAACCGCCCAGTCAATCTGCGACGCGCTGGTGAAGATCCCGCACATCGAAGTGGCGTCCGTCTCGGCCTTTCTCGGGCCGGCCGATGTCCAGTTGGTCAGCATAAGCAAACCCCGAGGCTACCCCATGGCGACAGGCGACCACCTGCCGCGCGCCAGAGCCGCCTCCGTGGTCGAGCAGACAGCAAAGGGGTCGTGGGCAGAATTCGTCGTCGACGATCCCGCCGATCACGGACGGCCGGCCGGGCTCCGCACGGCCGGGCTCAAAGCCATCGCCACTGGACCGATCGAGCACGCAGGCGTCCTGGTCGGCGCGCTGTCGATCGGAACCTCCGACGAGACCTCTGCGCGTACGCTCGTCGAGTCGACCCCCATCGTATTCTCGGCCAGTGCCGGCTCAACTGCGGCCCTGGCGGCACGACTGCACGAGATGTGTCGGGAGGCTCAACTGCGAGAGGCGCTCACGGCGATTCTCGAGATGGGCTCCTTCCACCCTGTCTACCAGCCGATCGTCGATCTCGAGTCGCGAGAGGTCGTCGGCTACGAGGCTCTGACTCGGTTCGACTCGGGCCAGCGACCGGATCTCTGCTTCGCCGACGCCTGGTCGGTGGGCCTGGGGCCCGATCTCGAGATGACAACTCTCGGCGCTGCCGTTGCGGCCGCGGATCGTCTACCTGCAGGGGTCTGGCTCTCCCTCAACGTCTCACCCCGCCTTCTGACCGATTCCGACAGTCTGAAGGCGGTGTTGTTGCATGCGCACCGCCCGATCATCCTCGAAGTCACCGAGCACGAGATCATCGAGGACTACGGAGCATTGCACGCGGCGATTCGAGCGCTCGGCCACGACGTGCGCCTCGCGGTGGACGACGCCGGCGCGGGAATCGCCAACTTCGGTCACATCGTCGAACTGCGACCCAACCTGGTGAAGCTCGACATCAGTCTCGTGCGCGGGGTGAACACCGACCTCGGGCGCCAGGCGATGGTCGTCGGCATGCGNNCATTTCGCGGCGGAGGCGGGTTGCCGGCTACTGGCTGAGGGCGTCGAGACCCAGGAGGAGGCCGACACAATGCTCGGCCTCGGGGTCGACCTGGGTCAGGGCTACCTGTTCGGACACCCGGAACAGGTCGAGGTATGGGCGGCTACCCGAACGCGTGCCGGGCGGAAAGCAGAGGTGCGCCATAGGAACGGTTGAGCGCCCACCCAACGGCCCCAACTCCGACGGAATAGACGCAGGCCCTAGAATTCGATTGCGCACAGCTGTTTTGAGAGTTGGAAACCTGGGCGCGCGGAGGCGTCGATGAAGGGCGGTGGCCGGACCGGCCCTGGGCATCCGGAGGTTGTGGGCGCCGCGGATCAGAGGGCGCTCAACGCCGATTGGTCCGCCGCGGACGAGGACCAGACCGGATCAGACGCAGACCAGACCGGATCAGACGACGACCAGGCCGCGGCGGCGCTGGACGGTGCGAACGCCGCGAGCGATCAACAGGCGTCCGATGCGGATCAGGCGAGCGCGGATCGGTTTCGCTCTGAAGCAGACGCAGAAGCACTGGCGACCTACGAGACGACGCGCCTCGCGCGCGAAACCGCCACGATCCGTCGCCGTGCTGCGCAGGCCAGTCGCGCCGGGACCGCTCATCTCCGAATCGGGACGGCCGCCGGGCGCGACGACACCGCCGCCAGGCGCGACCAGACGGCGCGGCGCAGGGATCTGCGGGCCGAGGAGAGCGAGCGGGCAATCGCCGCCTCCAATGCGCCGCTCGCCGAAAAGCTCGAGCGGCTTCGAGCCCGGGCCGCGGCCGATCGAGCCAACGCCGCCAAGGACCGAGCCTACGCAGCCCGCGAGCGCGCCCGCCTGGAGGTTGAGCTGCTGGACGCACACCTCGACGATCTCACGGGCGCCTACCGCCGCGAAATTGGCACGCTCGCCCTCGCCCTCGAGATCGACCACGCTCGGCGGGCCGACGGACGCTTCGTCCTCGTCTTCGTCGATGTCGACGACCTGAAGTTCATCAACGACCGCGATGGCCACGCGGCGGGCGATCACGTGTTGCAGACACTCGTCCGGACCCTGAGATCGAACCTGCGTCCCTTCGACCCGGTCGTCCGCTATGGCGGCGACGAATTCGTGTGCGGGATCGGCGGATCGAGCCTCGAGGAAGTCGAGCGCCGCTTCGATGCGATCGATCGGTTGCTCCGAGACGACCTGGGCGTCGGGGTTAGCGTCGGCCTGGCCGAGCTCGCCGCCGACGAGACGCTCGACCGGCTCACGGCCCGCGCCGACGCCGCTCTTCTGGACGCCAAGAAGCGACGCAGCATCCAACGCGGCAAGTAGTCCGCTGGTTTCTCGAACCGGCCGCGCCCCGCGCGTTTGGCGTCGAAAGTTGGGCTGCGGGCGGCGANNGTCTGAAGCCCGGCCGACGGGGCAAGGGCCGGACCGGGTCCCGTCCAAAGAACGTCTGCGGCCGAAACGAGGCCGCCGTCCACTTGTGAGGTGAGCCATTCGGCCGCTCGACGTCCGCATCGAAGCAGCTCTCGGAACCTACGATGAGGACTGCCGCTGGGACCTCATCGGCGGCATCCTGACGGAATGTTCCGACGACGTCCTGGAGGAGAGCGTACGTCTGCTCCGGGGCGGTCTCGAGCGCGAGCGAACCCTCGGTGCGGACCTGCTGGGCAGGCTTGTCGGCGTCGAACCGAATAGCCGAGCGGTCATCCTCCAGGCGCTGCTGGACGCTCTGACCGTGGAGAGAGTCGCCGCTCCCTTGGCCTCGATAGTCGCGGCGCTCGGCCACGTTGGCGATCCCGGCACTCTCGGACGGATCTTCCCGCTGGCAGAGGATCCGAACCCGGAAGTGCGGCTGGCGGTCGCCTTCGCCGTGGCCACGATCAGCCCGAAGCCGCTCGTCCCGAAGGCCCGAACCGCCCTGATCCACCTTTCGCGCGACCCCGACCCGGAGGTCCGCGACTGGGCCACGTTCGGGCTTGGCACGCTCTCAGACGACGACGGCGCGGACGTTCGGGCGGCGCTTCTGGCGCGAGCCGACGATGACAGCCACGAGGCNNCTGGAGGTCGACGCCGCTGCAGCCGCGGCAGACCCGCGGCTGCTTCCCGCTCTCTGGGCACTTCAACACGCCGGCGCCGCGGACGAGGTGCGCCTCCGTCGGGCCATCGACCGCTGCTCCGGACGCGACCGGCCTGCGCTCCTCTCCTAACGACCGTCCCGTCGTGAGGGCCCCGCGCGCGAGATAGCGCGCGCGAGACGCCGCCGCGGCCGCTCGGGTATCCTGCGCAATGCCGCCGGCGCCTCGTCGTTCGGCAGCGTCCCATTATCCCCACGAGCGAGGGCCTCGGTGCTCAGCTTCATCGACACTGCCGTCATTCCATTCCTGCAGTCCCTGTACGCCGCCGTCGGATACCTGGGCGTCTTCGTGGCCATGACAATCGAGGCCACGCTGCTGCCCCTTCCCTCCGAGCTGATCCTGCCCATGGCCGGCTGGATGGTCAGCGACCCCAAGCAGATCGAGCCGCTCACCCATGCCAGCTGGAACTTCTGGATCGTAGTGGCGGCGGCGGTGGCAGGCGACCTCACCGGAGCCTGCTTCGGCTATTTCCTGGGGTCGCACCTGGGCAGGCCCTTCCTCGATCGATGGGGCCGCTACCTGCTGATTCGCAAGCACGAGATCGAGCAGGCCGAAGGCTTCTTCGGGCGCTGGGGCGCTCCGACCGCCTTCATCGGCCGTCTGCTGCCCGGCGTTCGGAGCGTTGTCGGCTTCGCCGCCGGAGTCGCGCGCATGCCATTCCGGCCGTTCGTCGCGTTCTCCGCTCTGGGGGTGATCCCGTGGACGGTGGCCCTCGTCTACGCCGGCACCGTCCTAGGCGCGCACTGGACCGAGATCCGCGACGATCTGCGCCCATTCGACACGCTGATTATCCTCGCCTGCGCCGCCGCGATCCTCCTCTTCGTGTGGTGGCGCCTGGGTCATCCGGGATGGAATCGCCGCCGGGCGGAGGCGTAATCTGGTTTCGCACGACCCCGATTCGGTGGGGTGTCTTCGAGGGTCGGGCGGCCGGCGAGCGCGGATTGCCCATTCGGTGGCAGACTTAACGTCGCGGCCAGGGGCACAGGGACGGCCGGCGGCGAAACAGGGAACGCTGATGCGCAGTAGACCAACTCGCGTCCAGTTGCAGGCGCTGAGCATCGACGATATCGAACGGCGAGGCCTTCGCCTCGCGATTGGGCGCGCGTGAGCTCGCCCCGTGGCCGCTCGAAGCCCGCGCGGGGCGCCGAGTCCGGGGGAGCGCAGTCGTCTCCGATGGCGCACTTCAGCCCGAAGGTGGCTCAGACCAAGCGCCGCATGGCCCACCCGGTTCGGCACGATCCACTGCGGTCGTTTGGGGGAGCCTTTGCGGCTCTGTCGGCGGGCCTGGCCGAGCCCGGCACAGGCGGCGCCGCAACCCGGTTCTTACGGCGGTTCGCGCCCAGGACCCAACGGCGAAGAGAGCTGACAGCTGTACTGGCCTTGCTGGTCGCGGCCGTGGCAGTCTCGGCGAGCCTGCCAGGCGGCTGGACCGACCCACCGTCCGCGAGCCCTTCAGTGAGCCCGTCGGAGGCGTTCGTGGCTGACCTGACTTCGGCGAATCCCACGCTTTCGAGCGAGGCCTTGCCGGCCGCGACGTCCGAGGAGCCGGCCATGCCGTCACCGTCCCCGACGCCCTCGCCGTCTCCCACTCGCAAGCCGACGGCGGCACCAACCAAGAAGCCGGTCGCAAAGACGTACACGTTCGTTGCCCTTGGCGACTCGCTGACGGCCTGGCCTACAGATGGGCCCTGGCCGTCCCGCCTGGACGCGGAGGACGCCAATCTGCGCCTCGTGAACAACGCCGGAGTGCCGGGCAGCTTGACGGGGGACATGCTCGCCCGGCTCAACAGCGATGTCTTCGCCTATAAGCCGAACGTCCTGTTCGTCATGGGCGGCACCAACGATCTGGGTCAGAAGGTCGGCCAGTCGACTACGATCGCGAACTTGAGGGCGATCATCGTCGCGGCGAAGGCGAAGGGGATAACCGTCTTCCTGATGACCATTCCGCCGGACTCCTACCCCGGGATGGCGACAGAGATCAACTCGCTCAACGCAGCGATCACGCACCTCGGTAACGTCTACAAGCTGACCGTGATAGACGTCCATGCCGTGCTGTCGACGTCTGGCGGCGTGTACGTAAAGAAGTTCACGAGCGACGGCCTCCATTTCAGCGACCTCGGCGCGCAGACCGTCGCCAACACGGTCTACTCGCGAGTCCACCGCCTCGGCTACTAGGGATCGAGGGCGGCTCGAGCCTGCTCACGCCCGATCTGGCCTAGCCCCAGGGCGGCTCGCCCGGACGGCGCAGGTGGCCGACATCGTTGGCCAGAACCAGCTGAGCGCCGTCGGGTGTGTCGCCGCGCTCGTAGCGAAGCACCGTGAGGTTCGTTCGATCCTGGATGAAGCGGCGCCGGTAGTCGCGAACCGGCACGCCCAGCGCAACGCACATAAGGATTCGGTTGAACGTTCCGTGGGCCACGAGGAGGACGCGCCGCTCACCTTCCGCCTGGGCCTGGGCTTCGGAAGAGGGTCGACGTGAGCCGCCGGGGTCGGGCGAGTGGCGACCGCTCATGGGCGAGGAGGGGGCCTCGCCGAGCTCGGCCTCCAGCAGGTCAACAAGGAAACTGAGTGCCCTGGCGGCGACGTCGTCGCCCGACTCGCCTTCCGGCGAGTGCGTCTCCGCAGGATCGTGTTCCCAGCGAGCCCGCAGCTCCGGATCGTGGGCCTCGACCTCGGCGTAGGTGAGACCCTCCCAACGCCCGTAGTCGAGCTCCCGCAGTCGCTCGTCCACCTCGACGGGCCGGCCGGCAGCAAGCGTTTGAGCTGTCTCCAGGGCCCGAAGCATCGGACTCGAGACGACCCGGTCGATGCGAACGCAGGCCAGCCGCCGCGTCAGGGCCTCGGCCTGGACACGCCCCTCCGGTGCCAGCGGCACGTCCAGCTGGCCGCCGAGTATCGCATCGCCTGCGGGCGTCAGGCCGTGACGGGTCAACAACAGCGTGAGCACGGGTCAAGTCTATGGGTTCGAGACATCGGCCGGACCGTCGGCCAGGGACGAGCCGAGCCGCATGGCCGGCAAAGCCACAGGGCCGGCCTGTCGGCGTGGCGCGCCGCGCCGCGGGCCGGAAAGATCCCCAGAACAGCCCGACTATGTTGCCGTCTGCGCAAACTCGGGCGGTCCGCTAGAAGAGCCCAACGATATTCCCGTCCGAGTCGATGTCGATCGACTCACCGGCCGGGTGCGACGGCAGGCCGGGCATCGTCCGCATCTCGCCGAGAAGAGGCGTGACGAAGCCCGCCCCGGCCGAGAGACGGACCTCGCGGATCGGTACGCGAAAACCGGTCGGTCTGCCTTTGAGACCCGGATCGTGGCTGAGCGACAGGTGCGTCTTGGCCATGCAGACGGGAAGGTTCCCGAAACCCAGGTCTTCGTACAACTTAAGGGCCTTGGTGGCGGCCGGCAGCTCGTCCACGCCCCGCGCTCCGTAGATGCGGACTGCGACGGTCTCGATCTTCTCCCGCAGAGGAATGTCGTCCGGGTACAGAAGCCGGAACTCCGGCGCTCCTTCTTCCGCAGCGGACCAGACGGCGCGGGCCAGATCCTCCGCCCCCGCGCCCCCATCGGCGAAGTGGCGGCTGACCACCACGTCGCGCGCGCCGGCGGCCATTGCCACTTCCCGAATGGCGGCCACTTCCGCGTCCGTGTCGCCGGGGAAATGGTTGATCGCGACCACAACCGGAACGTTGAACACGCGGACGTTCTCGATCTGGGCGGCCAGGTTGGCCGAGCCCTTCCGAACCGCTTCGACGTTCTCGACGGTAAGGGCCGGGTCCAGCGGCCTGCCGGCGACGATCCGCCCGACGCCACCGTGCATCTTGAGGGCGCGGATCGTGGCGACCATGACCGCGGCATCGGGCCGCAGCCCGCTCTGGCGGCACTTGATGTCGAAGAACTTCTCGGCGCCCATATCGGCCCCGAAGCCAGCTTCGGTGCAGGCGATGTCGCACGTGGCCAGTGCCAGCCGATCGGCCAGGACGCTGTTGTTGCCGTGGGCGATGTTGGCGAACGGACCGCAGTGGACGAAGGCCGGCCCGCCCTCGAGCGTCTGGAGCAGGTTCGGCTTGATGGCGTCGAGCAGCAGGACGGTCATCGAGCCGGCGCACTTCAGGTCCTCGGCGGTGATCCGCCTGCCGTCGAAGGTGGTCGCGACGACCATGCGACCGAGACGCCGGCGCAGGTCCTGCAGGTCGGAGGCGAGCGCCAGGGCCGCCATGACCTCGCTGGCGACGGTGATCTGCCACTCGGTCTCGCGAGGATAGCCGTTCTCTCGGCCGCCCAGCCCGATGATCGCCTTTCGGACGGCTCGATCGGAGATGTCGACGACCCGAGGCCAGAGGACGCCCAGCGGGTCGATGCCGAGCGGATTGCCGTGGGTCAACGAATTGTCGACGAAGGCGGCCAGCAGGTTGTGGGCCGCGCCGACGGCGTGGTTGTCCCCGGTGAGGTGGAGGTTGAAGTCCTCCATCGGGATCACCTGGCTGTAGCCTCCGCCCGCGGCGCCGCCCTTGATCCCGAAGACGGGCCCGAGCGACGGCTGGCGGATGCAGACCGCGGCGCGATGGCCGATCCGATTGAGCCCCTGGACCAGGCCAATGTTGGTGGTCGTCTTGCCCTCGCCGAGAGGCGTAGGCGTGATTGCCGTGACGACCACGTACTTGCCGTGCTGGCCCGCCGCGGCCGCCTCGGCTTCCAGGCGCCGGATGCCCTCCAGGCGGACTTTCGCCTTATACGGCCCATACAGCTCGACTTCGTCGTCTCTGAGGCCGAGTTCGCCGGCGAGGTCCATGATCGGCCGCGGGGTGACCGAGCGGGCGATCTCGAGGCTGCTTGGCATCTGTGCACCGCTCATGGAGCGGCCTTTGGGCTGCCGGGCATGGGAGAGGCCGCGATCACGGCATCGCCTCCGCCGGGGCCCGTAGCGCCGAGCGCTCGGCATGGTCCGTGGCGGCTCGGAGCAGGTGCGTCAGCAGAAGCGCGTTGGTCAGCGGCCCGACCCCGCCCGGAACTGGCGTGATCGCCGAGACGACGCCCTTCGCCGACTCGAAGTCAACGTCGCCCACCAGCTTCTCGCCGCCCTGCCCGTCCCTCACGACGTTGATGCCGACGTCCACGACGACGACGCCGGGCGAGAGCATCTCGCCGGTAACGAGGCCGGGCCTGCCTGCGGCAACGATCAAGATCTCCGCGTCGCGGGTGTGGCGGCCCAGGTCTCGGGTCCTGGAGTGGAGAACCGTGACCGTACCGTGCTCCCGAATCAGAAGCAGCGCGGCCGGCTTCCCGACGACGTTCGACCGTCCGATCACGNNCCACGCGCTTGCCGGCGATTGCGATGCCCGAGCGCTTCAGGATCTCGACCGAGGCCTGGGCCGTTGCCGGCAGGAAGCCGTCGTATCCAAGGGAGAGCAGGCCGGCGTTGCGGGGATGGATGCCGTCGATGTCTTTAGACGGATCGATCGAATCGATGACGGTTCGCAGCGGGATGTGGGCGGGAAGCGGCATCTGGACGATGATCCCAGCCACAGCCGGGTCGGCGTTTAGGCGCTCGATCTCCGTGCAAAGCGCCTCCGGCGTCACTTCAGAGCCGATCTCGACGAGCCGACCGTCGACGCCCACCTTGTCGCATGTTCGCAGGATCTGCTGCAGGTAGACGGCCGACGGCGCGTCCGCGCCGACCAGCACGACCGCGAGCGTCGGGGCGTAGCCCCAGCGCTCCTTGAACGTGGCGAAGTCGCCGGTAAGCTCGACGCGAATCTCGGCCGCGATCGGGCCCCCGGCCAGAAGACGTGGGCTCGCAGCCGTCCCCGGGGACGCTGCGGTCTCCGAGGCCACGGCCGCCGCCCCAACTCCGTCTCGATCCTCGCTCACGCCGGCTCCGGTTCCCGCGACTGGCCCGACAGCACAATCTCTCGAGTTCGCGCGGCCACTGCCGCGATCTCATGCAGCGTCGAGTCCACGTGCCAGCGCATCTTCTCGGCGTAACTCTCGTCGCCGGTGGAGGACAGGTTTATGAGCACGTTCTCGGCCGCTCCCCGCGCCGCAGCCTCACCGAGGAGCGTCGCCACGAGCACGTCGCTGGCAGCGTTTACGTTGCTGCGCCCGGCCAGCGCCTCCGCCGCGACCACCAGTCGCGAGCAGGCTTTCACGCACTCCCAGGGCGCGTCCGAGGCAACGCGCGCCGCCGACCGAAGGGCTTTCCGCCGTGCCTCCTGCTGGTCGTCGGTGTCGCGCGGCAGCTTGAGCGCCGCCGAGTAGCCCGCGTATGCCTCGGCGTCGCGGTCCGCCAGCCGCAGGAACTCCGCTGCGAGTTCCTGCCCGACCTCCTCGCACCTGACGAGCGTCGACTCGTAGGCCGCGTATTTGGGCTTCCCATTCGAGAGAGCGGCAACCATCGAGATCAGGGACGCGCCAAGAGCCGCAGCCACGGCCGAAGCCGCTCCTCCTCCCGGAACGGGCTCGGCCGAAGACAGATGCTCGATGAATTGGCCGACAGTCAGATCCGCGAACGCGCCGGGGCTATGTGCTTGCTCCATGGGGCGATTGTAGGCAAGAAGACGTCGTCTTCGTTCACGAATCGATGGATTCGTCTCCGCAGGCGCGCTGGTCTGCCAGAATCAGGCCGTCAGCAACGCCCGACCTCGTCGTCAACGCCGTCGACCGTCCAGCGGCGGGATCGATGCTGGAAGCTCAGGGCAAGTCTGGCTCCCGGAGTCTCCACCTCGAATATGGTTCGCGGGCCGACGTCGACGCGATACGCCGAGTCCTCGCGGCGAACGGCCGACAGTCGGGTTACCGGCAGTCGAACCGAGTTCCAGGTGACCTCTCGCGGCGTGCCGTTGAACCAGTCGGTCCTGACGCGGACATTCACGGGCTCCATGCGGACGATGGCCATCGCGGGCGCTCCTCTTCGCTATGGCTTGGCCGTCGTTCGCTCGGGCACCGAGCGGATGAACGGACGTTCTATAACTCGGCCAGACTAGTCGAACAGACGTTCTATGTCAAGCTGGTCGTGGCTTTGCTCTGCCGTGTCGCAAGATTGCGAGGCGCCCGTGTCAGCTAGCGTGTCACGACCACGGTCGGTTCTGACGAAGGCCGGGTCTCGGCCGGGTTGCTGCTCGTGCCCGAAGCCGAAGCCCGGAAGCCGTCCGTATCCGCGGCGTCTATGCTCGGCGGCATGAGTGACCTGAGGCGCCTGAGTTCGATCGGCCGGCCTCCGACCGATTCCGAGTGGACGGCGATCTCGAGTCGGCTCGGTCCGCCGGCGGCCTTCCTCTTCGTCGTCACCAGCACCGGCATCGCGTGTACGCCGGGCTGCCCGGCCCGGACGCCCGGACGCGACCGAGTACGGATCGTCGACGGGCTCGATGAGGCTCTCGGGGCGGGCGCCAGAGCGTGCCTGCGCTGCCACCCGGATCGGCCCTCCGGAGCGCGCCGGGCGCCGGCGGCCGATCGCGACCGGCACGACCTCGCCCGGCTCGACCTCGTCGGGGACGACCCGGTCCAGTCCGACCCCGTCCAGATGGCAATCGCCCGACTGACGGCAGCCCTCGAAGGCGGCGACGGCGTCCCGACCGATCGGGAGCTGGCGGGCGAGGCGGGCTTCCCGGAACGCAAGTTGCGCGAGATGTTCCGACGATCGCTTGGGGTCACGCCTCGGGCGTGGGTATCCGCGCGGCGTGCCGAGCTGCTGCGTTCGCGCCTGGCGAGCGGCCAGGACGTGACCACGGCTTTGTATGACGCCGGCTACGGCTCGTCGAGCGCGGCGTACGAGGCCGCGAATGGGGAGATGGGCATGGCCCCGGGGCGGTATCGAACGGGTGCCGCCGGCGAGTCGATCCGCTGGACCGTGGCCCCGATTCCTGAGGGAGTGGCGCTGGTCGCAACAACGGAACGCGGCCTGTGCGCCGTGCGGCTCGGGGACGAGGTGGCCGCTCTCGCTTCGGAGCTGCGCGCGGAGTTCCCGGGCGCGGCCCTCGCCCGCGACGACGCGGCCCTCGCGGAAGTGGCGGCCATCGTTTCCGACCTGGCTGCGGGGCGGCGCCGTCCGGAAGCGGCAGCCTTACCTCTGGACGTCCACGCCACCGCGTTCCGGCGGCGCGTGTGGGAGGCGCTGCGTCGCATCCCCTTCGGCGAGACACGCTCCTACGGTCAGATCGCCGCGGCGGTGGGCGCTCCCGGCGCGGCCCGAGCGGTGGGCACGGCCTGCGCCGCCAATCCGGTCGCGGTGGTCGTCCCCTGCCACCGGGTGGTGGGCTCTGATGGGTCGCTACACGGCTACGCGTACGGTCTGGCCCGCAAGCGCCGGCTGCTCGACGCCGAGGCGGGGGCGTCACCGCCGGCACCGCGACTTGGGGCGGCGTCCGCCGACCGGGAGGCCGTGCCTCGCTAGTCCGCGCCGCCCTCAGAGCCTCGTCAGCGCCGCGGCCACGAAGTCGTCCAGCCCGCGAAGCCGCGTCGCCGAGTGGCGGCTCGGATCGAGGTCGAGCACGAAGTCGACCGCGTCCACCAGGTCCCAGTACGGATCCAGGTCGACCGCCGAGCCGGTGACTTCACGGTAGGCGTCGAGGAATTGATCGGCCGGTTCGACGCCGAAGAAGAGCGCCAGGTTGACCCGCATGTGCGTCAGATCGACTACGCGCGGTCCCCACGAGGCGGTAGTCCAATCGACGATCGCGGTGAGTCGACCGCCGGCCCACAGCGTGTTGCCCGGGTGGTAGTCGCGGTGGATGAACGCCGGCGGCTCGTGCGGTTCGGGCCCGCTCGCGGCTTCGATCGCCTGCCTCCAGGCCGACGGCCGTTCGGTCCAGTCCGGGACCCGCAGTCCCTCGGGCTCGAAGTACGGCCGGTAGGGCGGCAGGGTCCCGCGGGCGCGCTCGGGATCGAGGCCGTGGAGAGGAGGCAGCGCGCCGGCGAGCTGAGCGAGGAAGGAACCCAGGTCGGTCGGCTTCGTCAGGCGCGTTCCCGGCGCGCGGGTTAGGAGGAGGGCGGGCACGTCGCATCCCCCTCCGTTGACGTCGGCGTCAATGAGCCGTGGCGCGGGAACCGCCGACGATGCCAGGAGCTCGTAGGTCGCGGCCTCCTGGGCGGGCGAGAACGCGGGATCGGTCTCCTGCCAGTCGGTCCGAACCCAGCGCCGCAGCACGACCTCATGCACCGCCCCGCCGGCGTCGATGCGAAGCAGGTGGTTGGCGTGGGAGGTACCGCCGTCAAGCGCTTTGATCGAGAGCACGCGCCCTTCCGATCCCACGGCTCGCAGTGCCCACTCGACCGCCTCGCGCGGCGGCGTTCGCCGAAGAGAGGCAGCGTCGTGTGTGGTGACGAAAGCGGCATCGCCCATGACGTGGAGCATGGGGACGCGTGCAATTCCGTCAACCCCATCGGTGCCGGCCGGTTCATCAGCGGGAATCTTCTGGCCCGAATAGTCGCGGACGCGATCGTAAAGCCGCAGCGAGCGGTCGCGGGGCCATGGGCCGTCCATCGTGCCGGCGATTCGTCGCGGGACGAGAGCGACACGTCAACCGCCCCGGGTCAGTTCTTGCCGCACACACCAGGGCGACATTGAGAAGACCGGCGCGCCGCGCGGCCGCCTCCATGACCCGATGCGGGTCGCGAACGCACCTTTGGGCATCGCCGGAACCTCGTCGGAGTTATGGGAGGGCGAGATGAATGGCTGGGGCGCGTGGGCCGGCCGATCTGAAGGGCGTCCGCTTGCCCAATGTCGCCGTGGTTTGAAATAGGAAACTTCCACGGCCCACCGAGCACGCAGCCCGGCCGCCCGNNCGCCTACTCCACGTCGTCCTCGAGCTTCGGCACCCCCACGCGGCCCTCGACGGCTGAGGCGGGATCGCGTTCGAACGGGGCGGGCAATCCCCGCTGAAGCAGACTCGCACGGGTGACGGCGCGATCGCCGAAGCGGCGCCGGACCGCGTCCGTCGCGTCCACCACCCGCCGCTGTTTTTCGTCCACCACCTCGAACATGCCAATCTGCTCCGGCTGCCCGAGCTGGGTCGCCGCCACGCCCAGCAGCCGGATCTTCTTGCCGCGGATCTCCGGCCGGGTCAGCTCGAGCGCTGCCCGCCAGATCGTGCCCGTCAGGTCGCTCGGCTCCGGCAGCGCCTTCTGTCGCGTGACCGTCCGGAACCCGGAGTCGCGGATCTTGACCGCGACCGTTCCGGCGCGGATGCCGGCCGCCCGCAGTCGCGCGGATACCCCTTCGGTCAGGGCCAGCAGCGTCCGTTCGATTTCGGCCGGGTCCGTCACGTCGACCGCGAACGTCGTCTCGTGGCTGACCGACTTGGCCGCCTCGCCGCCGCCGATCACCGGGTCGAGGTCGATGCCCAGCGCCCGATCGTGGAGCGTGGCGCCGTGATCGCCGAGAGCGCGGGTGAGAGTCTCCAGTGGCAGGGCCGCCAGCTCGCCGATGGTTCGAATGCCCAGCCCGTGCAAACGTTCGGCCGTCTTGGGCCCGATCCCCCACAACCGCCTGATCTCGAGCGGCGCCAGAAACGCGGCCTCCCGACCGGGCTCCACGACGACCAGGCCGTCGGGCTTGCGCAGGTCCGACCCAACCTTGGCGACTAGCTTGGTGGTCGCGACGCCAACGGACACGGTCAGCCCGGTGACCTCCACTACCTCGCGCTTGATGCGGCGGGCGATCTCCGGCGCGGGCCCGAAGAGCGCCTCGGAGCCGGCGACGTCGAGGAATGCCTCGTCGATCGAAACCTGCTCGACGGCGGGCGTGAAGCGGCGCAGGACCGCCATCACTTCGCGGCTCACGCGCTGGTACTTGGCGCCGTCGACAGGCAGGAAGACCCCGTCCGGACACAGGGACAGCGCCGTCCGTAGCGGCATCGCCGAATGGACGCCGAATGCCCGCGCCTCGTAGCTGCACGTGCTGACGACCCCGCGCGACCGCGGATCGCCGCCGACGATCACGGGCTTGCCGCGCAGCTCCGGTCGGTCGCGCTGCTCGACCGCGGCGAAGAACGCGTCGAGGTCGACGTGGATGATGCAGAGCCGGCCGCGAGTCATGCCCAAATCATGGCGCGGAGACGGGCGGCTGGCGAGTGGGCGGCGGCGGGACGGCGAAGGCAGTATCCGGCCGACATAGGCATGGGGGCGTCGAAGCCGGACCGCCGAGGCTCAAGCAGGGCCGGCGGACGCCCCACTCCCTGATCAATACGGCCGGCGCCGCCCCACCCAGAACAACGCGAGTGCCCCGAGCGCGGCGGACCCCGCCAGCATGATCGCCGACTCGAGCGCCACGACCCGCCAGTAGTTGTCGCCGGTTACGACATACCAGGCCTGCTGCGGGCCGAACGACGACGGATCCGTCTCGTCACCCGGGGCGACCTGGCACGCGGTCACTCCATTGGAGAGCGTGCATTCCGTGCCCGTGTAGACCTTGCCGTCCAGGTACAGAACGTCTGACTGGTACACGAGCAGTTCGCCCGGCGAAGAAGCGCCGGGCATCTCGAGAACCGCCATGCCGTGGAGCACATAAGCATCCATCAGCGGCTCCCAGGTGGCGCGCGCGAAAAGGCACGCGATCAGGGCCACCATCACCACCGGCATCGTCCGGCCGTACAGCGTTCCCAGGGCCACGGTTCCCATGAGCGCGGCCACTCCCCATAGAACGAAGAACACTCCGCGCGAAGTGAAGTAGTCGAACGAGGCATGGGGATCGATGCCAGGCTCCTTAGCGCCACGCAGGACGTCGGCCGCCAGACCGGCGATCAGCAAGAGCGGCACGATCAGCAGCAGCGCCGCAAGGATCTTTCCGGCCAGCCACTTCCAGCGTGCCCCGGCAAGGGCCCAGGAGAGCGGCGCCGTTCCCTGCTCGAGTTCCCGGGCCACGAGCGGCGCGCCCATCGCGATGCCGACGAAGAACGGCAGCNNAGGGTCCGTTCCAATAGGGCACACTGCCGCCCACCATGCATGAGGCCGGGACGCCGACCGAGTTGAGATGCCAGCTTGCCAGAATGGCCCACGCCGCGGCCCCGAGGCACGAGACCGCCACGGCCAGTGTCTCGAAGCGCTGCTGCTTGTAGGTCAGCCGAACGCGATCCAACACCTCGCCCCTCCCCCAGGCCTCAGTACGGCCGGCGCCGATCCACCCAGACAAAGGCGATCGCGCCGCAGAACAGCGATCCCAGCAGCAGGAGGCCCGACTCGAGGGCAACGGTCTGCCAGTACCACCCCCCTGGGATGACGTAAGTGACCTGCTGGGGCATGTGGCTCGGATCGATAGTCGGGTTCTGACACGGCACACCGCTATCCACCCCCGATTCGTCGGGCGTGGGCATGCCGCCCGGCGAGCTCGAGGCGCCCGGCGAGCCGGTGCCGGCAGGAGAAGTCGAGTCGCTCGACGTCGGCGTCGATATCGGCACGCACACCATGTTCAGGTTGTACCAGGCATTGACCTCGGCGTCGGTGACTTCCTTGCCGTCGATGAACGACTTGTAGTAGACATACAGGTCGGCGGTGCTCGGGCCTCCCGGGCCGTAGACTACGTAGCCCTGCTGCTGCAGCTGGTCCTGCTGAACCTGCTGCACGGCGAACGGCCTCAGGACGAAGTGGGTCATCCCGGAATCCCACGCAGCTCTCGCGAAGAAGCAGACAACGAGCGCGAGGACCACGGCGGGCATCGTCCGACCGAGAATGGTGCCCAGGGCAAAAGTCCCGGCGAACGCGGCCAGCGCCCAGAAGACATCCATGACGCCCCGGCCCAGGTAATTGGAGAACGAGGCGTATGGGTTCAAGCCGGGGTTCAGGGCACCCTCCAGCACGTTGGCGGCCAGGCCCACCGCGAGCATCAGCGAGGCGAGAAGCAAGACCCCTGCCAGAACCTTGCCCAGTAGCCAGCGCCGCCGGGAGCCCGCGAGGGCCCAGGAGAGCGGCGCCGTCCCCTGTTCGATCTCCCTGGCCACCAGCGGCGCCCCCACGACGATCCCTGCGAGCAGCGGCACGAGCAGAAGCAGGAGCTGGACGAGGTTCATGTCCAGACTTCTCCTCATGTCGAAGAACGAGTTGGCGAGTTCGTTGCACTGCGCCTGGGCCGCGGTGACCGGACCCTGTGACGGACCACCGATGACCGTCATGTACCCGCCCTGATAGGTTTGCAAGCACGCAAGCGGCACGTTCAGGGAGTTGAGCCGATACGCCTCGACGAGAGCGGCGGCCGTCAACGCGACGCAAACTATCGTTACCGCCATGGTCTCGAAGCGATGCTGCTTGAAGGTCAGCCGAATCCTGGCAAGCACGGGTCCCCCTCAGTTCAGCTGCAGGCCCGCGCCGCGCCCGGCGGCGAGGTAGCCCAGCACGACGTCTTCCAGGCTGGCGGCTTCGGGGGACGGGCCGGCATCCCCAGTCCCGCCCGCCCCATGGGCCGCGCCTTCGCCGTTGGCGACGGTCGCGAGCCGCCACAGGGTCATCACCTTCTGCCCGCCCTTGCCCAGGAACGAGCCCACGGCGGTCGCTCCGGGCGGCGGAGAATCCGCCTCGGTGAGCCGATGTGTCTGCCGCGCCTCCTCGAGCGGGCAATCGAGCCGTATCTTTCCGCCGCCCAGAATCACCAGTCGATCGCAGGCATCCTCGACGTCGGTGACGATGTGGGAGGAAAGCAGGGCGGTCGAACCTTCCGAGCGGACCGCATCCAGCAGGACCTGGATGAACTCGCGTCGGGCGAGCGGGTCCAGGTTCGCGAGCGGCTCGTCCAGCAGNNCCGAGGGCCACCGCAAGCCCCAGCTGCGCCGCCTGACCGCCGGAGAGCGTGTCGGCCCGCTGGTCGAGCGGAATGCCGAGCTGTTCGAGGCGCCGCCTGGCGTAGCTTGCGTCGAAGCCCGAATGCAGGCTGCGCGCCATCGACAGGTGGTCCTCGACGCTCAGGCCACGATAGACCGCGGGCGTCTGCGGCACGTACCCGACCCGCCGCAGAGCCTCGCTGCGGTGCTTCCAAGGGTCCACTCCGTCGACCTCGACTCCGCCGGAGTTAGGCCGCTCGAAGGCCATGCAGACGCGGATGAGCGTCGTCTTGCCCGCCCCGTTAGGACCGACGAGAGCCGTCACGCTTCCGGCCGGGACCGCGAGGTCGACGGCATCGAGCGCGACCTTCCTGCCGAAGCGCTTACTAAGGCCGTGTGCCGCCAGCGCGGTCGTGCCGATCGGAGCCCCCGGATCCCCTGCCATGCCAGCCCTCCCCTCAATGCAGACTCGTGGCGCCGTCGCCGCGATCGGTCCTGCGTTTCCCGGAACGGTAGCATCCCGCGAGGCTCGAGGAATGGCGCGAAAACCCGTGACGGGCCGGGGCCGCAGGCGGTGGGCGGCTCGCCCGGCCGCGAATCGCAGCCCGGCGTTGTCGTCGAGACCGGCCGACCGCAACTCCTGGCGATACGCGCTTGCCGAGACTCAAAACTGGCACTTCCGGCGCGCCGCATCGGGGCATAACATCGACTCGCACCTGTTGGGGCCGCCAGCCGTCGAGATCGCCTCAGGGCTCGCGGTCCGCGCCGAGACGTGAAGGGGTTGAGATGCACAGACGTTTCCTGGGCACGCATCCGTCAGCGCCTGCGCCGGCTTCGGCAGAGCGAAGCCGCATTCGGGGCCGACGGCGTCTGATCGGACGGGCGATCGGCCTTGGGCTGATCGCATCGGTCGTGGTCTCGACCGTTGCCTGCTCGGGGCAGGGCTGGCCCGGCGTGACGTCGAGACCGCCTTCGCCCACTACCGCCCCGAGCGCCACCATCGCACCCGCGCCCACCGCCGCGGCGCCGCAGAGCACCGCGCCCGGAACTCCCGCCCCGACGGCGTCCCACAGTCCCGCGGGCTTCAGCGCGGCAGGATCGATGACGACGGCCCGCGCGTTGCACACCGCCACTCTTCTGGCGGACGGCCGCGTGCTGATCGCAGGAGGCAGCGACGAAAACGGGGAGGACCTCGCATCGGCGGAGCTGTACGACCCCGCGACCGGCAAGTTCAGCGCGACCGGCTCGATGACCACCGCCCGCACGTTCCACACCGCCACGTTGCTGGACGACGGCCGGGTCCTGGTCGCCAGCGGGCAGGACGCGACGGGAAAGACCGTTTCCTCGGCTGAGCTGTACGACCCAAAGACGGGCACGTTCAGCCCTACCGGCTCGATGACGATCGCGCGCTACCTGGAGACGGCGACGCGGCTGCCGGACGGTCGAGTCCTCATCGTCGGAGGAATCGGCGAGACGAGCGACTCGTCTGCGGTCGTGGCCACGGCCGAGATCTACGACCCGGGGACGGGCAAGTTCAGCGCGACCGGCTCTATGACCGTCGCTCGCGCCGATCACGCGGCCGCCTTGCTGACCGACGGCCGGGTGCTCATCGCGGGAGGGGGCACCAGCGCCTCGTCGGCCTATGCCTCGGCCGAGCTTTATGACCCTCAGACGGGCAAGTTCACGCCGACGGGGTCGATGGCGACGGCCCGCTGGCACGCCACCGCGACAGTGCTCGCGGACGGCCGCGTCCTGATCGCCGGGGGCGACACCGCCGACAACACGCCCATGGCCTCGGCCGAGCTATACGATCCCAAGACGGGCACGTTCAGCGCGACAGGGTCCATGGCGACGGCCCGCGCCGACCACACGGCGACACCTCTAGCCGACGGCCGGGTCCTGGTCGTCGGCGGCGACTCAGGCACGGACCAGGGCATGCTCGCCTCGGCCGAGCTGTTCGACCTGGCCAGCGGCACGTTCAGTCCGGCCGGATCGATGGCGGATCCGCGCGAGTGGCACACCGCGACCCTGTTGCCGGACGGCCGAGTCCTCAT
>PMNU01000067.1 GCA_003165675.1 Chloroflexota bacterium
GACCGTCCGCCTCGGAGAACCCGTTACACTCGCTGGCGATGACCAGCCAGCTCAGTCGGCGTCCAGCTGGGGAGAAGACGGCCTTCTCGCTCCGCGCCTTTCTCGCCCTGGCGGCCGGCAAGAGCGCCGGCCGGGCCACTCGCCTGATCGGCCGCGGCGGCGGCACCGCCATCACGGGCATGGTCGCCCGGAAGGTGGACCCGCGCATTCTGGAGGAGCTGGTTCGCGTCCCCGGCGTGCCGGTAGTGGCCATCACCGGCAGCAACGGCAAGACAACCACGGCCCGCTTCACCGCCGCCCTGCTCCGCGGCGAGGGCGTGACCGTCTACCACAACTCCGCCGGAGCGAACCTCGTCCAGGGCGTCACGAGCCTGGCGGTCAGCTATTCGAACCTGCTGGGCCGTATCCCCGACGGCGTTCTGGTGGCCGAAGTGGATGAAGGCGCCCTCTCGAAAGTGGCTCCGGAGACGCTGCCGCGGGCGCTCCTCGTGACCGACCTCTTCCGCGACCAGCTGGACCGCTTCGGCGAGATCTACGCCGTGGCCGACGCGATCGAGTCCGTGGCGAAGACCCTGCCCGCCGACTCGGCGCTGGTCGTGAACGCGGACGATCCCATGGTCGCGACGATGGCCGAGAAGCGCGTGGGGCGGCGCGTCACCTTCGGGCTGAGCATCAAACGAGACACCGACCAGATCACTCGTGCCGCCGACACGATCCGCTGCCCGCGCTGCCGGGCGGACCTGAAGTACCGCTTCGTCTACCTCTCGCACATGGGCGATTACAGCTGCCCNNCGGCCCAAGCTGGACGTGGCAGTGACGGCCCTGGACGTGGCCGGTCTCGATCGAACGCGTTTGGACGTCAAGACGCCGACCGGCAACCTCACGTTCGACATCCCGCAGTCGGGTGTGCATATCGCCTACGACGCCGCCGCCGCAATCGCGATCCTCGTGGGGCTTGGCGTCCCGCTCGATCATGCCGCCGAATCCCTGGCTTCGGTCGGGCCGGCATTCGGTCGCCTCGAGAAGATCGACGCCGGCGGCAAGATGGTCATCCTGGCGTTCGCGAAGAATCCCACGAGCTACAACACCACGCTGCGGGCGCTCGCGACCGAAGGGGAGCCGCGGCAGCTGTTGATCGCGGCCTCCAACACGCTTGTCGACGGCGAGGACTTCGGCTGGCTGTGGGACGTGGACTTCGAGTCGATGGCACCGAAGGTCGAGCGAGCGGTCGTCTCGGGCACACGCGCCGACGAGCTGGCCAACCGGCTGCACTACGCCGGTGTGCCGGCGGGCAGGCTGAGGGTCGTCGAGAGTCGGTCCGGTGCCCTGGACGAGGGGCTCGCGCTGCTGCCGCCGGGGGAGCGACTCATCGTGCTGTCCGGGTACACGCCGCTTATCGAGCTGCGCGACGAGATGCGGCGGCGCGGCTGGACGGGGAGATACTGGGCCGTATGACCGAGAGCAAGTCCACGAGGCCGGCCGTTCCGCACAAGCCCTCGCCCCCGACCGTGGTCGTCCCGCCCGCCTCGTCCGACTATCAGTCCGATCCGACCGATCGATTCCCGCCGATCGCCCCGGCGCCCCGACCCGTCCGCAAGTCGACCGCGGGGTCCGCCGCTTCGCTCGGGCCGACTTCGGTCGGTCTGACTTCGGCCGTCCATTCGAGCGCTCCGGGGCCTGTCGCGATGACTCCGCCCGTGCCGATCGTCCAGGCGACCCGATCGACCTATTCGCGCGATCACAAGCCACTGCGCATCGCCCATCTGTATCCGTCGCTGCTGAACGTGGCCGGCGACGGCGGCAATCTCATCGCCATACAGCGCCGGGCGCAGTGGCGGGGCATCCCTGTCGAGGTTGTGGCCGTCGAGAAATCCGAGACGCCGGACTTCCGGGCGTTCGACATCGTCCTGTTCCACGGCGGGCAGGACGTCGAGATGGCGGTTGCTGCCGAGGACTTCGCCCGCAAGGCGCCGTCGCTCCGTGACGCCGTGGCGGACGGCGTGGTGGTCTTCGCCGTGTGCGCCGGGCTGCAGCTGTTGGGTCACCGCTACATCTCGAACGCCGGCGAGGAGATGCTCGGAGCCGGCATCCTCGACCTGGAGACGCGAGGCGGCCCGCAGCGATTCATGCAGCACGCCGCCTGCGAGGTCACGATCGACGGCGTAACGGAGACGGTCGTGGGCTTCGAGAACCACTCCGGCCTGACGGAGCTCGGGCCTGGCTGCGAGGCCTTCGGTCGAGTGATCGCGGGGGCGGGCAACAACGGCCGTAACGGCCTGGAGGGGGCCCGGTCCGGAAACGTGTTCGCGACCTACCTCCACGGCCCGTGCCTGCCCAAGAACCCCTGGCTGGCTGATCAACTCATCAGGATCGCCGTGGGCCGTGCAGAGGGCGTCCCGGCGAGCAGGGTCGTTCTCGCTCCGCTCAACGACGAGCTGGAGCGCCGCGCCCACGACGTGGCTCTGGCCAAGGCAATGGCCAACCGCGGTCGACGGACCGCGCTCGAGCCGGCCAGGCTGGTCCGCGGCCAGACGCGGGGATAGAGTCCGGCGCGGGTCGGGGCCGCGTCTGGTTGGCGCGGGGCAGAGCCATGGCGCCCCGCCGCCACATTCGCCGATGCCGGTACCGCCTCAGCCGCAGACGCGCGAAGATTGAACGGCTCGCGGAGGCTCGGTCGCAGATCGAGCGCCGCGGTCGCGAGGGAAGCCGATGCAGAACCTCACCGGCACCGATGGGGCTCGCCAGCCGCGGTCGAGATGGCCACTCTGGCGGACCTTGCGGCTCGCCGTGATCCTTGTCGGGAGTGCCGTCCTGGTGGCCATCCTCGTGCTGCCTCGATCTGGCAAGGCAGTTCCCGCGTCGGGCACGGGCTCGCCCGGTCCCACCTTCAACGTCCCGGCGGCGCTGAATGCTCAGGTCGACGAGGCCGGGCTGATGCGGTCGGGCGGCATCTGGGCCGTTCAGGGCTCGTACCTTCTTACTTCCACGGACGACGGCGAGACCTGGCGCGCCGGATCGTTCCCGGCTCCGGGCGGGCAGGTCGCCGCATCGACGGTCTTCGTCCTCGATCCGGACCATGCCTGGGCGATTGAGTCGGGCCCAATCCGCGGCAGCGCGCCGACCGGTAGCGCGCCGACCGCAAGCCCCACGCCCGGCAGCGCGCCGACCGGCAGNNCCGACCGGCAGCGCGCCGACCGCCGGCACCACGCCCGCCGGCACCACGCCCGCCGGCCAGCCGTTCGTCGTCGATCGAACCCGCGATGGCGGCCGCACATGGCAGCAGACGGCGGTCTCGGGCGGTTTCCGGTGCGATACGGCGACCCTGTCGTTCGTCGATGCCGACCACGGCTTCGTGATGTGCTCGTTCGGCTCGACGTCGGGGCCCAGCGGCCCAAACAACGAAGTGCGCACCGAGGCGACGAAGGGCTCGGGCACAGTTCTGCGGACCGACGACGGCGGCGCGAGCTGGTCGCTGGCGGGTGGCGCCACGGGCCTCGGCTCTGGGTTCACCGCCAGTGACGCGAACACGCTCTGGTCCGCGCCGGACTACGACTCGTCGTGGCTCACCGGCGCCGCTCTCCACGTCAGCCGCGACGCGGGCCTGACCTGGTCGACGGTGGACCTACCCGACCTCCCTGCGGAACCCGCGCCCGCGAACGCCGAAGTCGTGGTTGCGGCCGGGCCGGCCTTCTGGGATGCGTCGGACGGAGCGATCGCGGTCGGGGTGTCCGTCAACGGTTCGGGCAATTCCCCGGCTGCCTGGTTCTACAGGACCTCGGATGGCGGTCGATCGTGGACCCTGGTGAAACATCCAAGTCAGAACCCGATGACGGGCATCCCCAATCCCGTGCCCGCGGCGCTGGTTGGTCGGGCATGGGCGGTAGTAGGAACGAACACGAACGGTCCCTTCGGTCTGACCGTGAGCAGCGACTTCGGGGCGAGCTGGACTGACGTGCCCGGGGTCGGGATGCCCGAGAACGGCGCGTTCGAATGGGTCGACTTCGCCGACAAAGACCACGCGATCGCAACCGTCAACGCGTTGCCCACTTCGTCGTATGCGCGGGTGCTGATGCTGTCGTCGGACGGCGGACGGACGTGGCATCCGGCGGACTTCGGCAACGCGCGGGCGAACGTGCCGGCAAACTCCTCGCTGGACCCGGTTGCCGCAGGGAACATCGTCGACGACTTCGAGACGATGGCCATCAAGGATCCGTCGACCGCCTGGAACATGCTCTCTTCGTATTCGCAGCGGGCGTTCGGGGGCGAGCCCGCGTTCGCGTCGGAAGAGACCGCGCTCGGCAAGAGGGTGGACTACGCGTATCAGCTCAGCCAGCCGACTCGACCATCGGACCTGTCCAGCGAGTCCAGCCTCGGTCCAACCGTTTGGGCCGACCTGAACACGTTTGCCGACCTGAGCCGGACATACGTTGTGGTCGTGACCTTCCCCGGCACCTCCGAGCCGCCGGAGACCGTTGTCGCGGCGCCCCTATCCGCCAC
>PMNU01000051.1:0-9010 GCA_003165675.1 Chloroflexota bacterium
ACGGCTTCTACTACCACTTCCTAGACATGCAGACCGGGCGGCGCGCCTGGCAATGTGAACTTTCGACTGTGGACAGCACCATTCTGCTCGCCGGTGCATTGGCAGCCGGTGCCTATTTCGACGCGGATACGACAGAGGAAAAGGAACTACGCGCCCTTGCCGACGCGCTCTACCGCCGCGCTGACTGGCCGTGGGCGCAAGACGGCGGCGCCACGGTCACGCACGGGTGGAAGCCCGAGACCGGATTCCTGAAATTTCGGTGGCAGGGCTACGACGAAGCGCTTGTGCTGTATGTCCTAGGGCTCGGCTCACCGACGCATCCGCTGCCGGAGCAGAGCTACGCGGCGTGGGCTTCCACCTACGAGTGGAAGAGCCGCTACGGGTACGACTACCTGTACGCCGGTCCGTTGTTCACGCATCAGATATCGCATGTCTGGATCGACTTTCGCGGTATTCGGGACGCATTCATGCGCGAGAAGGGCATCGACTACTTCGAGAACACCCGCCGCGCGACCTACGTGCAGCAACGCTACGCGATCGACAATCCTCTTAAGTTCATGGGCTACGGAAGGGATTGCTGGGGGATCACGGCGAGCGACGGCCCGGGCTCTGGACCCGGCCCAGACACCATTAAGCTGAACGGCATCGAGCGGAGGTTCTTCGGCTACCTGGCGCGCGGGGTGCCCTATGGACCGGACGACGGCACGATCGCGCCGTGGGCCGTGGTGGCGTCGCTCCCGTTCACACCCGAAATCGTACTGCCGGCAATCGACTATCTCGTGCATGAGGCCGACCTCAAGATGGGCAATCCGTACGGCTTCAAGGCCTCGTTCAATCCGACCTACCCGGCCACGTCCGGCAATCCCTACGGCTGGGTATCACCGTGGCATTACGGGATCAACCAGGGGCCGATCATCCCGCTGATCGAAAACTACCGGACGGGTTTGTTGTGGCGCCTGATGCGAGACTGCCCCTACGTCGTCACCGGGTTGCGACGAGCGGGATTCACCGGCGGCTGGCTGTGACTCGGCGCCTCACAGGCCGCGGCATGAAGGATCGAGAGGCGCCAGTAGGTGATGGTGCCATGCAAGGCCTGCGAGGTTGCACCCCGTGCTTCCACTCGGCCCGGCTCGCCGAAGCACAAGGCCCACCGAGCGGGCGATCGTGAGCTCTTCGTCCGTTGAAACCAACACACCCTAGCCGCACACGCTTTGCCGGGCTGATGGGCGCAACGTTGATCGAGATCTTGCTCGATCGCGAACTCCGCGCTCGGCCTGGACAGGTCGCCTGCCAGTTCAGCCGGAGCATGGTGTGACCCGCCGTCCGGGGCCCGGTACGGACAGGTCTTTGAGCAGGTTGTCAGGTTACCCGTCCGCAGTGAAGTCAGAGGGCGTTGGTGCCAGTCATGTCATGTGGTAACACGAGCGCCGAAGGAGGCGCCGGCCGCGTCGTCCGCCCGCTCTACCCGGCGTCGAGAATCCACATGGAGGCCATGACCACGACTATCGGCCTGTGGCAGCACGCCCGCGGGTCCGAGCCGGATCCGCGATTTGGCTACTGTACCGACGACGTTGCGCGGTCGATCATCGTCGACGTCCTCCAATCACGCGAGCTTGGTTGGGCGGCCGTCGACGCGGACGTCAGACGCTCGCTGAGATTCCTCCAGGATGCCTTCCGGCGAACGTCCGGCCGCTTTCTCAACTTTCGATCTGCCGAGGGTGAATGGCTGGCCATGGGCGCGTCGGAGGACTGCCACGCCCGAGCCCTAGCCGGCCTTGCGTGCCTGGTCGCGGAGATCCCCGACACAGAGCTTGCCGCGGAATCATGGCGACTCTTCCTCCGGGCCCTGCCCGCGGCCAGGTCGTTCGGGGCGCTGCGCGCCATTTCGGCGGCGCTGCTCGCCTGCGACTCGATCGTCGAGAAGTGCCCATCGCTCGAGGTCACGTCGGCCTTCGAGGTGCTCGCGACCCGGCTGGCAGCCATGTTCGGCAAACCGGCCGAGGATTGGCCGTGGCCGGATGAGGTGCTCACCTACGAGAACTTCATCGTGCCACACGCCCTCATCGTTGCCGGGCGCCGACTTGATCGGCCGGAGCTGATGGCGCTTGGATGCCGCGTCCTCGACTGGCTGGTCGACGTCCAGATAGGGGAGTCAGGCGTCTTTTCGCCGATCGGCACCGAAGCCTGGTGGCGCCGGTCGGAGCGAAAGAGCCCGTTCGACCAGCAGCCGATCGAAGCCGGCTCGCTTGTCTCCGCCGCGGCGGATGCGTTCCGAATCACGGGCGAGGGCCGCTATCGGGTGGCCGCCGAGATGGCCTACGGCTGGTTTCTGGGCGATAACGACCTTGGCGTTACGCTAGCAGACCCGACCCGCGGTTCCTGCCACGACGGCCTGACCCCAGCCGGGTGCAACACTAACCAGGGCGCCGAATCGACGCTCATGTGGCTGACCGCTCTTGAACAAATCCGCGAGCTACGCCGGTCCGCAAATGGGGGCGCTCAGCCGAGGTCCCCAGCCGGTGGGAACATCCAATCAAGGAGGGCCGGTGGCTGAGTTGAGAGGCAGACATCTTTTCGTCCGTTATCAGGGCAACCCGATACTGACGGCGGATGATCTGCCCTGTCCGGCGAATACTGTCTTCAACCCAGGTGCCGCCAGGGTTGACGGCGAGACCGTGCTGCTCCTCCGGGTCGAGGATCTGCGAGGTATTTCGTCTCTGCACGTAGCGCGCAGCAATGACGGGCTGACCGAGTGGCGGATGGAAGAGGAGCCGCTTCTCGCGCCCGATCACGGCCATCCGGAGGAGATCTGGGGCTGCGAGGATCCGCGGCTCGTGTTCCTGCCGGAGCGTGAGGCCTGGGCAATCACCTATACGGCATACAGCAATCGCGGTCCGCTGGTTTCGCTGGCGATGACCCGAGACTTCCGGCACGTGGAACGGCTCGGGCCCGTCATGCCGCCGGACGACAAGGACGCGGCCCTGTTCCCTCGCCGGTTCGGCGGCCGCTGGGTCATGATCCACCGCCCGGCTCCGTTGACGGGCCTCGCTCACATGTGGATCGCGTATTCGCCGGACCTTCGCCACTGGGGAGACCACGCCGTGCTTCTCGAGGCGCGCGAGGGGGCGTGGTGGGACGCGGGCAAGATCGGTCTCGGGCCTCCGCCGCTCGCCACGCCGGCGGGATGGTTGATGATGTATCACGGTGCCCACTCGACGGCGTCCGGGCCGATCTATCGCGTCGGCCTGGCTCTGCTGGACCTGGACCATCCCGAGGTCGTGCTGCGGCGGTCCGACGAATGGGTCATGGCACCTGCCGAGCAGTACGAGGAGATCGGGGACGTGGACAAGGTTATCTTCCCGAACGGTTGGGTCCTCGACGAGGCGGCCGACGAGCTCGTCCTCTACTACGGCGCGGGTGACTCGGTAGTGGGAGCCGCCACAGCCAGGTTCAGCGAGGTCCTCGACTACGTGAAGAAGGCACCGCCGTACCAGCACCGCCGAACCGGAGACCACGGGTAGAGGTGTGCCGGCGACGCCTGCTGCGCCCCGGCCCGGAGTCAGGCCCCTATCCAGGAAGCGGCGACCGCGCCGGCGAGACTCCGCCGATAGGCCGAGAACAGGCGGTCCCAGCGACCCTCGACGATCATCGCTTCACCTCGACCGTCTCGGGCTCCATCTAGCCGCTCCTGGGCCTGCTCGCTCGCCAGCGGGTCATCTCGATGCTGGTCGAGGAACCCGATCGGGATGGGACCCGGGGCGGGACTGAGGCCAACGTCCGCGCTGCTCAGACTTCGCGCCGCTTTCTCCCACCGTGCTCGCCTCGGGTAAGTCGCGCCCAAACGCTGTTCATTCGCACGAACCTGACGGCGACCTGAACGCCTATCGCGGGCCTGGTGCGCGCGAGCATCAACACCTCTGTGTTCCAATGCCGCGCCGATGACAAAACGTAATGACCACCTCGGGCGCCGACCGCATGCTTGCGAGCGAATGTAAATGCCAGTCTGTCTGGAACGCGCTCCGAATGTGAGTGCGGACCCCCCGAACCCCCGGAGCGCCACGGAGGCGTTCTCCTCGAGACGGGGTAGATCACCCGGCGTCAGGCGAGCAGACCTGTCGATCCGGCCCAGGAGGCGATCGTGAACGAGCGACGCGCCCGTGAACTCGTTGCCCGCGAGCGAACGCAAATTGAAGCCCTGCTGGCAGAGCAGGTCAGCGACATCCGCGCCGATGGATCTCTCCAACGCCAGCAGACCGGAGAGTACGAGGACGCCGCCAGCGCGCTCGACTCGGAGTCGGTTTCGGTCGCCCTCGCGGCCGACTTGCGCGAGCAACTCGCCGCCGTCGATCGAGCCGAGGAGCGCATCGCCAAGGGCACCTATGGCAGATCGGTCGAGAGCGGCCTGTCGATCCCGGACGAGCGACTCGAGGCCGAACCACTTGCCGAACGCACCATCGAGGAGCAGAGGGGCTACGTGACTCACGGATCCAGGAGGTTGCGCTCATGACCAACAAGAAGACCACGGTGCATCATGAAGACGCACAGAAGATCCCACAGCTCGTCAGGCTGCGCGACACCGACCGGACCGTCTCGAGCTCCGACGAGGACATCCGCGGACGGATGGCCAAGGACAAAGACGGACGTGATCTCGGCACGATCGAAGGCCTTCTGATCGATGAAGCCGAACGGAAAGTGCGCTTCATGGAAGTAGGGTCCGGCGGCTTCCTGGGCCTGGGCGAGAGCAAGTCGTTGATCCCAGTCGAAGCGATCACGCGGGTGACGCCAGAAGCGGTCTACATCGGCCACACCCTCCAGCATGTGGCCGGCGCTCCGCGCTACGACCCGGAGCTCATGCACACCGAACTGGAGTACTTCTTCAACCTGTTCCCCTACTACGGGTACCCGCCATCCTTCGGGCTATCCCCATTCATGGTCGTCTCGCCAGACTACAAGAGCGCCAAGAGTGCCGCCGAAGACACTCAGCGGTGAGGTTCCAGGGCCATGTTCGGTAGAACCGTCTTCGTCGCTACTTACCCGCCACGCCGTTGCGGTATCGCCACCTTCACTCGCGACTTGGCGGACTCGACCGGCAACTTCGAGATAGCCGCACTCCACGCCCCGGGCGACACCTATATCTACCCGTCCGAGGTGCGCTGCCGGATCAGGCGGGATGTCCGGGCCGACTACCTCGAGGTCGCCCGCGACCTGAACCGTTCGAGCGTGGGCGTGGTGTCGGTTCAGCATGAATACGGCATCTGGGGGGGCGACGACGGCGAGTTCGTCCTCGACTTCGTGCGTGCGCTGACCAAGCCCGTCGTGGCGACGCTCCACACGGTTCCGCAGAATTCAACCGCGCGCCAACGAGCGATTCTGGTCGGCCTCATCGGCGCGAGTGCCGCCAGCGTGGTGATGTCGCAGTCGGCCGCTCGGCTGTTGACTCGTGTCTATGGCATCGCCCCGAACCTGCTCGACATAGTGCCGCACGGGGTCCCGAGTCTCCCACTGGTCGATCCGGAATCGATCAAGCCCAGTCTTGGCCTACCGCCGGGACCCCTGATCCTGAGCTTTGGGCTCCTCGGTCCGGGCAAGGGCTACGAAACGGTGATCGAGGCGATGCCGTCGGTCGTCGACGCGGATCCTGCCGCNNCCGCGAATGTGCTGTTCGTGGATCGGTACGTCACTCGGACCGAACTCGGGACCTGGCTGAAGGCGGCAGACATCTTCGTCACGCCCTATCCGAATCGAGAACAGATCGTTTCCGGAACGCTGGCCTATGCCATGAGCGCCGGGAAGGCGGTTGTGTCCACGCCTTACCCCTACGCGGTCGAGATGCTCGAGGCGGGTCGCGGCAGATTGGTGGCCGAGGGCTCATCCAAGGACTTCGCCGAGGTCCTGGTCGAGCTGGTTCGGGACGCCGGCCAGAGAAGCCAACTCGGTCGGCGAGCATATGAGTTCAGCCGAGCCATGATCTGGCCCGAAGTCGGAGCCCGATACTCGGGGATCTTCTCCCGCGTCGGCGCCGCCCGAGCTCGGCCGCAAACTCACGCCGAACATGCAGGCGTGAGCTATGGCCGCGCTTGAGTCGGGGACGAGCCGATGAAGCCGGCGACCGGAATCACCTGCCTGCTCCTGGACATCGGTGGCGTGCTGCTCACCGACGGCTGGACACATGAAGGCCGGAAGCGGGCGGCGGCGAACTTCAATCTGGACCTGGCCGAGATGGAGGACCGGCATCACCTGACCTTCGATACATACGAAGAGGGGAAGCTCACGCTTGATGAGTACCTGGGTCGAGTGGTCTTCTACCAGGAGCGACGTTTTACCCGGGCTCAGTTCCGAACCTTCATGTTCGCGCAGTCCGAGCCTCATCCCGAGATGATCGATCTGGTCACTCAGCTCAAGGCCAGGCACGGTTTGAAGATCGCCGTGGTCAGCAACGAAGGGCGCGAGTTGAATGCCTATCGCGTCAACGAGTTCGGGCTGGACAGGTTCGTGGATTTCTACATCTCCTCGTGCTTCGTCCACGTCCGCAAGCCCGACGCGGACATCTTTCGTCTTGCGCTGGACATCGCCCAGGTGCCCGCGGGTCAGGTGGTCTATATCGAGAACACGCCGATGTTCGTCCAAGTGGCGGAAGGTCTGGGGATCAAGAGCATTCTCCACACGGACTACACGTCCACCTGTGCGCAGCTTGAATCTTTCGGACTCACCAATACCGATCATGTAACCCATGAAGACAGCTGACCAACGAATCCTGACCATCAACGGCGGGTCGTCGAGCATCAAGTTCGCGTTGTTCGAGGCCGGTGACTCGGCCGTACGTATCCTGCGGGGTGCGATTGATCGGATCGGACTGCCGGAAACCACTCTGCGAGTCGAGGGTACCAACGCGGCTGACAACTTCGAGCAGCCAGTCGCCTCAGGCGATCACTCGGCGGCGGTCGGCGCCCTGATCGATTGGATAGACCAGCGCCCTGACCGAGATGCCTTGATTGCAGTTGGTCATCGGGTGGTGCATGGCGGGCCGACGTATAGCGAGCCACAGCGCATCACTGCAAAAGTCCTTGAAGAGCTACGCCGGTTCAGCGCATTCGATCCTGAGCATCTTCCGGAGGAGATCCGCTTGATCAATGCGTTTCAGCGTCGGTTTCCTGACCTGCCCCAGGTGGCCTGTTTCGACACCGCCTTTCACCATGACATGCCGCGCGTGGCTCAGATGCTGCCGATTCCGCGCCGATATTCGGTGCAGGGTGTGAGGCGGTACGGGTTCCACGGACTGTCGTATGCATTCCTTGTGAGCGAGCTGGCGCGCATCGCCGGAACGCCTACCGCGCATGGCCGTGCGATTCTCGCCCATCTCGGCAACGGGGCGAGCCTCGCGGCGGTGCATGACGGCAAATCCATGGACACAAGCATGAGTTTCACGCCGGCAGCCGGAGTGCCCATGAGCACGCGCTCCGGCGACCTCGATCCGGGGCTGGTTTCGTATCTGGCGCTTACCGAGCAGATGAGTGCGAAGCGATTCAACGAGATGGTCAATTCCCAATCCGGACTGCTGGGCGTGTCGGAGACCAGTTCGGACATGCGTGACCTACTCAACCGTGAAACCCAGGACGTTCGGTCGGCTGAGGCGATCGAGCTGTTCTGTTACCAGGTCAAGAAACAAGTCGGCGCATTCGCGGCAGCTCTGGGCGGACTAGACACTCTCGTGTTCGCCGGTGGCATCGGGGAGAACGCGCCATCGGTTCGCGCCCGGATCTGCGACGGCCTGGGCTTTCTCGGGATCGAACTCGAGGAGAAGCGTAACGCGGTAGGTGAGGGCCTCATTTCCGCCTCGTCGGGCACCGTGGCGGTCCGGGTCATCCACACGGACGAAGAACTCATGATCGCGCGCTCGGTGGCCCTATTGCTTCGCCCGGGCCGGGCCGCTGAGACCGACACTCCTAACTACACCCGCTCTGGCGAGCTGTAGTAGTGAACGGCACGCGACGCACCCAAGGAGAATGCTCATCATGCTGGACAAGGCCAGGACGCTCGTAGGCTACAAACTCCAAAGCCTCGACGGCGAAATAGGCACGGTCAAAGACTTCTACTTCGATGACCACTACTGGACGATCCGCTATCTGGTTGCTGACACAGGGGAGTGGCTCGTCAGCCGGCAGGTCCTNNGACAAGCCGGTCTCGAGACAGTTCGAGCGGGCCTACTTTGGTTTCTACGGGCTGCCTGTGTACTTCGGATTTGAGCCCGACCGCATAAAGGCCGGCAATTCCGCCCAGACCAGGAAGAAGCGCGGCGATCCCGACCTGCGTAGCACTCATGACGTGAGTGGCCATCACGTGGAAGCCTCAGACGGCGAGATCGGCCACGTCGAGGATTTCCTCATCGATGATGAGACCTGGGTGATCCGCTACTTGATCGTCGATACGAAGGATTGGCTGCCGGGCAAGAGAGTCCTGATCTCTCCGAAATGGATCGAGCGAGTCAGCTGGAGCGAGAAGCAAGTCGTCGTCGATCTCACCCGCGACGCCATCCGGCAGGCGCCCGAATACAAGGACTCTCCCCCTCTCACTCGAGACCAGGAGATTGCTCTGCATCGACACTACAAGCGCCCTGGCTACTGGGACGCAGATGATGGCGGCCTCGACGACTTCGAAGTGAGCCGACGGTACCCCGGGCGTTTCTTGGCATGATCGGCTTGCATGAACTCGAAAGTGCTCAGCCATGACCACTGAAGCGCCCAGTCCGGAACTCCTCCGCAAGATGCACGCGTACTGGCGCGCCGCCAACTACCTGTCGGTCGGGCAGATATATCTGTATGACAACCCCCTGCTGAAGAAGCCNNNGCCCGGCGATTGTCGGCAACGTCTATCTCGAAGGCACCTGGACCGACATCTATCCAAACGTGACTCAGGACGAGGCCGGTCTCAAGAAGCTGTTCAAGCAGTTCTCGTTCCCCGGCGGAATATCCAGCCACGTTGCCCCGACGACGCCGGGTTCGATTCACGAAGG
>PMNU01000051.1:9060-9403 GCA_003165675.1 Chloroflexota bacterium
CGATCCTGCACCTCAACGGCTATAAGATCAGCAACCCGACCGTTCTCGCCCGTATCGAGCACGACGAGCTGGAGCAATTCCTGCGGGGTTGCGGATGGACGCCCTACTTCGTCGAGGGCGACGACCCGGCGGCGATGCATGAACTCATGGCCATCACCCTGGACGACGCCATCGAGGAAATCCAGCGCATTCAGGGCAATGCGCGAGGCAAGAACGACACCACCCGCCAGCGCTGGCCGATGATCGTCTTGCGGTCCCCGAAGGGCTGGACCGGGCCTAAGGTCGTCGACGGCCTGCAGGTGGAAGGCACGTTCCGAGCGCACCAGGTGCCGCTCCTGGTGGA
>PMNU01000165.1 GCA_003165675.1 Chloroflexota bacterium
GCCTCGACGGCTTCCAGATCGACCGCCACGGAGAGCTCGACCCAGACTCCCGGCCCGAGCTCGCCGAAGTCGACCGAGCCGCCTCCGGTCATCTCGACCGCGGCCCCGTCAACGCCCACGGGATTATCCGAGGGCATCTTTCATCCGATCGAGGATCCCGCCCGGAAGCACGGCCTCGCCGGACTCGGCCGCCAGCTCTTCAAGCAGCTGGCGCCCCCGCTTCGACAGCTTCGTCGGCACATTGACGCGGACNNGTCCCCGGTTGCGTGCCCGCCCGAACCTCGAGGTCCTCGTCGCCTTCGATGGTGGGGATGCGGGCCCGCGTCCCCAGAGCGGCCTGAGCGATGGACAGCGAGAGGTCGTAGTAGATCTCGGTTCCGTCGCGGCGCAGGAGCGGGTGCGGCGTCACGTGTACGGCCACGTACAGGTTGCCGCCGGGACCGCCCCGCGGACCGGCCTCGCCCTCACCGGAGAGTCGAATCTGGTGACCCTCGTCGATTCCGGCCGGGATCGTGACCCGGATCTTCTTGCGCCGTGACAGGCGCCCCTCGCCGCGGCAGGCGGTGCATGGCGACCCGATAGTACGGCCCTCGCCGTTGCAGCGACTGCAGGCCGTGACGTTCACCAGCTGCCCGAGCATGGTCTGGCGAACGCTCCGAATCTCGCCGCGGCCTCCGCAGGCTGAACAGGTAACCGGCGCGCTGCCGGGCGCGGCCCCAGTCCCGGCGCAGGTAGAGCACCTGTCGAGCACGTCGAACTCGATTTCCTTCTCGATGCCGCGAACCGCCTCCTCGAAGGTGACGCGGATGTCGTAGCGCAGGTCGGAGCCGGATTGATGCCGGCTCCGCCGGGAGCCGGCCGGGGCGCCGCCCATGCCGGCGAAGAAGGCATCGAAGAGATCGCCGAAGCCGCCGAAGCCCTCGCCAAAGGGCGAGCCCGCGCCCATGTCGCCGAGTCCCGCACGCCCGACCATGTCGTAGATCTGGCGCCGCTTGGGATCNNGCTGACGTCGGGGTGCCACTGTTGAGCGAGCTTGCGAAAAGCGCGCTTGATCTCGGCGTCGGACGCGCTTCGCTCGACGCCGAGAATCTCGTAGTAGCTGCGCTCGGTGGCCATCCGGGCAAAGGATACGAGACGAGCGGGTCTGGCGGATTCCAGCCGGGCTAGCCGGCGGCCCCGTGCGCCGGCCGAGCCTACGACTGCAGAAGCTTCGTCAACCGCCGCGAGGTGATCGCCAGACCGATCGTCCCCATCGCCACCAGATAGACCAGGTCGACCAAGAGAGTGGCGTCGGGCGTGCCGGTGGTCATGGCTCGGATCAGATGGACGCCTCGATAGAGCGGGGTCGCCTGGACGAACGCCTGGAGCGCCGGCGGGTAGGCGTCGATCGGGTAGAAGGTGCCCGAGAACAGGAACATCGGCATGATCGCCAGCTGCAGGTAGTCGAAGTCGCTCCACTTCCGCACGAAGGTCGTGGCCGCCATGCCGGCCCCGGCGAAAGCGAATCCGACGACCATCGCCGCCGGGAAGGCGAGCAGGCCGAGCGGAGAGCTCAGCAGCCCCAGACCGGCCAGGCCGAGAACCGCAATGACCGCGAGGAACCCGATCGCGTACAGGCTGCCGCGCAGCAGGGCCCACAGGACCTCGCCCCTGGCCACATCGCCGAGCGACATCGGCGTCGAGATGATGGCGTCGTAGAGCTTCGCGTACTTGAGCTTGTAGAAGAAGTTGTTGGAAGTCTCGTAGATCGCGCCGTTCATCGATGAGGTCGCGAGCAGCGCCGGAGCGACGAAGACCGCGTAGGGAACGCTGGTGCCGTTACCGAGTGGGACGTTGCCGATGAGCGCGCCCACTCCATACCCCATAGCGAAGAGATAGAAGAGCGGCTCGAAGAAGCCCGAGAAGATGACCAGGAAGGTCCGGCGATAGACGAGCGTGTTGCGTTCGACTATGCGCGCCGGACGGGTCAGCGCGAGCGGCGGCGAGATTCGGAGGGAGAGCATCAGACGACCAGCCTGCGCCTGAAGGTGACCCGACCGGCCGCCATGCCGGCAAGGGCCACGGCGACCAGGGCGGCGATATGGATCGTCAGGCCAGCCGGCTCAACCTGCCCGAGCGAGAGCGACCGAGCCGCGGCGACACCGTGATACAGAGGCGTGATCCATGCCAGCGGCTGCAGGAAGAGGGGCAGCCTCTCGATCGGGAAGAAAGTGCCGGAGAAGAGGAAGAGCGGCGTGATGCCGAAACGAAACAGGGCGTTGAAGCCGCTGTCCCCGGTCTGGGTTGCGGTGAAGGCCATGATCGGAGCGGCAAAGGCGAGCGCCGTCAGGACCGCCACTGGAACCGCCAGAACGACGAGCGGCGACGCGGTCGCCCCCATCAGGACGATCACCAGGAGGAAGAGCAGGGACAGCAGCGTCGCCCTGAAGCTGATCCACATGAGATCCCCGGCGAGCAGGTCCAGCGCGCCGAGCGGAGTGTTCAGAGCCGCGTGGTAGGTCTTGTCCCAGTGGATCTTGCCCATGATCGGATAGGCCGCCTCGAAGGCGCCCGCCATCATCGCCTGGGTCACGAGCAACGCCGGCGCGATGTAGTCGAGATACGGCACGCCGCCCGGCACGCCGCCATTGCGGTTCACGTAGAGTCCGAGGCCGATGCCCATGGACACGAGATAGAGGAACGGCTGGGAGAGCCCGGACAGCAGATAGCTGTGCCAGCCGCGCCTGAACACCAGCAGATCGTGCTCCAGAATCCGCAGCGAGCGGCGCGAGGCGATGGCGCCGGGTCGGCCGAGGCGCAGGCCGGCGACCGTCATCAGTCGACCAGGCTGCGGCCGGTGAGGCTGAGGAAGACATCTTCGAGGCTGCTCCGCCGGACGAG
>PMNU01000094.1 GCA_003165675.1 Chloroflexota bacterium
GCCGAGCCAGAGCCGACGATGCCGCCGTACTCCTTGTTCTCCAGGATGATCACGTAGACGTGACTGAAGTTCGGCAGGCCCGAGCCGGGAGTCGGCGAGGCGGTGGCGGCCGGCGAAGCCATGGCGGTTTCCGTTGCGGTTGCCATGGGTGCCGTCGTGACGAGGGCCGTCGCTGCGACTGCCGTGGGGGCAGAGGTGGGAACGGGCGTGGCAGTCGCGTTGCCCCCGCCGCAGGCCGCGGCTACGATCGCGATCGTCAGGATACCGGTCGCCCAGCTGCCCGTCGTGCGGTTCGTCAAGAGGTCACCTCGCGCGGCGTTCGACGGCATTGGATCCGTTCGAAACCCTCATGGTCGAAGTATCGCCGGAGTCGGCCACGGCGCAAGGCGGCTGTGGGGCTGACCGCGCCCACCGTTTGCTGCGAAGGAAGAGAGGCTACTCGGCGGCGCCTGCTACCGGCCCCGCTGCCCGATTGTGAAGTCCAGCTCGGGCGGCTTGATCGGCGTGGAAGTGGGCACGGAGCGGCTTCTCCTTGAGGACAAGGACGGCAACGAGGGAGACGGCCGAGGCGAGCACGCCGAGCCACACCGAGTTGGCGATCGCGAGCGAGAAGGCCTGGTAGAAGCCCGCGGCGAATGGCTCCCTGAGCCCGGCCGGGAGTTGAGCGAATGCCCCGGAAACCGAGCCGCCGACGGAGATGAGCTGGTTGGGGTCGAAAGCCGCCGGGGCATTAAGGGGTACCTGGGAGGCGGGCGCACCGGCCGACACGATGGCGGAGCGAATCGAATCCCAGGTCAGGTTGTCGCGGAAGAGAGTGAAGGCCATCGTCAGCCCGACCGACGTGCCGATCTGGCGGAAGAGGGTCAGGTCGCTGGTGGCAGTTCCGAGCCGTTCGAACGGGACGTCGTTCTGAACGATCAGCGTGAAGATTGCCATCGTGGGACCCACGCCCAGTCCGGCGATCAGCATCCAGACATCCAGAGCGGCGAACCCGGTGTCTCCGCGGAGGTTCTCGAACAGATACACACCCACCACCATGAAGATCAAACCGACCGCAAGGAGAACCTTGTAGCGACCCCACCGACTGACGATCAGACCGGCCGCCACAGAGCTGAAGATGAGCCCGAACAGGAACGGGAACAGCAGGTAGCCGGAGGCCGTCGTGCTCTCGCCCTTGACTATCTGGAGCCAGAGCGGCAGGAAGATGATCAGGATCGAAAAGCCGAAGACTGCGAAGAAGGTGGCGACCGCCGAAACGGCGAAGGTCCGGTTGCGGAAGAGGTCGAGCGGGATCATCGGATCCCTGGCCTTTGCTTCGGCCACGATGAAAGCGACCAGGAAGACCACGCCAACGCCGAACCAGCCGACGACGGGAGGATCGAGCCAGCTCGTGGTCTCTGCCAGGGTCAATGCGATCAGGACCGGAACGACCGCGCCGACGAAGGTGACCACGCCCGCTATGTCGAGCGTCAAGCGGGTACCTTTGGGATGGACCATCGGCAGCAACCGGCCGATCAGGTAGAGCGAGATCAGCCCGACCGGCACGTTGACGAAGAAGATCCAGTGCCAGGACAAATTGTCCGTGAGGAAGCCGCCGAGGAATGGTCCGACCAGGAAGGCGACCCCGAAGACCGCACCGAAGAGTCCCTGGTACTTGCCCCGCTCGGCCGGCGTGAACAGGTCGCCTATGACGGCCAGCGAGATCGGGAAGAGTGCGCCGGCGCCGAGACCTTGCAGGCCCCGGAACGCGATCAGCTGCCACATGGTCTGGCTGAGGCCGGACAGCACCGATCCGATCAGGAAGAGGACGATGCCGACCAGGAGCATCGGCTTTCGGCCGAAGTAGTCGGACAGCTTGCCGTACATCGGGATGGCGGCGGTGCTGGTCACGAGGTACGACGTGACGACCCAGGTGTAGAGGTCGGCTCCATTGAGCTCCGTCGAGATCCTGGGCAGGACCGGACCGACGATCGTCTGATCGAGCGCGCCGAGGAACAGGGCGAGCATGATGGCGCCCAGAATCTCGAACCGGGCGCGAGCGTTGACCTCGATCGCGGCGTGCGCCGGCGCGCTGCTGGCGACCTCCGATGTCATTGTGCCTCCTTGACCATTTGCCGCTGGTGAGATCGAACGGTCGGCCGTCGAGTGCAGTCGACCTCGCCGTCGAGCCTGACCGTGGCTTGTGTAGGACTCGAGAACCTGCTCCGGAAATGCACTGAGTTCCGGGCAGCCACGTCCTCGACGCGCCGCCTGCGTTGCCGCTGCGGCCACATCCAGAGCCGTCGGCTGAAACAGGGAGCGTATGTATACAGGAATTGGCGACTCGTCGCCAGAGCGGTCCCGGACGGTGAGCTAACCGAGCCTGCGGGCCACGAACTCCACCAGGTGGAAATGGTGCGGTTCTCCGAGCGCCGTCGGACGGTCGTCTTCCTCGACCGACCAGTGCTCGACCTCGAAGCCCGCCAGTTCCGTCCGAACTCGATCCGGCGGCAGGCAGGTCATCTCCGGGTCGGATGCGGACTCGTCGTGGTCGCCGAACAGCATGGCCGCGAATCGCGCCCCGGGCCCGATGGCGGCGATTATCCGCTCCCAGGTCGGGTGGAATGCGGCCGGCGCCAGGAACGGCAGACACAGGCTGGCGTTGACGAGATCGCATCGCGGGACCCGGACCGTGGCGAGGTCCTGGATGCGGATCTGGAGGTGTGCCCGCAAGTCCGCCTCGACGGCGGTTTCGAGCGTGGTTCTGGCGGCGGGTTCGCGGTCCACGGCCAGAACCCGCCAACCGGCTCGGAGGAGCTCGCGCGTGTCGCGCCCGGCGCCGCACCCGAGGTCCACCGCGAAGCGGCGTGCGGGCGGGTTCGCGTCCCTGGCGTCCGGTCCGACCGCAGCCTCGTCCTCTCGGCGGAACTTGTCGATGGCCAATCGGACGGTCCGCCAGGCCGGTCGCTCGACCGTTACTGCGTAGTAGTCCGCCCAGTGCTCGGAGTCGGCGCTCATGCCGCCGAGTCTAGACGAAGGCGGCCGCCGCGTAGCCCACGGTGCGACGGGAATCGCCGCCGGCGTCGGCCGAGGTGGCGGCTCCCAGCAAGATGCCGCGGGCCGCGCCCATCTCGGTCAGCGCCGTCAGGGCGACACGTACGGGATCGATGCCACACAGCCCGCACACCAGACCGGGCCGGTTGGCCAGAAGCACGCGGGCCTCGCCGGCGCGAAGCGCCTCGGCGTCCAGTTGGAGCAACGGTTCGAGCAGCTCGGCGTCGGTCTCCTCGCAGACCCGGGCCGGCGGGTAGTGGGCCATGTCCGAGCTGGCCACGAGCAGGATGCTCTCGCCCGCGGCACGCCTCTCCGCGAGGAGCCGGCCGAGCATGACCCCGGCCTGGGCGTGGCTCGTGAGCCGCGGGCTCACGGCGAGCGGCACGATCCTTGCCACCGGGCAGGCCCGGATCAGCAGCGGTAGCTGAATCTCGAGCGAGTGCTCCTCCAGGTGGGCGGCGTCGTCCGGGGCGAAGGGCGGGCCGAGAGCGGCGATCGCGGCCGCCAGGCCGTCGTCTATTGGGGCGTCGCCGAGAGGCGTCCGCCACGCCCCGCCGGTCCACACGCCCACGCCGGCCGCCCAGGCCTGATGGTCCGTGCCGGCCAGGACGATCGTGGCCGGGCCGATCTCGCCCGCCAGCGCCCAACTAAGCGCGGCTATCGCGCCCGAATAGACGAGCCCTGCGTGTGGAACGAGGAGGCCTGCCACCGAGCCCAGATTCAGGCCCTCCGGCCGAGGCGCACGCGCCGCACCCGCCAGCAGAGCGGCCACGAGCGAGCTGAGCCGCTCCGGCTCGGCCGGATAGAAAGTGCCTGCCACCGCAGGCTGGCGCAGCTTGCCGCTCACGCTCGGTCTCCCCTGGTTGGTGGCGGAGCGGTCGGTGACTGAGTCGCCGGAGGCCGAGTGGTCGGTGGCCCTGCCCCCGCAGTTCCGTACTCCGCCAGCCCGACTCCCGCCAGGACGCGCCCACAGCGCGCACATTGCCCACCAACCAGAGCCGGGGCCGGTGTGGCGCTGAAGCCGCGACGACGGATCAGGGTTTCGCCGCAGCCGGCGCAGTGAGTGTCTTCGTCGCCGTCGCCCATGTTGCCCGAATAGACGTGCTGCAGACCCGCGGCACGGCCGATCCCCACTGCCCGTTCGATCGACGACATTGGGGTCGGGTCAAGGTCGGTCAGCCGGTACGTCGGGAAGAAGCGGCTTACGTGCCAGGGCGTCTCCGGCCCGAGTTCGGCCACGATCCAGCGCGCCAGCGCCGCGAGCGAGTCGGACTCGTCGTTGAGGCTCGGGATCAGCAGGGTCGTCACCTCGAGCCATATTCCGTGCTCGCGCATGCCGACGAGCGTCGCCAGGATCGGCGCCAGCCGCGCCCCGCAGATCCGCCGGTAGAATCGGTCGTCGAATGACTTGAGGTCGACATTCGCGGCCCCGACGAGCGGCCCCAGGAGGTCGAGCGCCTCGGGCGTCTGGTAGCCGTTCGTGACCAGAACGTTCGCCAGCCCGGCTTCGCGGGCGAGCCGGGCCGTCTCCAGCACGTACTCGATGAAGACCGTCGGCTCGGTGTAGGTGTAGGCGATGCTGCGTGAGCCTGCGGCGAGCGCAGCCGACACGACGCGTGCCGGTGCAAGGCTGAAGGATGGCGCCGCCGGCCCGTTCCGCTCGACCTGCGAGATGGCCCAGTTCTGGCAGTGCAGGCAGTGGAAGTTGCAGCCTCGAGTCGCGATGGAGAAGGCCACGCTGCCCGGGTAGACATGGAAGAGCGGCTTCTTCTCTATCGGGTCGGCGTTGGCGGCCACGGCCTGCCCGAACACCAGCGTGACGAGCTCGCCGTCGCGGTTCTCGCGGACGTGGCAGATGCCGGCCCGGCCGGGCCGGACAAGACAACGATGGGCGCAGGCGATGCAGCGAACGGCGCCATCGGCCTCCGCCACTGCCAGTATGGCGGGCGTGGCCGGGTCGGCGGACGGATATTGGATTGGGGCGAAAGGTCGCACTGGACGAGTCCTCGCGGTTCATGCTCGTCTCGCGCCGGGGTCAGGCAAAGGGCCGAACGGCCCGAGGTGCCTGCCCCCCCGCGAGGGGCGCACCCGAAGGGCCGGCGCGCCCAGGACAAGCACGGCTGGCCGATCCCCGTCCCCGCCCATCCGCAAAGAATGCGCCATTCGACTCTGGCATCGAGGCGGCGGGAGCGTAGCCTCCTGGGCAAGCAGTGAGGCATCAAGTGAAGCAACTCGACAGATCGGACCAGCGGCTACTCCTGGACATCGCCCGCCTGTCGATCGACGCGGCCGTCCGCCGGGGCGCGCCCGCCGGCGCGGCGCTGGGCCAGCCGCCCGCCGCCCTGAACGAGCCCGCCGCGGCCTTCGTAACGATCCACGAGCGGGGCGAACTGCGCGGTTGCATCGGTCTCATGCGATTCGATGTCCCGCTCTGGATCAACGTCCGCGAGGCGGCCGCTGCAGCCGCCCTAGACGATCCGCGGTTCCTGCCCGTCGACGAGTCGGAGCTGCCGGCCCTTGAACTCGAGGTGTCGGTCCTCGACCCGCCGGTCCCGCTGCCCGACCCGGCCGGCTTCGTGGCGGGGCGCCATGGCATCGTCGTCGAGCGGGGCATGCGCCGGGCGTTGTTGCTTCCTCAGGTCGCGACCGAGATGGGCTGGGACGCGAGCCAGATGCTCGACGCGGTCTGCCGCAAGGCCAATCTTCCCAAGGACGCCTGGCGCGACCCGTCGACCCAGCTCTTCGTCTTCGAATCAACATGCTTCAGCCAGGCGGAGTCCTCCCACGCTCCGTCCGAGCCACCGACTGCCTGAGCGCCGGGCTCATCCCTCGGGACATTCCGGGGTCTCCACGAGCGTGCAGTCGGCGCGGCTGCGGCTTCAGGTCGGTTTCAGTCCGCAGGGTGACCATGCTCCTCGGTTCGATGCCGCAGGGTTCGCATAGAGCGGCATCAGGAGGTTCTTACGATGTCCGATTCGAGGCGAGTTCGTCGCCGCGTCGCCGCCCCAACGGCTTTGCTTGCAATCCTGGCCCTGGTCCTGGCGGCGTGCAGTGCAACCGCCACGAGCAACACGACGCGAGTGGTCGCGGATCTCGGAGCGACCACGGCCAAGACCGCGACCGCAGCCGCAACCGCGGCCCCGACCCAGGTGACGACCGTTCCGGCCGTGCTGCCTGACGCCACGTCCACGCCCGCGACATCGACAGTGGCGGCGTCCGGCGCAGCCACGTCGCTGCAGGATCAAATGGTCGCCGTCATCAAGCAGGTCAGCCCGGCCGTCGTCGAGATCCAAACCGACTCGGGCCTTGGCTCCGGCGTCATCTATGACAGCAAGGGCGACATAGTCACCAACGCACACGTCGTCGGAACGGCGACAACGTTCACCGTCACCCTGTCGAACGGCCACACGTACCCCGGGACGCTGGTCGGCACCTACACACCCGACGACATCGCGGTAATCCATATCAGCGCCACTGGACTTACGCCGGCGTCGTTCGGCGACTCGGCCCAGCTCTCCGTGGGCGATTTCGTGCTGGCCATGGGCAATCCGCTCGGACTCCAGTCGAGCGTCACCGAAGGCATCGTCAGCGCTCTGGGCCGGCAGGTAAGCGAGCCCAACGGCAACGCTCTGCCAGACGTCATCCAGACCAGCGCCGCCATCAACCCGGGCAATAGCGGAGGCGCCCTCGTCGATCTCAATGGTCAGGTCGTGGGCATTCCGACTCTCGCCGCCACCGACCCGCAGCTCGGCGGAAGCGCCCCCGGGATCGGGTTCGCGATCTCGAGCGACCGCGCAAAGACCATCGCGGACCAGCTCATCGCCTCCGGCAAGGTGACCAACTCCGGCCGCGCCTACATGGGCGTGCAGCTGCGCGATGGAACCGACGGCCCGGTGATCGTGCAGGTCTTGTCCGGCGGTCCCGCCGATAAAGCAGGGCTTGCGGTCGGCGATCTGGTCCTCTCGATCGACGGCACTCTAACGCCCGATAGCGCGACGCTGATCGACGCTGTCGCGGCCCGTCACCCTGGAGACACCGTCCAGCTCAAGGTGCAGCACCAGGCTGGCACCACGGCGACGATCAGCTTGACCCTCGGGCAGCTCCCCAGCTGACGCAGGTTGGCCCGGAGAGCGGGAAGCTCGATGGGCGCAGCCACGACAACGCAGAGAGGCGGCCGAAACGGCCGCCTCTTCTCAATCGGTTCGGGGATCGGGTTGTCTCGAGAGCGGTGGGCCAGGGCTAAATCGGCAGCTCGAAGGAGATTGTCGTGCCGCCTTCTTTCGGGCGCTCCGCCTTGATCGATCCGCCGTGAGCCTCTACGAGCTGGCGGGCTATTGCCAGGCCCAGGCCCGAACCGCGTGAGTCCTCCGCCTTTGTGAATCGCTCGAACACATGAGGCAGCAGCTCCGGGGCGATGCCGGGGCCCGCGTCGGTGACCGACACGACGACCGACTTCGGTCGTGCCTCGCCGGCGACCGTGACGACGCTCCCGGTAGGCGCGTATCGGAGGGCGTTGGCAACGAGGTTGCCGATCACCTGCTGAATCCGGAGCGGATCCAAGTCCACGAGCGGCATCTCGCCGGGCATCTGCACCTGCAGACGCGCTCCGGCCGCCGCCGCGAGTCCGTCGAACGAAGTGACCGCCTCCTGAGCCAGGATCGTCAGATCCGTGGGCTCCTTGCGCAGCGTCAGCGTGCCCGCCTCCGCCAGAGCCAGGGTTCTGAGGTCCTCCACGAGCTTGGTCAGCATCGCGACCTGGTCGACGGCCGCGGTCAGGTGGGCCTCGTCGATGGGGTGGACGCCGTCGATCATCGCCTCGAGCTCGCCGCGCAGGACGGCCAGCGGCGTGCGCAGCTCGTGGCTGACGTCGGCGAGGAGGGTGCGCCGCTGTCGCTCGTCCGTCTCGAGGCGAGCGGCCATCGAGTTGAACGCCTCGGTCAGCCAGCGCATCTCGCGCATGCCCCGCCGGGGCACGTAGACCCGGGCGCTGTAGTCGCCCGCCTCAACCCTGCCCGTCGCCTCGATCAGATCCCCGAATGGAAGCGCGAACCGCCGCGCCCCGCGAGCCGTGCTGCCGAGGGCCATGAACACGATGGTCACGATCAAGATCGCGACTATCGCCGGAGCCGGGGCAGGCAGGCCGGCCATCGACAGCAGGTCGCCGATCAGCAGGATCGGGCCGAGGACCACGAGCAGGAAGATCAACGCTACGCCGATGGCGAACCGGACCAAGAAGCTTCGCCGAACCTTGTGCCAGGGGAACTCCGACGTCGGCGGCCAGGCTTCGTCCTCGGGCCACCATCCCGGGCGCGATCGGTGTCTTCGAAGCCACTGGCTGCGTCGCCTGAAGTGCCCGCCCGGGCCTGGATCGTCGGGGCGGATCGCGTCCACCTGGCCGGCCTCGCGCTCGAGCGCACGCCAGTAGCCGCGACGGGCGGATCGGAGCCGGCGTCCCCGGAGCGGCTTCTGCCTCTCGGGCTGGCTCACTCGGGCTCCTCGGCGAATCGATAGCCCACGCCGTAGACGGTCAGCAGGTACCGCGGTCGGCCGGGGTCGTTCTCGAGCTTGCGGCGCAGGTTCTTGACGTGAGCGTCGATCGCTCGCTCGTACGATTCGAAGGCCACGCCGTGGATGGAGTCGAGCAGCTGGGATCGCGTGAAGATGCGACCGGGCTGGCGGGCCAGAGTGACCAGCAGCTGGAATTCGGTCGGCGTCAGCTCGACCGTCCGACCGGCCACCGCGACGCGCATCCGAGCGATGTCGATGGAGACGCCGCCGACCTCGATTCGATCACTCGGCTCCCCCTGGCGGTCGACCCGTCGAAGGATGGCTCTGACACGGGCCACCAGCTCGCGCGGGCTGAAGGGCTTGGTGACGTAGTCGTCCGCGCCGATCTCCAGCCCGAGGACCCGGTCCAGCTCGTCGTCGCGAGCGGTCAGCATGATGATGGGCAAGGTGGAGTCGCGCCGGATCGCCCGAGCCACGTCCAGACCGTCCATGCCGGGCAGGCCGAGGTCGAGAACGAGCACGTCCGGTTTGCGAACGCGGACGGCGGTCAACGCAGACGGGCCATCCGCGGCCGTGATCACGCGGAAGCCGGCATGCTCGAGGTAGTCGCGAGCAAGCTCGACTATGCGGGGTTCGTCGTCGACGACCAGGACGGTCTTCACGATGGCCTCATCGTACGGCGTGGAGTGTCGGCCCGAGGGCGAAAACGTACTGTCTCCGCCCTCTCGCCCGTTCGAACTCAATGTCGACCATGGTCGGGCTCCGCTCGGCTACGGCCGGTTTCGCTCCGCGAGACTGGTTTCGCGTCAGAGTGGATGGCTTCGCCGCCGCCGTTCGACGGTCCGGGCGCCGCTAGCTCGCGGCCGGCTTGGGGCCTTCGCCGGTTGCGGGCGCGTCCGCGCTGTGCGCGCGGCTGTGGAAGTCGTTGAAGGCAGCCTGCCCGACCTCGCGCCACTCGCTTCGGTGCCAGCCGCCGGGCCAGCTGCCCGGCCGGCTTCCCGGCCCGCCGTGCCAGCCGCCCGGCTCGCCGCGATCTGCATCGCCGTCGGCTCCCCAGTAGCCGTGCCCCCAGTAGCCGTGACGTGCCCACGCCCGACGGTGATGGCCGAAGAAGGCCAGCGCGATCAGTCGGAACAGGACGATCAAGATGAGGATCGTCACCAAGAAACCGATGACGTTCCCCGCCCCGAACGCTCCGCCGTAAGCCCAGGCCGGAGCGGCCGTCGCGGTCGAAGCCGAACCCGCGGCGAAGCCGAAGCCATAGGCGCCGGCGGTGATTAGCCCGATGAACCCGAGCAGCAGCAATGCGGCCAGAACTCGGAAGCCGCCTCCGTATCGCATCTCGATCTCCTGTGCGATGGAGCTCCCGATGTCTGCGTGATCGGCCGGGAGCGGTCGCCAATCTCAACTTCAAGACTGGCGATCGCATGTGAAGGAATCGTGAGGGCGGGCCGGAGGAGTGGTGATCGGCCGAGTGCCACGCGCGGGCGGGGCGCGAAGGGGCGCGGCGGCTCCGAGCGGAGGCGGCTGCACGCGGCTCTTCCCGGCGATCTATCGACTGCGGGTGACTACGGACCGCCCCGTCAAGCTATGTCGCGACGCCTCATGCCGATGCTGCCCAGGGTCAGGCCGCCTATTGCGAAGACGAGGCAGGCGACGACGCCCGCCGGATCCCAGCTTCCGATCATCGTCTGGCCGAGATGGGCCGACAGCGCCAGTTGATGGAGCCAATCGGGCAGATTAAGCGGCGGCGCAAGGAAGTCGACCAGGAATGTGGCGACGACGAACAGCGCCGTTGCCTCGCCGGCGATCGTGTTGCGGAAGACGCCGCCCACGGCGAAGCCCACGCCGGCGGCCGCCCCAGCGTACAGCCCGAGAATCAGCGCACCAATGACAGGCGTTGCCACGTCGCCTCCGGCTGACGCAACCCCGACGGCAATACCCAGCATGGCGATGAGGGTCATCACGGCGATCGCGGCGAAGACTCCGATGCCGCCCGCGATGGCCCAGCGGGCTCGGCCCATTGGGCTGGCCAGCAGCAGCTCGAGCCGCCGCCCGTTCTCGTCGGAGGCCCAGCCGTTGACGAGCGTCGCGGCTCCCAAACCGGCTATCAGGTAACCCATGTAGGCGAAGAGCAGCTGCAGGAAGCCGCCGCCGGTGGTGATGTCGTAACCCTTGAAGATCGTAGTGAAGAGCCTGGAAGTGTCGGGCGAGTTCGAGATCTCGTCCGCGAAGGATCGGCTGGATGCGGCGATCATCGCCGCGTAGATGGCCAGCCCGATGCCCCAGGCCAGGGCCAGCGGGAGTCGCTCGCCGAAGGCGCGACGGGCCGGGCCCCGGGTTCCGAGCAGAAAGCCCGGCATGGCGGGGATCGGGATGGCGCTTGTGGAACCGAGATCGCGCCGATCGAACGCGACGATGCCCGCACCGAAGAGGACGATGGCGATTACTGCCACCGGCACCAGCGAGAGCCAGTCGAACTGACCGGCCAGGGGCACGTGCCCGGCAGTCCAGTGGAACCACGTCAGGTTGGCGGGTGCCCGAAGCACCGGAACCGAGGTCGAATAGCCGCTCACAACGTAGCCGCCGAGCATGACGGCGCCGGCCACGCCCGCGCTCCCGGCCCGGCCCACCAGTGGCGCGAGAGCCCAGGCCACAGAACCGGATACCAGGCCGATGAGCCCAACCCACACCGCGAAGCCGATGGCCGCACCGAGCGGGATCTCGTCGCCGGGTAGCGTGCCGAAGGCCGCGCTTCCGGCCCAGGTGACGACGGCCAGGAAGGCCATGGCCCCAACCATGCCGGTCACGTGAGCGGCGAGCTTCTCCAGCGCGATCCGGCGCTTGCCGAAGGGCGCCGCGGCGACCATATCCATGCTGCCGCGCTGCGCCTCCGTGGCCAGGGTTCCGGAGAGCGCGACGATCGACCAGAGCCCGGCGACCAGCCCGAAGATCGGCCCGTACTTCCAGGACAGGGAACCGCCCAGCGTCTGGACGTTGACGGGGTTGTTCAGGAGCCCCTTCATCGCGTCCGGGATGTTGTTGATTACGTTCTGAAGGTCCAGGCGCGATGCGGGCGTCGAATAGGCAGCCCCGAACGCCTCGCAGCCGGTCAGCATGATTCCGCCCAGAAGACCGGCCACGATGATGAATGCCAGGCGCGAGTCGCGGATCGTCTTGGCATAGATGCTGCCGAAGCCGTACAGGCGGCTGAAGAGGGGAACGGCGGGCGCCCGCTGGAGAGGCGGGCTGCCAGCCTGAACGGCCATCACTTCACCTCGGCAGCAGGAGCCTCGCCCGCCGGTGCCCCGGCGGTCTCGCGGCCGTACTGAGCCAGGAACGTCTCTTCGAGGCTGGGCTCGCGGCTCAGGAAGTCGGTCACTCCAAGCCTGCCCGCGGCCTGAACGACGGGCGTTATCGGACCGAAGACACGCAGCCTTAGCAGGTGATCCTCGACCTGCACGTCGCTCACGCCGGCGATGCTTGTGAACTCGGCCGCCGGTGGATCGCCGGCGAATCGCAACTCCACCTGGTGGTGGGCCAGGTCACGCAGCGCATCCACGCGGTCCTCGCGGACGATTCGGCCGTCCCGAATGATGGCGACGCGGTCGCAGCTCCGCTCTACCTCGCTCAGGATGTGGCTCGACAGGAAGACCGTGCCGCCGTCCTTGACCGACTCCCGCATCAGCGCGAAGAAGGTCTGCTGGACGAGCGGATCCAGGCCGGAGGTGGGCTCGTCGAGGAGCAGAAGCTCGGGCCGGTTCTGGAGCGCCGCCACGAGGCCGACCTTCTGCTTGTTGCCCTTCGAGTACTCGCGGAAGCGGCGGCTGGGATCCAGGTCGAAGCGCTCGATGAGCCCGGCCTGGTAGGCCTTGTCGACCCCGCCGCGCAGGTTGCCGAAGTACTCGAGCGTCTGCCCGCCGGTCAGTCGGTCGTACAGCGCAAATTCGCCGGGCAGGTAGCCGATCCGCCGGTGGATCGCTGTCGGATCCGCGGACGACTCGATGCCGAAGACGAAGGCCTTGCCGCTGGTCGGCCGGATCAGGTCGAGCAGGATGCGGATGGTGGTCGTCTTACCGGCGCCGTTGGGACCCAGGAAGCCGAAGACCTCGCCTTTCTGGACCTCGAGGTCGACCTCCACGATGCCTCGGTGCGAGCCGTAGGACTTGGTCAGCTTCTCGGTTCGAATGACTGCGGTCACGCGGTGCCCTCCGGATGGCGACTCGACAGTCGAATTCTCTCCCCTTCTGAGGATCCGGTCCATCGTGCCGGCACGGTCGCGGCGGATCTCCTTCGCGGCGGACCGCGCTCGATTGCGATGGCGGCCGAGTCGATACGAGGGGTCCGGCCCGGCCTGTGGGTCGGGCGTCTCACACACCAGGCCTTTGATGCGTTCCCCTGTCCGCGCCCGAGGGCGGCTGTGACAATCCGGCATCGTCGTTTCCGACGAATCCCACCGGGACGGCCGGAACGAACCGGCGTGGAGGAAGAGCATGTTCAGCTTGATGTCAGGGGCGGACGCGCTCCCTCGCGGTGCACTCGAGACGTGGCGCCGAATTGCCGTGGCGGTCGGCCTTGCAGTGGCAGTGGCCGTGGCCCTCGCCGGTTGCTCGTCGTCTGCAGCGACACCAAGCGCGGCTTCAATGGCGACCGTGGCTGCCGAGACGGCCACGCCCACGCCTGTGGGCACGCCGACGGCGGCCCCGACCACCGGGGGCGCGCCGACGGCAGGCCCGACTGTCGCTCCGACAGCGGCGCCTACCGCACCGCCTGCGGCGACAGCCAGGCCGACAGTCGAACCCACCGCGCCTCCCGCGGCGACGGCCAAGCTGACACCGACCCCGCCACCGGCGCTCGCGATTGGCCTGTGCACCGGCGCGCAGCTGAGCCTGTCGATTACAAGCTGGGTGGGAGACCCAGGCGCCGGTACCGTCTACGCCCACGTCACTGCCACCAACGCTTCGTCGGCCAGCTGCAGCATGCGGGGCACGTCGGAGGTCCAGATCCTCAGTGGGAGCGGCACGGTAATTGCCGACTCGGGTCCCGCGGCCGCCAAAGTCTCGACGAGCGATCCGGTCTACACGGTGACTCCCAACGGCACGGTCAACACCATCGCCCAGTGGGGCAACTGGTGCAAGTCCGCGCCCGCCCAGAACCTCCAGGTCGCCATGGTGGAGCCGTTCGGTCTTGGGAGGATCGTGGCGCCGGCGGACGGAGTTGCGCCTGTGCCCACCTGCTACGCATCCGGAACTGCGGCCGTGATCAGCTCCGAGGCGTGGCAGCCTTAGCGGCTACCCTCACGGCGCGGGCAAGCGGCCGGGGTCGAGGCACGCCCCGNNGCCCCGCTGCACGCCCCTTGGCCTGCCCGGCGACGGCCGGAAGCAGCGGCCGTCCCAGCGCCCGAAGCCCGTGGCTGGGACGGCCGCCGGAGTCCGCGGCTGGGATTGAAACGCGCGGCCTGGTTCCGGTATTCGCTCGCCGGACCGATACTTCAGGCGATGCTCGAATTCGCCCCGTCCATCGCTCGAACCGCGGCCCGGCTGCTAGGCGCCGCCGCCATGGTGCTCGCGGTCGGCTGCAGCGGCGCGGCCGGACCAACCTGCGGTAGCGGAGCCGCGTCCGGGAACTGCACCCGAGTCCTCTTCCTGGGCAATAGCTTCACGTACGTCAACGACCTGCCGGCGACCTTCGCCCAGCTTGCCCAGTCGGGCGGGCGGCCGGCTCAGGTCGCCATGGTCGCCAACGGCGGCGAGACGCTCGCCCAGCACGCGGCCTCACCCGATTCTCTCGGTAAGATCGCCTCGCAGGGCTGGACGTACGTGGTCCTCCAGGAACAGAGCGACACGCCCGACACCGCCGCCGGACGCGCTTACATGTACCCGGCGGCCCAGACGCTCTCCGGGAAAGCCGAAGCGGCCGGGGCGGTGCCGATGCTCTTCATGACGTGGGCCCACAAGGACGGCGAGCCCACCGCCGGAATGCCCACCTACGAATCGATGCAACAGCAGATCGACGCCGCCTACATCGAGATAGCTCAGCAACTGCACGTGCCGGTGGCCCCGGTTGGATACACGTGGTACATGGTCCGCCACGACCACCCCGAGATAAGCATGTGGCAGGACGACGGCATCCATCCGACGCAGGCGGGCACGTACCTGGCCGCGTGCGTCTTCTACGCCTCCATCTTCCGACAAAGCCCGGAGGGGTTGAGCTTCCACGGCGGCGTCTCAGACGCCCAGGCCCAGGTTCTCCAGGCGGAGGCGGGCCAGCACGTCCTCGACCTTTCGGCGGAGTGGGGCCTGCGGTAGCTTGGGGACCGCGCCGGAGGTGGATCGCTCTGGATTTCAGCCGTCGATCCGCGCGCCGCGACAAGTCGGCGTGCGGCCGTGGATGGCATAGGGTTCTACGCGGAGGCGCCAGTTGATTCGAATCCGACGCGACACTGACATCTACGATAACGAGGGCGGCTGGTTCCGCGCTCGCTGGCATTTCTCGTTCGATCGCTACCGGGACCCCGAGAACGACAGCTTCGGCGCAATGCGCGTGTTCAACGACGATCGCCTGATTCCCGGGGCCATCTGGCCGCTCCACCCGCACCGCGACGTCGAAGGGCTCACCTACGTGGTCGAGGGTTCGTTCGGGCACGAGGACAATGTCGGCGGCGCCTACGGACCGCTGCCGGCGGGATCGGTGCAGCGGATGACGCTCGGCTCGGGGGCGCTCCACTCGGAGCAGAATGCCTCGAAGACCGAGCCGATGCGCTTCATCCAGATCTGGATTCTGCCCGACACGGCCGACCTGCGGCCCGAGGTGGAGCAGCGGGTCTTCACCCTCGAGGACCGCACGAACCGGCTTCTCAAGGTTGTCGGGCCGGAGGGAGGCGACGTCGTGAAGGTGCACCAGAATGCCGCGGTGTACCTGGCATCGCTGGATCCGGGCACGGCGGTCGCCCATGCGATCGGGGCAGGCCGCGGCCTGTACGCGTACCTGATCGGCGGGGCCGCGACGTTCGATGACCAGGCTGTGGCGAGTGGCGATGCGGCCAAGGTCACGGACCAGCCCGAGTTGCGCATCGCCGCCCGCGAAAAGAGCGAGCTGATCCTGGTGGATGTGCCGATGACTTTCGACCAGGTTGGGATCTGGCGCGGCCGAGGTTGAGGATCCACATCGGCCGCATCCCTTAGGGTTGGCGAGCAGCGTCGGGCGGACGGCGCTGGACGGCGGATTCGATCGCTCGATCAAGGGACCCGATGGAACGAAAGTGGCTCATTCTGACGAGCGTGTCGCTCGGCTCGCTCATGTCGACGCTCGACGGAAGCATCGTCAACATTGCCCTGCCGGCGATGCAGGCCGACTTTCGGATCGATCTGACGACGGTCGAATGGGTCGTCGTCGCCTATCTGCTGGTCGTCGGCAGTCTGCTGCTGCCCTTCGGCCGTCTGGGCGAGGTCCTGACCTTCAAGCGCGTCTACCTGGTCGGCTTCGCGATCTTCACGCTGGCGAGCGTCCTGTGCGGGGCGTCTCCGAGCGCCTCGGCGCTGGTAGCTTTTCGCGTCGTCCAGGGTGTGGGCGCGGCGATGCTCATGGCGATGGGCCCCGCGATCGTGGCTCATACCTTTCACGACCGTGAGCGCGGACGCGCCCTGGGCCTCAACGGCGTCAGCGTCTCGATAGGCCTCAGCCTGGGCCCCGCACTGGGCGGCATACTCACCCAGGTTGCCACCTGGCGGGCGATCTTCCTCATCAACGTGCCGATCGGGTTGCTGGCGATCGTCTGGGCGGCCCGCGTGCTGCCGGCCGAGACGCCAGGCAAGGACCAGTCGTTCGACGTCAAAGGGGCCGCGCTCTCCGGCGTTGCCCTGTTCGCTCTGCTGCTGGCTCTCAGCGATGGTCAGGAGTGGGGCTGGACCAGCCCGGCAATNNTTCTCCGCCGGTCTGGCCAGCGTGGTCGTGGCATTTGCCGGCCTGTTCACCGCCACCTTCCTGCTGCCGTTCCTGCTGGAACAGGGGCGCGGCTTCTCGCCCATCGAGGCCGGCCTGCTGCTCACTCCGGTGCCGATCACTATGGCCGTGGTCGCGCCCTTCAGCGGCGTGGCCTCGGATCGCTTCGGCCCACGCATCCTTGCCAGCGCGGGGATGGCGATCATGGCCCTGGGCCTTCTGAGCCTGACGCAGATCCCCGTGGACTTCACCCTGCCGGACCTCGTCTGGCGCCTGGTTCTTCTCGGCCTGGGCCAGGGCATGTTCATGAGCCCCAACAGCAGCGCCGTTCTCGGCTCTGTTCCGAGGCCGCGAGTTGGGATTGCGTCCGGCACGCTGGCCCAGATGCGCGTCAACGGCCAGGCGCTTGGGATCGCGTTGAGCGCCGCGATCGTGGCGACACGGCTGCCCGTCCATCTGTCGGAGCAGGGCGCCGGCGCGCCCACCGCCGCCATGCGGACCGTTGCGCTGGCCGGCGCCATCCACGACGCGTTCGTGGTGGCGGCCATCGTATGCTGCGTGGGCATCGTCACCAGCCTGATCCGAGGGCCCAGCCGGCCGGGCCACCGGGCCCCAGCGACACCTCTGCCCCAACCGAGCGACTGAGCCGGGCGCAGAGGCCGCCGCCGTGCCACTACCGCCGCCGCGTACCGCTGCGGGCCCGTGCCGCCGTAGTGCCCCTCGCGCCGAGCCCCGCGTCAAGGAGTTGTGTGCGAGGCCAGGAAATCCCAGCTGACCCTGGTCGCATCGAACGTACGGCTCGTGCGTCCGAACAGGAAGGCAGGCAGGGCAAGACGGCTGCCCGGCCAGGTGTGGCCGCCGCGTTCGATCCGATAGAACACCACGTCGGAGGACGGCGTGGGGCCGCGCCACGTTCGGATCGTCGTGTCGGGCGGGAGCGCGCTTGCCACCGGGCCCTCGAGCGCGCCGTTGGCGGCCGCCCAGAATCGGGCCCAGTCGTCGACCCCGACGGCAGGACCGCGGGCGTGTCTGAACACCACCCGGCCGCGCAGGCTGTGTCGCATTCCGCCCTCGTAAGGGGCGTAGTCGTCGGCGCTGCCGTGGATGTTCAGGATTGGCACGGGGCGAGCCGGTCGGCAGGTCGCCGCGATGCCGGCCGCGGCCGTGCCCGCCACCTGCGCAACGGCGGCGATGCGTCCGGCCAGCTCGCAGGCGAGCCGGGCGGTCATCATGGCGCCGTTGGACATGCCCACGACGTAGATGCGCCGCGGATCGATTGAGAGGCGAGCGGCCGCGTCGTCCATGAGGGCAGCCAGATAGCCGACGTCGTCCGGCCCGCTCACGTCCGAGGCCGGGTCTCGGCCATCGTTCCAGATCTCGCCGATTGCACTGGGCAGGGCGAGCGCGAAGCCGGCCTCGTCGGCCAGAGCTCCGAAGCCGGTCATCTGGTCGAATCGGACAGCATCGATGCCGCGCCCATGAAGCTCCAGAACGAGCGGCATGGGTTTGTCACCGGCGTCCGATAGCGGAATCTGGAGCAGGTACGGCCGGTCACGCCCGTCGTGGCTCAGCGGAATCGCTCTGCGACCGGGCGGTCCCATGCCGGAGCCTGTCTCCTCAGCCACGAACACGTCCGGCCGGCCGCCTCGCGTCAGTTCGCGAAGTAGCCGGTCACATCGAAGATGACGTTAACCGTGTCGGCGGTGCTGGCCGACCACGCCCTTACGACTACACAAGTCCGCAAACAGCATACTCCGCCGACCGGCGCCCGAGAGAAGGGCCGAGTTGCCGCCCGCGCTGGAACAACGGGAACCGACCGCGAGCGCTCGGCGCGATGGCGGCGCGTGCGCGATCAGACGCGTGCGCGATCCGCTTGACGGGAGGCACCGTCCGAACGAGCATCCCCGCCATGTGCACCCACCGCCGTCGTCACCGCTGATGTTCGAACCCCTGCTCGTCCTCATCGTGGCCGGACTCGTCGGGCCGCTCCTGGCATCCGGGCGACGGCCCCTCATTCCGGCCGTGATCGGGGAGCTGATCGCCGGCATTGCCATCGGCCGCTCGGGCCTGGGCTTGATCGATGCCACGACTCCCGCCAACGCCCTCATCTACGGCCTCGGGTTCGCGATGCTCATGCTCGTGGCCGGCTCCCACGTTGACCTGCGGGCTCCTGGCCTCCGCGCAAACGTTCGGGCGGGTGTGATCGCGGCCGGCGTTGTAGCCCTCCTCTCGGTGCCGGTCGGGCTGGTCATCGGTGCGGTCCTCGAGCCGGGCGCCCCCGTGCTCCTGTTCCCGGTCCTCCTTGCCGGAAGCTCGGCCGCCGTCGCGTTCCCGATCCTCGAAGAGCGCGGCCTGCTCGGGCCGGGGGTTGGGCTGCTGCTCGTCTGGATCCCCCTGGCCGACGCTCTGACCGTCCTCCTCATGCCCCTCACCCTGATCGGGGCCGCGAAGATCCCGGAGGCGCTCGGCGGCGACGCGCTGATCGTGGCCGGCACCGTCGCCGCCCTGTGGCTCGGCGAGCGGGTAGAGAACTCCCAGCTTGCCCTGACGATGCGAGATCGTTCGCAGACACGAGGTTGGGCGCTTCAGCTTCGGGTGACGCTGCTCATACTCGTCGTCCTCTCGCTGATCGCCACTCGGACCGGCGGTTCGACGCTCCTCGCCGGCTTCGGGGCGGGCCTCGTCCTGGCTCGGCTCCGCGAGCCGACCCGTCTCGAGGTGCAGCTCTCGGGCATCGCCGAGGGGTTCTTCGTCCCGGCCTTCTTCGTGCTCATTGGCTCGCAGCTCGATCTCCGGGCCCTGGCCGGCGACCCGTCGGCCATCCTGCTGGCTGTGGTCATGGCCGGCTGCGCCCTGGCGATCCATCTGGCTGCAAGCCGGGTCGTGGCCCGCCCATCGTGGAGCGGATTCGGCCTGGCGGCGGCCGCCCAGCTCGGTCTGCCGGCAGCGGCCGCCTCGCTCGGACTGGGAACGGGCGCGCTCTCGCCGGCGGTCGCGGCCGCCATCGTGCTCGCCGGCTGCCTCACCGTTCTGCCCGC
>PMNU01000089.1 GCA_003165675.1 Chloroflexota bacterium
TGGAGCGCCACAACGTCAGCCGACTGGTCGGCGCGCCTCCCGGCTACGTCGGCTTCGACGAGGGCGGCCAGCTCACCGAGGCGGTCCGCCGCAAGAGCTATGCCGTCATCCTGCTCGACGAGATCGAGAAGGCCCACCCCGAGGTCTTCAACATGCTGTTGCAGATCCTCGAAGACGGGCACCTCTCGGACGCCAAGGGGCGGCGGGTCGACTTCCGCAACTGCATCATCATCATGACCAGCAACCTGGGCGCCCGGCAGCTCCAGACCAACTCGTCGCTCGGGTTCCGCGTCCAGGGCGACACCGACGAAGCGCGCGCCACGGCCTCGCACGATCTAATGCGCGAGAAGGTCGACAAGGAGCTCAAGCAAACCTTCCGGCCGGAGTTCCTGAACCGCATCGACGCGACCGTGGTCTTCCGGTCGCTCACGGTCGACGAGATCCGGCTGATCGTCGATCTGATGCTGGCCCGCGTACGCGAGCAACTGCGGGCCCAGGGCATGAGCCTCGAGGTTACGCAGGCTGCCAAGGACCACATCATCAAGATCGGCTACGACGTCGCCTACGGTGCGCGGCCGCTGCGTCGCGTCATCCAGAACATGGTGGAGGACGTCCTGGCCGAGCAGCTGCTGCTCGGTACGTACGCCCACGGCACGAACATCGTCGTGGACAAGGGCTCCGAGGCCGGTCTGGAGATAGGCCCGGCCGAGGAGAAGCAGCCCGTCGAAGTCGCTCGCTGAGCCGAGGCCGAGGGGTGGCCCGCCAGCAGAGTCGCTACATCTGCCAGACGTGCGGCGCTGCCCATCTCCGCTGGGAGGGCCAGTGCCGCACGTGCGGCGCCTGGAATACCCTGGTCGAGACCGTCGTACGAGTTGGGGACGTGCGGCGGCGAACCGGTCCTGGGGCCGGTCCGGCCGCTCGAGCGGTGACGCCCCAGTCGCTTAGCGGCTTGCGCGAGGCCGAGCCGATCCGGATTCCGACCGGCGTCGGAGAGATGGACCGTGTCCTGGGCGGCGGCCTGGTTCCAGGGTCGGCGGTGCTGCTCGGCGGCGAGCCTGGCATCGGCAAGTCCACCCTGCTGCTGCAGGCCGCGGCCGGGCTGGCGCTGGGCTCCGGGGACTCGGGCGGCGAGGTCCTTTACGCGACCGGTGAGGAGTCGGCCGGGCAGGTGCGCCTGCGCGCGGGCCGCCTCGACCTGCTGGAGGGCGCCGTCGCGGATCGTATCTCGGTTGTGGCGGAGAACGACGTCGGGCGGATCGTGGAACTGACACGCGAGGCACGGCCCGTTGTGCTGATCGTCGACTCGATACAGACCGTCACCACGGACGAGCTCGAGGGACCCGCGGGCAGTGTGGGCCAGGTCCGCGAGTGCGCCATGCGACTCATGGAGATGGCAAAGCAGGACGGCGTCGCCGTGATCCTCGTGGGCCACGTCACGAAGGACGGCTCGCTGGCCGGGCCCAAGACACTCGAGCATCTCGTCGACGCGGTCCTGTACCTCGAGGGCGAGCGGACGGCTACGCTGCGGCTGCTGCGGGCCACGAAGAACCGGTTCGGCTCGACCGAGGAAGTAGGCGTCTTCGAGATGGCCGAGCGAGGGCTGGTGGAGGTCTCCGATCCGGGCCGGGCCTTTCTCGCCACTGCCGACGAGCATGCGCCCGGCAGCGTCGCCGGCGCCACGCTTGAGGGCACGCGTCCCTTGCTCGTGGAGGTTCAGGCGCTGGTAGCGCCGGGTGGATACGGCAGTCCACGGCGCACCGCGTCCGGCATCGACACGAACCGATTGGCGTTGCTCGTGGCCGTGCTCGGCCGACGAGCGGGAGTCGGTCTGGGCAGCCACGATGTCTATGCCAACCTGGCGGGCGGCCTGGAACTGGCCGATCCGGGCTTGGACCTGCCGCTGTGTCTGGCCCTGGCGTCTTCACTCCGCGACAGGCCGGTTCCGCGGGAACTGGTGGCAGTGGGCGAGGTCGGGCTGCTGGGCGAGCTGCGACCCGTGCCCGGCCTGGAGCGGCGGCTGCGCGAAGCGGCGCGCCTCGGCTTCCGGATCGCCGTCGTACCAGGGTCGCGTCGGAGCGATCCGCCGAGCGTGACCGGCATCGAGGTAGTCGCGGTGGCGAACCTGCGAGAAGCCATCGGTCGCGCTGTGGGGGCGGGACCGTCGCTCGCCGGAAACCGGAACAGCCCCGAAGACTCTGCCGATGCCCCGTCCGCAGACCTCATCGGCACTCCCGCGCCCTCCGCCGGTCCGGGTCCGCTCGGTCGCCGTTAGCGACGGCGGCGGGCCGACACGCCGAAACCACGGCCGGGGTCTGGCGAGGTATGGGTGGCGATGCTAGGCTGACTGGGACGAAAGCGATATCCATCCGCATTCATCCATCCGCTTCGTCGCAAGGCGTGTAATCATGATCCGGATCATTCGGCTGCTTGGGGGCGCCTTTGGCGCCCTGGTCGGGTTGGGGTTCGTCCTGGCCGAGGAGGCCCCATTCGAAAGGACAGGGTCTCCGGCCCTTCTGATTCCAATCTGGGTCGTTGCCTGGGTTTCGGTCGGGTTCCTGCTGCTCCCGTATCTGACCGTGATCCCCGCCGGACGGCTGGTCCGCGCCGTTCAGGAGATGTCCACCGCGGAGTTCGTTGCTTCCGTCGCGGGCCTGGTGATCGGCCTGTTGATCGGGCTGCTTCTGGGTCTCCCGCTCTCAGATCTGCCTGCGCCCTTCGGCCAGTACCTGCCCATCGGCGTCTCGATCTGTTTCGGCTTCGGGATGGTCGGCCTGACGGTCGCCAAGCGCGAGGACCTGGTCGCTGCCGCCGAGGCCGCCGGGTTCGTCCGGCGAAGCGAGGGGCAGGCTCCGAACACCCACGGAGGCGAGACCCAGGTCGTGGTCGATACGAGCGCAATCATCGACGGCCGCATTGCGGATATCGTCGAATCGGGCTTCCTGTACCACCGCCTGATCATCCCGCATTTCGTCCTCGACGAGCTGCAGCGGATTGCCGACAGTTCGGACGCGCAACGGCGCGGCCGAGGCCGGCGCGGCCTGGAGATTCTCACCCGACTCCAGAAGGGCGGTCCGACGCCGGTCGAGATCATCGATGAAGATCCTGCCGAGGTGGCCGATGTCGACGGCAAGCTGGTCGCCCTGGCCAGGGCCCGCGGCGCCGCCATTCTCACCAACGACTTCAACTTGAACCGCGTGGCCGACCTGCAGTCGATCAGAGTGCTCAACATCAACTCGCTCGCCAATGCCCTCAAGCCGGCCTTGCTGCCTGGGGACCCGCTCCGAATCAAGGTCATCACCGACGGTAAGGAGGCGGGCCAAGGCGTGGGCTACCTGGACGACGGCACGATGGTCGTCGTCGAAGGCGGTTCGCGTCTCGTCGGCCACGAGGTGGACGTCCTGGTGACTCGGGTCCTTCAGACCGTGATGGGCAGGATGGTGTTTGCCCAGGCTCACCCGGAGTGAGCGCCGGGATGGAGCCGACGGGCGAGGCCTCGAGCGACCCGGTCGACGCGGTCGTCGTGGCCGCCGGATCCAGCCGGAGGATGGGCGGCCAGGACAAGCTGGCCGCGGAGCTCGGCGGCAGGTCCGTGCTGCGCTGGTCGGTCGAGGCGCTGGCAGCGGCGGGGGTTCGGCGAATCGCCATTGCCGCGCCGTCGGACCGAATCTCCGAGATCGCCGCTGAGCTCTGGCTGCCGGACGCGGTCGTGGCCGTGGTGGCCGGCGGCGGGAGGAGGCAGGAGTCGGTGGCGGCCGGAGTTGCCGCTCTTGCCGAACCAGAATCCGAGGCCAAAGTGGAAACGCGCCACGCGGCGACCGGCCACAGGGCGGCCGGCCATGCCGCGCATCCCGCGGCCCGGGTGCTCGGACGCCGGCAGGACCCGGTGATCCTCGTCCATGACGCGGCTCGGCCACTGGCCAGCTCGGACCTGGTTCGGGCCGTGGCTGAGGCAGCTGCAAGACACGGGGCCGCCATTCCGGTTGTCCGCGTCACGGAGACGCTCAAGCGGCTCGACGGCGATCGGATCGGCGCCACAGTCGACCGAACCGAGGTCGTTGCCGCCCAGACCCCGCAGGGTCTGCGGCGCAGCCTGCTCGAGCGAGCGTATGCCGAGTACCCTCCCGACGGCCCGGAGACCTGGACCGATGAGGCCTCCCTGCTGGAGGCCTGTAGAATCCCCGTCCATGCAATCACCGGCGAAGCGACCAATCTCAAAGTGACCGTGCCGCTCGATCTCGAACGCGCTAGAGCTCTGCTCGATGGCGGGCTCGTGCCCGGCCGTCCTGGTTCGGCTGCCCGCGCTGGGCGCCTGACTGCCGGGCGCACGGCCGCCGGGCGAATCGGACTCGGGACAGACAGTCATCCCTTCGGGCCGGGCGAGCCGCTCGCGCTGGGTGGCCTGCGCATCGACGGCGCTCCTCGTCTGGCCGGCCACTCCGATGGAGACGTGGCGCTGCATGCGGTAGCCGATGCGCTCCTCGGGGCAGCGGGCCTGGGCGATCTCGGTAGGCTCTTTCCCGCTGACTCTCGGACGCCCGCCGGTACCGACAGCCGGAGCCTTCTCGCGACCGCGGCGGAGAGTGCCCGCGCGGCCGGCTGGATCACGTCGAATGTGGATGTGACCATCGTCGCCGCTCGGCCCAGGCTGGGGGCGCTGCTGCCGGCGATGGAGGAGTCGATTGCGGCGGCGATCGGCGTCGATGCCTCAGTCGTCAACGTCAAGGCGTCCACGGGCAACCTGGGAGGCTCGGAGGGCGCCGGACGGTCTATCTCGGCGAGCGCCATCGCCTGGCTGGTGCCGGCCGCCGATGGGGCCAAGGGAGCCGAATGACGATCCACCTCTTCGACACGATGGCCGGCGCGACCCGCGAGTTGGTGCCGCTGGAGCCCGGTCACATCCGCATCTACACCTGCGGCCCGACGGTCTACGGCCCCGCCCATGTCGGCAACTTCAGGACTCTGGCGGCGAGCGACCTGCTGGTCCGGTATCTGCGCTATCGCGGCTACCACGTGACCTGGGTCATGAACGTGACCGACATCGACGACAAGATCATCAAGCGCGCGCGGGAGGAGGGGATTTCGGTCGGAGAGCTGGCCTCCCACTACGAGCTCCAGTTCCTGTCCGACCTCGACACCATCGGCATCGCTCGACCGGACGTAATGCCTCGCGCGACCGAGCACATACCGCAGATGGTCGAGCTGATCCAAAAACTCCTGGCCGGCGGCCACGCCTACGTGACCGACGACGGCTCGATCTTCTTCCGCATCTCCTCCTGGCCCGAATACGGTCGTCTGGCTCGGATCGACCCTGAGGGCATGCGGGTCGGCGAGAGAGTCCAGGCCGACGAATACGGCAAGGACGACGTCCGCGACTTCGCACTCTGGAAGGGCCCGAGCGCGGATGAGCCAAGCTGGGATACCGCAATCGGGCGAGGACGACCCGGCTGGCACATCGAATGCTCGGCCATGAGCACGACCTACCTCGGCCAACCGTTCGACATCCACACAGGCGGCATCGACCTGGTCTTCCCGCATCACGAAGACGAGATTGCCCAGAGCGAAGCCGCCACGGGCAAGACCTTTGTCGCCTGCTGGTTCCACTGCGGCTTCCTTCAGATGGGCGGCCAGAAGATGGCCAAGTCGCTCGGAAACATCGCCAGCGTCGGCGAGGTGCTCGCCCGAGGTGTCTCGTCGCGGGCGCTGCGGCTTGCCCTGATCTCGGCCCACTACCGCACTCCACTAGCCTTCGGTGACGAATCGCTTCAGGCGGCCAGCTCGGCGGTCGACCGCCTGGACGCGCTCCTCGGCGCGCTTGCCGCCTACCGTACCGATCGCCCGGACGATGCGTCGCTACCCCTGCTGCTGGGGGCGACACGAGCTGCCTTCGAGGCTGCCCTTGACGACGACCTCAACATGTCGCCTGCTCTGGCCGCGGTCTTCGATCTGGTCCGCGAGCTGAACCGCCGAATCGATGCCAGAACGCTTTCGGCGGCTGATGCCGGGCGGGCTATCGCCTTCATTCGGGACCTCGATCGCGTTCTGGCGATCGCGCCGGCGGCGGAGGATCGGCTCGAGCCCGAATTGCAGCTGCTGCTGGACGAGCGGGCGGCAGCCCGGACGGGGAGCGATTGGGCGGCATCCGACCGTCTCCGAATCGTCCTCGCCGAGCGAGGCATCCTGGTGGAAGACACGCGCGACGGCCAACGCTGGCGCCGCGCCGAGTAGCCGCGCCGCGATCCTGCGCGGCCGAAGACCCTGCCGCTCTCCAGCGGCCGAACGACACGAACGGACAGAGACTTGCCTGATCACCGACACAATCCACGGGACGGCCACTCCGGCGGGCGCAAGACCGGCGGCAAGAGGGCCCGTTCAGACGGGCCTCGGGCCGACTGGCCCGCGCCAGAGGGTTCGCATGAAGGCCCCCGATTCGACGGGCCGGGACCTGCTGGGCGATCGGGCGGCCCAGGAGCCCCCAGAGGGTATGGCCACTCGCGCTTCGACGGGCCGCGCCCCGGAGGTCCGCGGTCGGGTGGGTTCGATGGGCCCGCGGGGCCGCGACCCGGAGGTGCGCGATCGGAAGGCCCCCACTTCGACGGGCCGCGGCCGTTCCAACGGTCAGCGGGCCAACGACCTTTTGGGCCTCGAAGTGCGGGCCGCCCAGGCGGGCTCGGCTCCGCCGGCCCGTCGGCTGGCTTCGGTTTGGGCGATCCGCGGCCTCGAGGTCCGCGTCCTGGAGGGCCACGGCCTGGAGGGCCGCGGCAGGGCGGTTCCTGGTCGGGTGGGTCTCGGGAGGGTTTTGACGCCGGCCCGGCCGGGAGTCCGGACGGCGTCGCGCGCCCTTCCTGGCGCCAGTGGCGCCCCGATGAGCCGCCGACACGCCGGCCGCGCCCAACTGGAGCCGGCCCGCGGCCACGGTTTGGCGAAGACCAGAGGCCGCGCCCTGAAGGCTTCGTGGGCGATGGCATCGGTGAGTCGCGACCCACGCCGCCCCCTTCGACGAGGCCGGGCGGCCAGGCGGGTCCGCGTGCGGGCGGCCCAGCCGGCGCTCGCCCGGACCTTGGCCCCGGACCTCGGTACCGGCGGCCAGGTCTGGGTTTCGGGGGGGACCGTCCCGAGAGTACCCCGCGCAACGCCTACGTCGGGGAAGCGGACCATGTGGCCCGCCGGGCTCCGCCGCTCGAGGCGGACGACGTCGCCGCCACGGACACCACTGCGGTGCAAGATTCCGCGGCCGCTCAGGACCAACTGCCGGCCCTTCCGCAGACGATCCGACCGCCTCGCCGACCGGATTACCGTGCCCGCTCGGGCGGATTCGTCGACCGCCGGCAATTCGGGGCCGGCGATTCGGCGCCGGCGCCGCGTGGCTCGGCGCCCGCCGGGGCGCCGCCGGCCGACCTCGTAGGCGAGGACGAGGAGCTGGTCGCGGGTCGTCATCCTGTCGAGGAGGCGTTCATCGCGCACCGTATGGCCGTTCGTCTGCTCGTTGTCCCGCAGCGCCGCCAGGCTCTCGAGAAGCTGGTCCTGCATGCGATCAACCTGCGCATCCCGATCGTCGAGGTCGAGGGTGGGACGCTGACGTCGCTTGCGGGCTTCGACGGCCACCAGGGCATAGCGCTCGTCACCAATCGGCGCCAGTTCGCCGGTCTGGACGACATTCTCGCCCGGGCAATCGAGCGCGACGAAACGCCGTTCATTCTCGTCCTGGACTCTCTCGAGGATCCCCAGAACTTCGGGTCATTGCTCCGGACTGCCGAGGCGTCGGGCGTGCACGGGGTCGTCTACCCGATTCACCATCAGGCGCCTCTTTCGGCTGCGGCGGTCAAGGCGTCGGCCGGGGCTGTGGAGCACCTGCTGCTCGTCCCGGTCGAGGACCTCGTGCAGGTTCTGACGGACCTGCACGTCCGCGGGCTGCGGATTATCGGCTCGGACGCGGAGGCTTCGTTGACCGCCCGTCAGGCGGACCTGCGGGGGCCGGTGGCGGTGGTCGTCGGCAGTGAGGGGCAGGGTCTCGGGCCGGCCGTCAGGCGCCGCTGCGACACCGTCGTGCGCATCCCGATGCGCGGTCGCGTGAGTTCCCTCAACGCCGCGGTCGCGGGCTCGATCCTTCTATATGAGGCTTCGAGCCAGCGCGGCGGCGACCGGCCGCTGCTCGGGAGCGACCGCGAACCCGGCGCCGCTGCCACTGAGCCGACTGACACGCCTGCGCCGGCCGCGACCGTCGAACCGAAGAGTGGAGTCGTCCCTCGCCGCAAGCCGACTCGCTCTCGGACTGCCGCCGCAACTACCCCCCAGTCTGGGTCAGAACCTTCGCCCACGGCTGACGAGGCGCTCCTCCCGGGCGGCTCGGAGCCTGCCCAGCCCGCATGAGGAACCGGTGCGGCGCTGCCGGCGCCGCATCAGCGCCCTGCGGCGCCGCCTCCGCCGGCGCGCTTGACCCGGAACAGACCAGCCAATATCATTCCCGGGCGCCAAGGGGTCTCAGCGTTAGCGTGCCCTTGCGCCCGCCGACGTAGCTCAATTGGTAGAGCAGCGGTTTTGTAAACCGCAGGTTCCGGGTTCGAGTCCCGTCGTCGGCTCCAATTGAAGA
>PMNU01000041.1:0-391 GCA_003165675.1 Chloroflexota bacterium
TGGTCGCGGTAGCGGCACGGGATACGGTCGCGGACGAAGTGGCCCTGCGCGTCGAGCTCGGCGTTGGCCTGGGCGACGTGATGCTCTTCTTCCTCGTCCGCCGCCAGATACTCGATCTCGGCGGTAACCACCGGGCGAATTGGGAAGGCCGCGGCCTTCTGGCGCTTGAGCTCGGCGACAGCCGCGTCGTTGAACTTCGCTCCGGACTTCAGGATGACCTTGCCGTCCTTGCCGACGACGTCGGCACCGGTCTCGTGGCGGGCGATGTCCGGGTCGTCCCAGGCGATCGTCCGCTTGACCTTGCGGTAAGGCGTCTCAATGAAGCCGTAGCTGTTGATTCGACCGTAGGTGGCCAGCGAGCCGATCAGCCCGATGTTCGGGCCTTCCGGCG
>PMNU01000041.1:430-6630 GCA_003165675.1 Chloroflexota bacterium
CGGATGTTGATGAGGGCGTTCGGGGTGGCCTTGTCGATCTCCTGGATCGTCATGCGCTCGCGGACGACGCGCTCCATGCGGAGCAGGCCGACCCGGAAGGCATTCTGGATGAGCTCTCCATTGGCGCGGATGCGACGGTTGCCGAGGTGGTCGATGTCGTCCGGCAGGCCCAGGCCGCGGTTCAACTCGATGAGGTGGCCGACGATGGCGGCGATATCCTCACGGGTGATGATCCGCTGCTCGCGGTCGAGCTCGATGCCCATCCGCTCGACGACCGGGCCGAGCTTCTTGTTGAACTTGTACCGGCCCACGCGACCCAGGTCGTAGCGGCGGAAGTTGAAGAAGAGGCTCTCGACAAGCTGCCGCGCGTTGTCGCCGGTGGGCGGGTCGCCCGGGCGCAGCTTCTTGTAGACCTCGATCAGCGCGTCCTGCTGGGTCTTCGTGAGGTCCTTGTCGAGCGTCGAGGCGATGTACTGGTGTTCCGGGTCCGTGTCGACGGTCGCGAACAGGCCGCCGATGTCGTCGTTTTTCTCGTACCCGACGGCGCGCAGGAGAGTCGTCGCGGCGATCTTGCGCTTGCGGTCGACCTTGACCGAGAGGAGGTCCTTGTTGCTCGTCTCGAACTCAAGCCAGGCGCCGCGGTTCGGGATGACCTTGGCCGAGTAGAGGGTCCGGCCGCTGGTTGGGTCCTCGACGGCGCTGTAGTACACGCCCGGCGATCGGACCAGCTGGGAGACGACGACGCGCTCGGCGCCGTTGATGATGAACGTGCCCTGGTCCGTCATGAACGGGAAGTCGCCCATGTACACGCGCTGGCGCTGGATCTCGCCCGTCTCCTTGATAAGAAGCTCGACATTTACGTACAGGGGCCGGCTGAAGGTGAGGTCCTTGGTCCGGCACTCGAGCTCGACGTACTTGGGCGCGCCGAACTCGTAGTCCAGGAAGTGGAGTTCCATCACCTTGCCGGTGAAGTCCTTGATCGGGCTGATCTCGTCGAACAGCTCCCGGAGCCCCTTCTCCACGAACCAATCGAAGGAGCTCAGCTGAAGCTCGATCAGGTTGGGGATCTCAAGGACCTCGGGGATCCGCGCGTATCGCCGTCGAGGCGTGACCGCGGAGGCGCGAGAGGACTCAGCGACAGACAGCATGAACCGCTCCTTGACGGAGGAGAAGGGGAAGGGCCGCGCTCACAGAAGGAGTAGGATACCGCGATTTCCGCTGGTGTCAAATGGGCGCGCCTGAACAACCCCGGACTCCAGACCCGCCCTAAACCATACCGCTCTTGAGGGACGGGCGCTAGCCCGTCCGGCAGAGCCCAGACCCACCCAGCATGGCCGTAGTCCCAAAAGTCGGCGGCGTCGACGGGTGGGTCCGGTCTCGCGGAAGAGGGACTACTTGATCTCGACCTTCGCGCCCTGCTCTTCGAGGGCAGCCTTGATCTTTGCGGCCTCGTCCTTGTTCACGCCTTCCTTGACCGGCTTGGGCGCGCCATCGACGAGGTCCTTGGCCTCCTTGAGGCCGAGGCCGGTCAGCTCGCGGACGACCTTGATGACCGGGATCTTGTTCGGGCCGATCTCGGCCAGGATCGCGGTGAACTCGGTCTGTTCCTCGACTTCGGCCGCGGCCGCAACCGGGGCGGCGGCGGCTACCGAAGCGACGGCAACCGGGGCGGCGGCGGTCACGCCGAACTTGTCCTCGAAGGCCTTCTTGAAGTCGGCGAGCTCGAGGACGGTCATTGACGCGAAAGCGTCGAGCATCTGGTCTTGAGTCAGCTTTGCCATTTGGTTGATAGCTCCTTTGTGCCCGAACCTCAGCGGTCCGAGCGGTGTGGTCTCAGTTGGGGCGCCGCCTGGCCTGTACCCGGTGGATCCGGCCCTAGGCGCTTTGCTTGTCGGCGAGGGCCCCGACCAGCCCGGCGATGTCCCGCAGGGGCGCATCGAAGAGGCCGGCCATCGTCGCCATCGGCGCAGCAATCGCGCCTGCGACCTGGGCCAGGAGCACGTCGCGTCCGGGAAGTTGAGAGAGACGCGTAACGCCCTCGGCGTTCACAACCTGATCGCCGATGACCGCCCCGATGACCTTTACGAGGCGGTACGGCCGGAACGCGTCCAGGACTGCCTTGGCGGCAGCGCCCTCGTCACCCTTGACGAATGCGACTGCGGTGGGACCTTCGAGCAGCAGGCCTAGGGCCTCCAACCCGGCATCTCGCGCCGCAATCTTCATGAGCCGGTTCTTGACGACGTGGTAGGTGACGTTCTGCTTGCGCAGGTTTCGACGGATCTCGCCGAGATCGGAGACCTTGAGGCCGCGGTATTCGGAGACGATCATCGCCGAGCTGGACCGAGCTTCCTCGGTCAACTCCGCAACGGTCTCGCGCTTGGCCTCGGTAGGCATTTGTGCCTCCCTGAGTCATTGGCCTCGCTCGGCCGGTCCGTACCGTCGTTGCCTCCTGCGCTCCTCGCTCACGCACGTTCAGGTGCGCTCGTCTCGGTGCTCGTCGGGCGCCTTGGTCCGGCCTCGGCTGAGCTTCGGCTTGCCAACTCCATTCCGGTTAACTGCGCGCAGCCGGCGCGCGACGGTGGGCCGGTCGGCTCCGAAACCTTCACCGACCAAAACGCCCCTGCGACGGCCTTCGCCACAGGGGCGCTCCCACCCACACGGATGGAGGCTCGATCCCTGCCTCGGCATGCCCGCCGGCGTTTCATCCGGCGAATTGAGTCGGGTCCGCGACTGCCGATTGCTCGACGGCGGCGGTCCGGAACGCATGCTGTCTGCGGCGGTCCGTCGTATTCGGTTGTAGCGCGACGGCCCGCTGGTCGGTCCCGTCGCAAGCCCGGTCCGCATTTCGGCGGCCGGGCCTCATATGTTGGGCGGCGCTACGACGCCGCCGCGACCGCGAGGACGGCCGGGATGTCTATCCGGATGCCGGGACCCATGGTCGGGACGATGGTCAGCGTGCGCAGATACTGGCCCTTGGCGCCGCTCGGGCGAGCGCGGTTGATGGCATCCATCAATGTCGCCAGGTTGTCCACGAGCTGCTGCGCCTCGAAGCTCGCCTTGCCGAACGGGACATGGATGATGCCGCCCTTGTCGACCTTGAACTCGACGCGGCCGGCTTTGACTTCCTTGATGGCCCGCTCGAGGTCGAAGGTAATCGTGCCCGACTTAGGGTTCGGCATGAGACCCTTGCGGCCGAGGATGCGGCCGAGTCGACCGACCATGCCCATGACATCGGGCGCGGCGAGGGCCACGTCGAAGTCCGTCCAGCCGGCCTCGATCTTCTTGACCAGGTCGTCCGAGCCGACCTCGTCGGCACCGGCGTGGAGCGCCTCGAGGGCCTTGTCGCCCTGGGCGAAGACGACGACGCGCGTCACCTTGCCGGTTCCGTGGGGCAGCACGACTGTGCCGCGAACCATCTGGTCGGCGTGGCGCGGATCGACGCCGAGACGAAGGTGGGCTTCTATGCTCGCGTCGAATCCCACGTAGCTGGTCTTGCGGGCAAGCTCGGCGCCCTCGGCGGGCGAGTACAGCTTGGTGCGGTCGACAAGCTTGGCGGCTTCCTGGTACTTCTTGCCGCGCTCCGGCATTCCGATCTCCTTCCATCGGTCACGCCCGGCAATTCCGGGTTTCGACCTCCCCCTGGCGCGGGGTCAACGTCCGGCAGTCTCGCGGCCGGAGCGCGTCGGACCATCGCTGGCCGACTCACCTGTTACAGACTCTCCGAGTGTTGAGGCGACGCTGCTGAGAGCCATCGGCACGAGGCCTACCCGACGACCTCTATACCCATGCTCCTGGCAGTGCCTTCGACCTGGGCCATCGCGGCTTCGATCGTGTTGGCGTTGAGGTCGGGCATCTTGATCGTAGCGATCTCGCGGATCTGATCGCGGGTCACCTGGCCGACGGTCTCGCGACCGGCCGTCTGGGTTCCCTTCTCAATCCCGGCCGCCTTGCGGAGCAGATCCGTGGCGGGCGGGGTCTTGAGAACGAACGTGAACGAGCGATCTTCGAAGATCGTGATCTGGGCCGGGATGACCTGGCCAACCTTGTCGGCGGTCTTCTCGTTGTAGGACTTGGTGAACTCGACGATGTTGATGCCGTGGGGGCCGAGGGCCGTGCCGACCGGCGGCGCGGGCGTGGCCTTGCCAGCGTTGAGCTGCAGGGTGAGGACGATGCGGATCTTCTTGGCCACGGGCCTTCGGCTTCCTTTCGCTTACAGCTTCTCGACCTGGAGGAAGTCGAGCTCGACCGGGGTTTCGCGGCCGAAGATGCTGACCAGCACCTTGACTTTGTTGCGCTCCGGGTTGACCTCGTCCACAGTGCCGATGAATTCGGCGAACGGGCCGTCGGTGACCCGAACGTTCTGACCCTTCGTGAAGGCGACCCGGTAACGGGGTGTCTCCACGCCCATCTGCCGGAGGATCTGCTTGACCTCAGCCTCGTCAAGCGGGATCGGCTCGCTCCGGACTCCCGGGATGTTGCCGCCGCCGACGAAGCTGGTGACGCCAGGCGTGTTTCGGACCACGTACCAAGAGTCCGGGTCCAGGATCATCTCGACGAGTACGTAGCCCGGATACACCTTCTTCTGCACCGTGTGGCGCTGGCCCTGACGGATCTCGATCTCATCCTCCATCGGCACGAGGACCTGGAAGATCTTGTCGTCCATGCCCATCGATTCGATGCGGTGCTCGAGGTTGGCCTTAACCTTGTTCTCGTAGCCCGAGTAAGTGTGGATGACATACCAACGCTTCTCGGGGGGCCGAACGGTCTCCCCAGCCTGCTCAGTCTTCATGCTCGAAATCACCCGGCGTTGATCGTCTTGGCCATGAGGCCGAAGACGTAGTCGAAGGCGGAGATGAAGACGGCCACGGCCGTACTGACCACAAGCACCAGGACCGTGAGATTACGGGCCTGCTGCGGAGTTGGCCAGTTTACCTTCTTTAGTTCTTGCCACGAGTCTTGAACGAAGCGCTGGATGCGCGACACGGCTGCTCTCTAGCTATCGAACCTGGATGTGTCTGGCAGGCGCCGCGGGACTCGAACCCACAACCGCTGGTTTTGGAGACCAGTGCTCTACCAATTGAGCTAGGCGCCTGCGATCGCCTTCGCCGCTGCCGGCCCATCCCTTCGTTGCCGCCCGCGCTCCTCGCTCACGCACCTCGAAGTGCGCTCACTGCGGTGCTCGTTCGGCGCCTCGGTCTGCACTCGGCAGAGGCTCGGCTCTAGATCATTTGGCCTCTCGGTGCAGGGTGTGACGGCGTTCGCGAGGGCAGTACTTGCGGAGCTCGAGTCGGCCGGGATCGTTCTTCTTGTTCTTGCGAGTGGTGTACGTCCGCATTTTGCACTCGGAGCAAGCGAGCTGAATGATCGGACGCGCGTCGACCTTTGCCATTCTTTACTCGATGATCGAGGTGATGGCCCCGGCGCCGACCGTGCGGCNNTCGGGCAGGCCGATGGCGCCGGTGACGTCCGTCGTGCGCAGGTAGAACTGGGGCCGGTAGCCGTTGTAGAAGGGGGTGTGACGACCACCCTCCTCGCGCGAGAGAACGTAGACGCGAGCGACGAACTTGGTGTGCGGCTTGACACTCCCGGCCTTGGCGAGNNACCTGGCCGCGCTCGATGTCGTCGCGCTCGATGCCGCGCAGCAGGCAGCCCACGTTGTCGCCGGCGCGGCCCTCGTCGAGCAGCTTCTTGAACATCTCGACGCCGGTCACGACGACCTTGCGAGTCGGCCGGATGCCGACGATCTCGACTTCGTCGGAGACCTTCACGATGCCGCGCTCGATGCGCCCGGTGGCCACGGTGCCGCGGCCCTTGATGCCGAAGACATCTTCGATCGGCATGATGAAGGGCTTGTCGATGGGGCGCTCGGGGGTCGGGATGTAGGAGTCGACCGCATCGAGGAGCTCCTGGATGCAGGCGTAGGCCGGATCGTCGACGCCGCCCGTGGTCTCGAGGGCCTTGAGAGCGGAGCCGCGGACGATCGGGATGTCGTCGCCCGGGAAGTGGTTCTTGGTGAGCAGCTCGCGAACCTCGAGCTCGACGAGATCGAGCAGCTCGGGATCGTCGACGGCGTCGCACTTGTTGAGGAAGACGACGATGTACGGCACCTCCACCTGGCGGGCGAGCAGGATGTGCTCGCGCGTCTGGGGCATGGGGCCGTCGGTCGCGGCGACGACGAGGATCGCGCCGTCCATCTGCGC
>PMNU01000109.1 GCA_003165675.1 Chloroflexota bacterium
CCGCGTCGTGCTCCGCCGACACGACGATGGTCATGCGTGTCTCGATCGAGCCGTCGCGACGGGAGAACTCGGCGTGGTCTTCCGCGTAGGCGACCTCGTAGCTGTCTGCTTCCGTGCCGCTGGGCTGGTGGCCCGCCGACCACACCACGCCGGTGTGCATGTCGCGCAGGAAGAGATAGCTGCCCCACGAGTCACGAGTCACGTCCTCGCGCCAGCGGGTCACCGCCACGTCGCGCCAGCGGCTGTAGCCGGATCCCGCGGCCGTCACCATGACCGCGTACCGCCCGTTCGACAGCAGGTGCGTCCGCGGCATCGCGTCGTGGGGCGAGGTGAAACGACGGAGAACCGGCGGCACGAGATCGCGCACGTCGGCGGCGCTCTTCACCTCTTCGGCACGTGGCCTGGCCACGAGCACGTCGCGCGGCATCCGCTCCTGGAGCAGCAACTCCGTCGCCTCGACGATCGGGTCGGCATGGAATCGCTCCACCATCGCGTGGTCGTTAAGGACGTTGCCGAGGGCCACCAGCGCCATCCCCTGGTGATGGGCCATGTAGCTNNGGGCTGGATCATCGCTCCGAGGGCGGTCGCGTACGGGGCCACGACGACATCCTCGCTGAGACCCCGTTTCAGGCCGAGGCCGGGTACGCCGAAGCTCGAGTACTGGTACGTCTGATCGAGGGCACGCGCGTTGAATGCCGACTCGGAGATGCCCCAGGGCACGCCGAGCCCGGCCGCGTAGCTGATCTGGCGAGCCACGACCAGCCGGTACGTGTGGTCGAGCAGGCTGAGGGTGGGAGCGCGCATCACCAGGGCCGGCATCAGATACTCGAACATGGACCCCGACCACGAGATCAGGGCGGAGCCACGACCGACGGGCGTCAGCGCGCGGCCGAGCCGGAACCAGTGGTCCGGGGCGACATCCCCCTTGGCGATCGCGACAAAGCTCGCGAGGCGGGCCTCGGAGGCGAGGAGGTCGTAGTAGCTCGGATCCAACGTGCCGTCCCGGACCCGAAAGCCGATCGAGAAGAGCTTACGGGTCGGGTCGAACAAGAAGCTGAAGTCCGTCTCCCGGAAGAGCCGCTGGGCCTGGTCGGCGATCGCCCGGAGTCGTCTGGCGAGCATCGCCGCGGCCGGCGATGCGTCGCCGGCTTCGAGGCCCGGCGGATCCGACAGCTCGGCGATCGTCGGGAAGGCGGTCACTTGCACAGGAGGTTGGAGCAGCGCGAGGTCTCGAACATGGCTGTTCACGGTCAACCGAGCCGCCTCGGCCCAGGTCGCAAGCTCGCCGTCGGTACCCTCACCACGCTCTGCGGTGAGGGCCGCGACAACGTCCGACAGCGTCCGGGCGTACGCGGAGAGTTCGCCCAGGCGGGCCGCCCAGAGCTCGGGCGTCGCGGGGACGACGGCGCTGTCCCCCGCGGGCAGCTCGAGAGCTTCGTCGAGGTGCCGCCGGGTGAGCGTCTGGCTTCTCCTGTCGTCGGCGATCGCGCCGGCGGCCTGGCGGGTCAACGCGATCGCGTCACCGATCCCGGCCAGCGCGGCGACGACCGGAAGCGGCTGGTCGATCATCTGGCGACAGGCATTGGACAGGGCGAGGAGGTGGCCGGCGAGATTGCCGCTGTCGACCGACGATATGTAGGCCGGCTCGAGCGGGTGCAGGTCGCGCGTGTCGTACCAGTTGTACAGGTGCCCGTGGAAGCGCTCCAGGCTACCGATGGTCGCGAGCGTCGCCTCCAGGCGTTCCACCATCTCGAGCGTCCCGATCCAACCGAAGTCGCGAGCCGTCACGGTCGCCAGCAGGTACATCCCGATGTTCGTCGGCGAGGTGCGATGCGCGACGAGCGGCGCGGGATCGTCCTGGAAGTTGTCGGGCGGCAGCCCCTGGTCCTCCGGACGCACGAAGGTCTCGAAGAACCGCCAGGTCCGGCGAGCGGTCAGCCGGAGTGCCCCGACGTCGGCGGGCGAGAGCTTCTCCGCGGCCGATTCGGGGGGTGGCAGGCTGACCCATCGGGCGATGAGGGGCGAGAGCAGCCACAGGACGACGAACGGCGCGGCGATCCAGCCCGCGCCCGGCTTCACGGCGAGGACGAGGACCGCGGTTGCTGCCGCGATCGCGACGCCGCCCGCCATCTGCCGGTAGAAGCTCACGAGGCCTAGGCCGTGGCTGGCCTTGGCCTGCGCGGCGGTCGTCCATTCGAGGAGATTTCTCCGCGTGACATACAACCGCGTCGTGGTTCGCACGATTGCGTCGACCATCAGCCACGCCTGGTGCGCGAGGAGCGTGATGCCGAGGCCCACGTGGGCCGAGGCAGTGGCGACGTCCGCACCCACGGCTAGCAGGTGGCTGCGCTTGGAGATGCCCTGCCGACGCGGCAGCAGTCCGGCCAGGACGGGCAACGCCTGCGGGACGATAACCGAAGCCAGGACGAATGTGGTCCAAAGTCCGGCCGAGACTGAAGGGAGTGTCCAAGCCGCGACAAGCGTGGCCAGCGTGAGCGGCGCAGACATGGTCCGCCGCAGGTTGTCGACCATCTTCCAGCGGGCGATGCCGGGCATGGAACTCGCGCTCCGCCGGCCCGTAGCGTCGCGGGCCCGGCCAAGGATCCACGGCATAAGCTGCCAGTCGCCGCGCGCCCAGCGGTGCTGGCGGGCCGCCGAGACAAGGTAGTTCGAAGGGAATTCATCGAAGAGCTCGACATCGGTCACCAGCCCGGCCCGGGCGAAGACGCCCTCAAGCAGGTCGTGGCTCAGGAGCGTGTTCTCGGGTACACGGTCCGCCATCGCCGCGGCAAAGGCGTCGAGGTCGTAGATCCCCTTGCCAGTGAAGCTCCCCTCCCGGAACAGGTCCTGGTAGACGTCGGAGACGGCGGATGCATACGGGTCGATCCCGCCGGCTCCGGAGAAGCTCCGCTGGAAGATCGATGCGTCGTGCTCGGCCGGGAGCGTCGAGGTGATCCGTGGCTGGAGCACGCCGTAGCCCTGGGTCACCCGGCCGACCCGCGAATCGAAGGTTGGCTGGTTGAGCGGATGGGCGATCGTTCCTACGAGGCGCCCCACCGCGCCGCGGGGCAGCCGTGTATCGGCGTCGAGCGTAACCACGTAACGCACGTCCGTCGGCGGAGTTGACGCAGTCCGCCCGGTGGTCATGATTCCGGTAGTCGCCGAGCCGCGCAGGAGGGCATTGAGTTCGTCGAGCTTGCCGCGCTTGCGCTCCCAGCCCATCCAGCAGCCCTCGGCTTCGTTCCAGCTTCGCTTCCGGTGGAAGAGCAGGAACCGGGCGCCTCCCCCGGGGGCCTCGCCGTGGCGCTCGTTGAGTCGGTCGATGGCCGCCGCCGCAGCCGAGAGCAGCTCGTCGTCGCCGGGGACATCCTCGGTCGGGGCGTCGAGCCAGTCCGACAGCAGGGCGAACCGAAGATCGCCCTCGCGGTTCCCCAGGTAATGGACTTCCAGGCCACCGACCTGGGCCTCTACATCCGTCACACTGGTGAGGAGCGTCGGCACGACGACGAGGGTCCGCAGCCGGGACGGCACGCCATCGGCGAGATCGAGCCGGGGCAGCGGTCTAGGGCCCAGCACTTTGGCGACCGCCCGGTTGACGAGGGCGATCGCGAGGTCGGAGGCCGGGGCGAGCGCGAGTATCGCGACGACGAGGATGCCGGGACCCGGGGCGCCTCCTTGCCACGACAGTAGGATTGGTACGCTGAGGATGAGCGCCGCGACCAGCGCGAGCGTCCCGAGGTAACCACTCGCGGCGGTCCGGACGTAGGCTCGCCGCAGCCGGCCCGCCAACGGCGCCCGGACGTGCAGAGCGCGCTCGAACGCAAATCGGCCGTCGGAGATCAAGTAGTAGCCGGGATCTCGGCGCCGACCGACCACGGACGGTTCGACGTCGTCAGCCGACGGCGCGGCACCGGCCATCGCCGCGGCCTTCCGGGCGACCTCGACCTCGGTCAGGCCCGAACCTCGCGCCAGNNCGAAGGACCTCATCGACCAGGCTGACGCTTTCGACGAACTGGGCCCAGTCGAACCACGAGATGAGGCGCATGCTCGTGATCACGTTTCGGACCGTCACGTTCACCGTCGCCTGGCGCTGGTGCTCGATGCGGACCATCTCCTCGGCGTTGGTCCCCTGGGCAGCGAGAAGCCCCTCCTGCCAGCGGAGGACGGGGGTGACCGCAGGGTCCTGATCGCGCAGGCGCTGGAAGAGCTGGACGCGAGCCGCCGTCGGCAGCGTCTCGGGCGAGAGCCGACGCAGGGCGGCCGCCGCGACCTCCGGGCTGTCTGGGCCGAGGCCGAGAAGGCCGTCGGCGAGGTCGTCCGCCTTCTGCCTCGCTGCCCGGCTGAGCACAATCTCCTCCGCGATGCGGCGGAGGTTGTCGACGAGGAGGATCCGGAGGCTGATCGCGATCGCCCACAGCTCGCCGATGGTCAGCGGCTCGACGCCCTGGTAGGCCCGTACCATGCGCCGCAGGCTCTCCGGTTCGAAGCGGCTATCCGTGTGCGCGATGTAGGCCCAGGCGAGACCCATAACCCGCGGGTAGCCCGCGAGATGGCCTTGGGCCAGCTTGGGGAGCTCGCGGTAGTAGTCCGGGGGCAGGTCGTCGCGGATCTCGCGGAGCTGCTCGTCGACGACGTGAAAGTTGTCGACCAGCCATTCCGCGGCCGGCGTGATCGACCGTTCGTCCTTGATCGCACTGGCCAGGACGCGATACGACTCCAGCAGGACGCGGCCGTTCTCGGCGATACGAGGTCCGACGGCGTGTCCCCGACGCGGCGTGTTGGTGACCACCTGGGCGGCGGCGAGAGTCCGCGCATGCTGCTCCAGCCGCTCGACGCTGAAGAGCTCGGCAAGGATCGGCTCTTCAGATTCGGCCTCCGGATGCACCCGTCGCCGACCGCGCCGAGGCGAGTCTCGGAAGGGCTGGTTCGAACTCACCTTTCACTCTCGGCGCATGGCGATGCTGCCCGCGACGTGCCCGTGCTCGCGTCCATTGCCGCGAGGCGGGGTGCGCTACCCTTCAGCGCTCGTACCCCAGAACCTTCTTCGCCTGCGCGAATTCAGCCTCAGTGATCTCCCCGCGTGCGAAACGCAGCCGCAGGATCTCAAGAGCATCCACGCGATCTGGGCCCGAGGACGAAACGCGATGCGTCGAACGCGAGAGGGCCCAAACGATCAGAACCACCAGCGCGACGACAAGGAGTAGCCCGACGAGGCTCCATGCGAGTCCTGCTGGCCCGAACCCGACACCGTATCTGATCATCGTCTGACTCCAGTTGCTCGCGCTGGGACCTGCCGGCCTCGCCGTCCAGTATCGCACGAGGCATCCGCAGCGGCCGTCGAGCCAGCTCAGCCTGCAGTCGCGCTGCTGCCCGGTAGCATTCGCCGGACCGTCGCTTTGTGCCGATCAGCCAGCGGCTGTCACGCCTGGCGAGAGGCGGCTTCGCTTGGGCCTCGTCCGGCGACGATCTCGCGGGTAATGGCGAACCGCAGGCTGCCGTAGGCGACAAGGTCCACGACGAGCCCGCCGAGGCCGGCGAGCTGGGAGCTATAGAAGACGAACACCTGCGTGACGAGGATCCACACCAGGAGGCCGCGCATGAACCAGTGATAGGCGGCCGCCCTGGAGCTGCGGAGGCTCAGGACGCCTCGGCCGACGAGTGCCGCGCCAGCGATCGTCGAGGCGACCTGCGCGATCGTCGCAACGGCCGAAGTCTCGGCCACCCCACCGACGGGAGTCTCGATGGCGACGAGGGTGACGCCCAGGACCGCCGCCGCGGCGTAGGCGACAACTCCGACGCCCAGGACCCGTTCCGCCCACGGGTTCGCCATAACCACCTCATAGCCGGCGACGAGTCGCCGACGGACGGTCGCGACACGGCTCGGGCGCGCTGCCGCCTGAGGGAGCTCCGCGAGGTAGTGCTTCGCAAACACGACGAGCGGTGCCTTCGGATTGGCGAGTTCGAGGAGTCGCTCGATCCGAGTTCGATCTTCCGGTTCGATCGGCCCGTCCAGCGTCCCCTCCAGGAGGTCGAGGGCATTCGCAAGCGCCTCGGTCTCGCTCAGCCGCCGTTGGCCGATGAGGATCCGGGCAACGAGAAACGCGACTACGAACAGGCAGTAGATCAAGGCGATCGCGGGTCGGTAGAAGTAGTTGTTGTCCGAGGTGACGAACTTCCCGATCTCGTCGATGAACGTGCCGAACCCCAGTCCTGCGATCACGGCCGCCAGATGCTGGACGGAACGGTCGAGGAAGGCGATCAGAAGCATGAGTGCAAGGAGCATGAGGAGGCCGCCCCAAAGCATGTGGGCGATGTGCACCCCGTTGGACCCTACCCGGGGGTAGCCGGTGGAAGCCAGGAACCAGCGGATCCCGAGGAATGAAGCGACCGCCGCGACGAAGAGGCTCTCAAACAGCAAGGGCGCCTCGGCGTCGCGCGTCAAGCGGCCGAGCATGGGTCGAGTCATCGCGACGATCATAAGTGAGCCACTGCCTCGGCAGCCACCGCGACGTACGCCAGACGGTTGGAGAGTGGTTACGCCAATGACCGCCGATGAGCTTTTGATCAAGTATCGAGCCGAGATGCCAAGCCCGCGGGAACGATGCTCGAGGAGCAGCCAGTTCTCTGGCTAGGATTGAACTCGCGCCATGGCTATCTGCTTGCGAAGCCGCCTGAGTGTCTTCACCGCAGGATCGCCACCGCGCCCAAACAGATCGTGCAGGCGGACGTATTCGGCGTAGAGGAGGTCGTACGCCCGGCGGTTCGCCTCGAACGGTTCGTAGGCCTCGTCGCGAAGGTGCGCCATGCGCCGAGCGGCGATCTGGATCGAAGAGTAGCCGCCGACCCCTGGTCCTGCGGCTACCGCGGCGAACATGGCCGATCCGAGAGCCGGCGTCTGCGCCGAGGCCGCAATCCGGAACGTTCGACCAGTTACGTCGGCGTAGATCTGCATCAGCAGGCGGTTGCGTTCGGGCAGGCCGCCGCAGGCCACGACCCGATCGATCCGGACCCCTCCTTTCTCGAAGGCGTCGATGATCGCGCGCGTCCCGAAAGCGGTGGCTTCGATCAGGGCCCTGTAGATCTCCGGGGCCGTGGTGGCGAGCGTCATGCCCATCAACAGTCCCGAAAGGTCCGTGTCGACGAGGACCGAGCGGTTGCCGTTCCACCAGTCGAGAGCAAGCAGCCCGGACTGGCCGGGCTCAAGCGCGGCCGCGTCTTGCTCGAGGATCTCGTGGACGCCAACGCCGCGCTCCCGGGCGCGCTCGTAGTAGACGGGTGGGACGCATTGCTCGACGAACCAGGCGAAGATGTCGCCGACGGCCGACTGGCCCGCCTCATAGCCGAAGAGTCCGGGGATGACACCGTCGCGGACGACACCGCAAGCTCCCGGGATGATCGGTGCCGTCTCCGATAGGACGATGTGGCACGTACTCGTACCCATGATCGCGACGAGGGTGCCTACCTCGGTGACCGTCGCTGCCGGCGCCGACACGTGGGCGTCAACGTTGGCGACCGCGACCGCAATGCCGGGGCGCAAGCCGGTCCATCCGGCCGCTTGCTCACTCAGGCGTCCAGCGACCTCGCCCAGACGAGCGATCGAGCGGGACATCTTCGAGTCCACGACCGCGGCAAACTGGGGATGAAGTGCGGCGAAGAACTCCCGCCCTGGGAAGCCTTCCTCGGCCGACCAGATGGCTTTGTAGCCGGCGGTGCAGTTATTGCGCGTCTCGACCCCGGTCAGCTGCCAGACCACCCAATCGGCCGCCTCGATCAGGCGGTCGGCCGCTGCGTAGATCTCCGGTGCCTCTCGCAGGATCTGCAGGGCTTTGGGAAAGAACCACTCAGACGAGATCCTGCCTCCGTAGCGGGCAGGCCAAGTCTCCCCCCTCTCGGCCGCGACGCGGTTGATGTCGTCCGCCTCGGGCTGAGCTGCATGATGCTTCCAGAGCTTCACCCACGCATGCGGCTGACGGCGATATTGGTCCAAGAAGCACAGCGGCGTGCCATCGCTGGTGGTGGGTAGCATCGTGCACGCCGTGAAATCGATGCCGATACCGATCACCGCGGCCGGGTCGATGCCCGCCTTCGTGACTGCACCGGGCACCGCCTGCTTGAACGTTTCCAGGTAGTCGTTCGGATCCTGGAGCGCCCAGTCCGGGGCGAGGATTACATCTGCGTCAGGGTCTGGCAGGCGCTCGTCGATGACGCCGTTGCGATACCTGTAGACCCCCACACCCAGCTCTCGCCCATCCGCGACGTCGACCAGCACGGCCCGCGCTGATTCGGTCCCGAAATCGACACCTATCGTGTAGCGAGGTTCAGCCGCGGCGCCTTCTCCCTGTCCTGCTCCCTCTTCTGCCTGATCACTCCCCGGCGCGGTCGAGGTGCTCATCCGCCGCCTCGCTGCCCGTAGTAAGCGTTGGGGCCGTGCTTACGCCGAAAGTGGCGCTCCAGCAGGTAGTCGGCCATAGGCTCGGCATTCGGGTTGAGAGCGAGCGTCTGAGCCGCCATCGCCGCCACGGCCTCGAGGGCGGTGGCGTTGTCCGCGGCCTCCGAGGCGTCGCGGCCCCAGGTAAAGGGCCCATGCGAGGCCACCAGCACGGCCGGCATCTCGGTGGCGCTCAGCCCAAGCCGCCCCAGCGCCTCGATGATCACTGCGCCGGTCTCGGCCTCGTACTCGCCCGCGACTTCGCCCGAGGTCATTTGCCGCGTCACCGGCACGGGGCCGAGGAAGTGGTCGGCGTGCGTCGTTCCCAGAGGAGGGATCGATCGTCCGGCCTGAGCCCAGGCCGTGGCTGCGGGTGAGTGCGAGTGGACCACGCCACCAATCTCGGGGAAGCGGCGATAGAGGACCAGGTGAGTCGGCGTGTCAGAAGACGGGCTCAGCTGGCCTTCGACTACCCGGCCGTCCTCGAGCGAGACGACGACCAGACTCTCCGGTCGGAGCTCGTCGTATGGAACCCCGCTCGGTTTGATGACGAGGACGCCGGCATCTCGGTCGACGCCGCTGGCGTTGCCGAATGAAAGGGTCACGAGCCCGGCACGAACGAGCGCCTGGTTGGCTCGCAGGACCTCTTCCCGCAGCTCAGTCAGCGAAAGCGACGACAATTGGCCTCCTCCGTTCGCAGGGCACGGCCGCTTTCATCGAAGGCCGCGGGCCAGGTGGTAGTAAGCCTCGTTCCAGCGAAGCTCCTTCTTGAAGCTGGCGACGGTCGTGTCGCTGTCGATAAGCAGAAACTCGCAGCCGGCCATCTCGGCGAAGTCGGCGATCACTCCGACACCCACGGCCCGGGTCAGCACCGTGTGGTGAGAGCCACCTGCTGTGAGCCAGCTCTCGGTTGCGGTGGCGAAGTTCGGGCGTGGCTTCCAAACCGCGCGCCCAACGGGCAGTTTGCCCATCGGCTCGTCCGGCGGCACGAGGTCGATCTCGTTGGCGACGATCCGGAATCGGTCGCCCATGTCCATCAAAGCCGTGACCACGGCCGGGCCGGATCCCGCGTCAAAGACCAGCCGGACGGGGTCGCTTCTACCGCCGATAGACAGCGGATGAATCTCGCAGGAGACCTTGCCGTCGGAGATCGAGGGGCAGACCTCGAGCATATGCGCGCCCAGCACCTTCGGCCCTGCGGGATCGAGATGGTATGTGTAGTCCTCCATGAACGACGTTCCGCCCGGCAGCCCCTTCGCCATGACCTTGACCAGACGGACCATGACGGCGGTCTTCCAGTCGCCTTCCGCACCAAACCCGTAGCCGTCTGCCATCAAACGCTGAGCGGCGATGCCGGGAAGCTGCTTCAGCCCATCGAGGTTCTCGAAGGTGTCCGTGATGGCGCTGAAGCCGCCCGCGGTCATGAACTCCCGAAGTGCGGCCTCAATCCGGGCCGCTTCGCGGAGGGTCTCGCGATCTGCGCCGCCGGCTCGGAGGGACGGTGCGACTTCGTATGTGGCTTCATAGGCCCGAACCAGTTCGTCGACCTTTGCGTCCGCCACGGCCCGCACCGCGTCGCTTAGATCAGATACGCCGAAGCCGTTGACCGTGACTCCGAACTGCATCTGGGCGGAGACCTTGTCGCCTTCGGTGACGGCCACGTTGCGCATGTTGTCGCCGAAGCGGGCCAGCTTGAGGTGGCGTGACTCGTGCAGTCCGCACGCGGCCCGGCACCACGTTCCGATCCGTTCCTGGACCGCCTTCTCCTGCCAATGGCCGGCAACCGTCTTGCGCCGCAACCCCAGCCTGGCCTCGATGTGGGCGAACTCACGGTCGCCGTGCGCGGCCTGGTTGAGGTTCATGAAGTCCATGTCGATCTCTGCCCACGGGAGATCGCGGTTGTACTGGGTGTGCAGGTGGAGGAGGGGCTTCTGCAGGGCCTGCAGGCCGGCGATCCACATCTTCGCCGGAGAGAAGGTGTGCATCCAGGCGATGACGCCGACACAGCTGTCCTTGGCGCCCGCCTCGATGAGAGTCGCCAGGATCGCTTCCGAGTTCTTCACAACGGGCTTCCAGACCACTCGAACCGGGATCGACTCGCCGGAGTCGAGGGCGGCCGCGATCTTGCCCGAGTTCTCGGCCACCTGGCGGAGCGTCTCTTCGCCGTAGAGGTCCTGGCTGCCCGTTACGAACCAGACCTCGAATTCTCCGAGCGCCTTCAACTCAGCTACTCCAAACTATCTAGGGTCTCGATCGATCGGGGGCCCCAACCGCGCACTCCCCGTCGATCAGCCCTTGCTTGCTCCGGACATGAAGCCCTCGCACGTACCGTCCCTGGAGCCCGAGAAGCAGCAGCATGCAGGGCAGGGCCATTATGACGAGGCCCGCCTCCAACAACCCGTAGTCGATCACGCCCATCGCCCGCTGGCGAAGTGGGGCGAGGGTGAGNNCGGGGTTCGCGCGAGTAGACTTGGCAGGTTGATCCGCCAGTGACGGAGACGAGTCCTTGAAGCGGTGCACAGACAAGGCAACAACCATCGGCGACCTCGCGGCCGCCCTCGGTCTGTCACCGGCCGCCGTCTCGGTGGCGCTCCGCGGCAAGCCTGGAGTCTCGAGCGCAACCAGGGCTCGGGTTCTCGAGGCGTCGGCCAAGATGGGCTACCAGGTCGCGTCCACGCTCCCCAGACGCAGCCGCGATCCCCTGACCGTGACGCTGGTGATCCGGGCGCTCCCCGAACGGCCAACCACCAACGTCTTCTACGGCCCGATTCTTTCGGGGATCGAGGAGCGGTGCCGCGGACTCAATATCCGCCTTGTCTTCGCCATCATGCCGGTCGACGAGCGCAATCATCCGCTCGAAGTCCCGCGTTCGGTAACCGACCATCCCACCGATGGGCTGATACTGGTCGGAGCCGACATCGGCACTCGATGGACGTCGTTGCTCCGCGTCGACGCGGTTCCTACGGTGCTCGTGGACGGGTATGCCGAGGACGAGGCGCTCGACTCGGTCGATATCGACAATGCCTCCGGCGCTCGCACGGCGGTGCGCTATCTGATGAGCCGCGGGCACCGCGAGATCGCGATGGTCGGGACTGCGCCTAATGCATTTCCCAGCGTCCGTGAGCGTCGAGTCGCATATGAGCAAGTGGTGAGCGAAGCGCGCCTGACGCCGCACTACGTGGACGTCCCCTACTACGATCACGAACGTGCCGCGGAGGCGGCCGTGCAATACGTCCTCGCGCACCCGGAGGTGACGGCGATCTTCTGCGCCAACGACCTGACCGCGATCACCTTCCTGCAGGCCGCTCGCGTGGCCGGGATATCGGTCCCCGACCAGGTTTCAGTGGTCGGCTTCGATGACATCGACCTGGCCAGCATCATCCTTCCGGGGCTCACCACTATGGCGGTAGACAAGCCGGGTATGGGCCGCCTTGCGGTCACACTCTTGCTGCACCAGCTCGAGTTCGGGAAGATCGCCGGGTGCACTACCCTGGTGAAGCCGACGCTGGTCGAAAGGGCGACGGTCCGCACGATCGAGCGAGAGGCGCCAGAGGCTGGCACGGTGCCCCTCTCCGAGCCGGCGCCCGTGTAGGCTACGCGCCCCCGTTCCGGCACCCTCTTCCGCCCTCTCGCGATCTGCTACCGAGGGGCAGCGGCTACGACGCCGCGCGGCTGAAGGTGCGCGCCCCGAGCGAGATCGTGACAATCGCCAGAATGGCCAGCCGCGCCACTCCAAAGACGACCTCCGGGTCGCGGTAGTTGGCGGAGGGCCGGAACCTCCCTACTCCATCGGGTCGAGCACAAACACCGGGATCTGCCGGTCGGTCCTCGCCTGGTAGGTCGCGTAGTCGGGCCAGGCTTGGACCGCACGCTCCCACCAGATCGCCTTCTCGTGGCCGCTGACCTCGCGTGCGAGGTAGTCACGTTTGATCGCGCGATCCTGCAGCTCGACGTGCGGGTTGCTCTTGAGGTTCTGGTACCAGACAGGGTTCTTTGGGGCACCGCCCAGTGAGGCGACGACGGCATAGACGCCCTCGTGCTCGACGCGCATCAGGGCCGTCTTGCGCAGCTTGCCGGTCTTCGCACCGACCGAGGTCAGCACGATTACGGGAACGCCGCGAAGCTCGCCGCCCTTCTCGCCGTTGGTCGCCTCGTAGAGCTCGGCCTGCTCTCGCGCCCAGGTGGCCGTGCTGGGTTCGTATTCTCCGGTCAGAGGCATATCCATATTCCTTCGGTGACTCTCGCGGCAGGAAGTATCTCGCCATCTTGGCCGTCCTTCCAGGGCGCCGGCCCAGAACACGCGGATGGTGAACGCGGGTTTGCGGCCCGATCCATCCGCCTACACCAAACTGCCGTACGTCCGTTGATCGACATCCGCGCGGGCGGGTGGCGCTCCCCGACCCACGCCAGCATCGCGCGGCTTGGTCGCCGAGACATCGAGGCCCAATAGGTCAGTGACTTCGGACCTCGACGCAAGCCGCGCCACAGGTTACCGCCGTCCCGAGCACAACATTCTGCTGCGTCCGCAGACGCTGGAGTCGAAGGTTCTAGTGGATTTGCCCCGGCGATTCCCGCGTGCCGGATCTTGGTGCCGAGCTGGATCGCTGGTGAGCTCCAGGGTGGGGGGGTAGGCGCCTTCGTTGGCGCTAGATCCGTATTGTGGGCCGCTCGGGCAACCCTCACCGCACCGCATCACCGGCTGCCGCATCATGCCTTGGCATTCATGCGCCGGGATCGACTCCGTCCGCGAGAAACGCGGGCTCGGGTGGAGGTGCAGCGAACTGAATCCAACGGGAGAAACAGAGATGGCAAAGATCACGCCGAATCTATGGTTCGACGGCAACGCGGAGGAGGCGGCCGGCTTCTACGCGTCGTTGCTGCCCGACAGCCGGGTCGACAACGTATGGCGCTCTCCGGCGAACAATCCGAGCACGTCTGCTGGAGCGGTCCTCCTGGTCGACTTCACGCTCGCCGGTCAGCCGTTCACGGGTATCAATGGTGGTCCCCAGTTCCCGTTCACCGAGGCGATCTCGTTCGTCATCGATTGCGAGGACCAGGCTGAGGTTGACCGCCTCTGGAACGCGTTGACCGAGGGCGGCGGATCGCCGGGCCAGTGCGGCTGGCTCAAGGATCGNNGAGCGGGCCGGCCGGGCCATGGAGGCGATGCTGCGAATGACCAAGATCGACATCGCCGCGCTGCGCCGCGCTTTCGAGGGCAAACCGATCCCTTGAGCTACTCTGGGCCGTGCCGGACCGAGCGGCGTAGGGACTCGACGCCATCCCGGGGAATAGGGCAGGGCCTTCGCCGTCGTCGTCGGGCAGGACCCTGGTCAACGGGCAGATCGAGTTCCTCCTTCGCCGCGCATTGCGGGACGCGGGTCGCCTGCCTGAGGCGAGAGGGACGCGTCCTGGGCGGTCCGATAGCCGCGAGCAAACAAACGCGAACTCTTCGACACGCGAACGCGCAGCAGGTGCGCCGGAGGAAAGATGAGCACTGAGCTCAGTCTCGAGATCAGAGGGATCTCGAAACGATACGGGGAGACAGTCGCGGTACAAGACCTGAGCTTCGACGTCCATGCCGGCGAGTTGTTCGGCTTNNGACCTTGCGGCGCGACGGCGGATCGGGTACATGCCCGAGGAGCGCGGGCTGTATCCGAAGATGCGACTGGCCGAGCAGCTGGCATACCTCGGCGAGCTACACGGCATGGCGGGCTCGGAGGCCCGGGTCTCGGCGCTCCGCTGGCTTGATCGCTTCGGCCTGAAGGACAGGGCCAACGACGATCTCCAGGCACTCAGCCTCGGCAACCAGCAACGTGTCCAGCTGGCCGCGGCGCTGGTCTTCGGTCCGGACATCCTGGTCCTCGACGAGCCATTCGCCGGGCTCGATCCGGTCGCCGTCGACGTGATGGCCGGCGTACTCCGCGAACGGGCGGACGCACGAGTGCCCGTCATCTTCTCGAGCCACGAGCTCG
>PMNU01000163.1 GCA_003165675.1 Chloroflexota bacterium
CGCGGGTGCGCGTCCTGCCGCACACGGCCACGGCCGCGGAGGCGCTCGCGCCGGACGTCGACGGTGTCGTCTTCTCGCCGGGTCCGGGCGACCCGGCACGGCTGGACGGCCCGGTGGCGCTGGCCGCAGCCGCGATCCGAGATGGGCGGCCGCTCCTCGGCATCTGCCTGGGCCACCAGATAATCGGTCGCGCGGCGGGAGCGAACACTCGGCGCCTGCCGTTCGGCCACCATGCNNCAGAACCACGAGGTCACCGTCATCGGCGAGACACTGCCGGAGGCGAGCGGCTTTGTGGTCAGTCAGATCGATCTCAACGACGGGTCGGTGGAGGGCCTCCGCCACCGAACGCTTCCGATCGAGACGGTCCAGTACCACCCCGAGGGCGGTCCGGGGCCGCTGGACGCACTGGCAGTCTTCGACCGGTTCGTGAAGGCCGCACGCGCTCGCCACGGGGGCGCTGAGCCCGAGCCGACGGTCGGGGCGGTGGAGCCGATGCACCTCGACACGGCTGAGCTTCGACGACGGCTGCGGGGGATGGATTGAAGCGTCGGTCCGGTGGGTCGGCGCGCACGGCGCGATCGGACCGACGCGGTCCGCTACTCGTCGCGAACGCTCGGGCGGGCCAGCAAGGCTGCCGAACCCGGCACCGGCACCGGCCGAGGATAGCCGTCGAGCATCGCGACGAAGGCGTTCCAGCGCTCGGCCGGCAGGACGAAGCTCGTGCCATCCGCAAGCAAGTCGCGAGCGGCGTCGGTGGCGTGGCCCAGCACGAAGTCGCTGACGCTCATGCCGCTGATCGCTGCTGCCTCGTCCAGGGTGTGGCGCTGTTCCTGGCTGATGCGGAGCTTCAAGCGGTCGTTCCTGCGGTTGTCAGTTCGGGCCTGAGAGGCGATTTCCATGTTTCTCCTGGCGTGCGTGCACGGTCCGTGCACGCAAGTCGTTTCGGCGATGCCAGCGATCCTAGGCCGGCCTGCTTAACAGCGGCTTACGTGACCGCCCAACTGCTGGCCAGGCGCGCGCCGGACGATCTTCGCCGCCGATCTCGCTGGTCGAGCTGCGCGGCAAGTCCCACGACGACCGTCTCTCGGCCGCGACTCCAGATCTGGGGCTGCCGGTCGTCGCCCTGGCACCCAGCTGGCTCAAGGCCGTAGCGCCCCATCGGTCGATTGCGGTTATACTTCTGGTATGAAGACGGCCATCTCAATACCCGACGACGTGTTCCGGGACGCGGAGGCTCTGGCTCGCAGACTGAAGAAGTCACGGAGCGAGATCTACAGCCGTGCCGTGCGCGAGTATGTGGCTCGAAACTCCACGGACGACGTCACGGAGGCCCTGGATCGCGTTTGCGCGGAAGGCGCCGCCGCTGATGGATTCGCCGGCGCGGCGGCACGTCGGACCCTTCGGCGATCTGAGTGGTGATCGGCCAGGGAGAGGTCTGGTGGGCCGACTTCGGTGAGCCGCTGGGCTCGGAGCCGGGTTTCCGGCGGCCGGTGGTCGTGGTTCAGAGCGACTCGTTCAACCGCAGCCGCATCTCCACCGTGGTCTGCGTTCCCCTGACCAGCAATCTGCGCTGGGCTGATGCCCCGGGCAATGTCGCGCTCGAGTCCGCCATCACGGGCCTTCCCAAGGACTCGGTCGCCAACGTGTCTCAGATCGTGACCGTCGACAAATCGTCACTCACCGAGCGAGGAGGCACGCTGCCGGACGCGAAGCTCGAGTTGATCCTCGCGGGAATCGACATCGTCCTGGGTCGCTGATCTGGCGACCGACTGGCCTTCGGCTCAAAGGTCCGGCCGGTGCTCGATGGACGAATGGAGGGCACCCTCACCCTCAGCCGTCCGGATTCCCACGGAGCCGGAGCGCCGGGACTGTGGGGATCGACAGCTCGCCGACCCTGACCAGCTCCACCGACGCGCTTGCTTGGGAGCCCCAGATCTCCAAAGAGGTGCTACGCCCGAGCCCAGGGACTGATCGAGTGGCGTTGCTTGCATGTCGTCGTCCTTGCTGTTCCCTTCGTGCTAACCTACGGCCAACCTTTCGGCCGGTCCTGTGAGGCCGGCGTACCGGTCCAGAGAGGCCGGGGAGGAGGTCCGATGACGTCCTGCAAGCTGAACCACCGAGCCCGCGAGGCCGGTGGCTTTTTTGCATGACGCAGCAGCAGGCGGCGCCGGCCGCCCTGACGGGATTGAAGGGGACGGGCGCGGGCCCCGCTGCGCCTTTGCCTTCCGACTCGGCCGCGACGTATCCAGTGCCTGCCCACCCGGCGCCGCGCGCTGAGCGGCGCAAGCCAGAGAGCGCGCTGATCATCGGCTCCGGGCCCGTAGTCATCGGCCAGGCGGCCGAGTTCGACTATGCCGGCACGCAGGCCTGCCGCGCGCTTCGAGCCGAAGGCGTGCGGACGATCCTGGTCAACTCGAACCCCGCCACGATCATGACCGACGCCGAAGTCGCGGACGCCGTGTACCTGGAACCGCTGACCGTCGAGGCCATAGAGGCGGTCATCGCCAAAGAGCGGCCGGAGGGGCTCCTCGCCGGGCTGGGCGGCCAGACCGGGCTCAACCTGGCCGTCGCCCTGGCCAAAGCCGGCGTGCTGGACCGCTACAACGTCCGGCTCATCGGCACGCCGCTGGAGGCGATCGAGATGGCCGAGGATCGCGAGCTGTTCCGCGACCTCCTCGACCGGATCGGTCAGCCGTACGCGCCGAGCTGCGTCGTCGAGGGCGAAACCGATGAGGAACGCAACAAGGCCGCCCGCGACGCCCTTGCCGAAATCGGCCTCCCCGCCATCGTCCGGCCGGCGTTCACCCTCGGCGGCACCGGCGGCGGTATCGTCGAGACTGAGGACGCTTACTGGGAGCGGACGCGCACGGGACTGAGACTCAGCCCTATCCACCAGGTCATGATCGAGCGCTGCCTGGTGGGCTGGCAGGAGATCGAATACGAGGTCATGCGCGACGCGGACGACACCTGCATCGCCGTCTGCTCGATGGAGAACGTCGACCCGCTCGGCGTCCACACCGGCGACTCAATCGTGGTTGCGCCGGTCCAGACTCTGCCGGACCCCGTGCACCAGCGGCTTCGATCTGCAGCGCTCTCGATCATTCGCGCGCTGGGCGTTGAGGGCGGCTGCAACGTCCAGTTCGCGCTCTCGCCCGACTACACCGACTACGCGGTCATCGAGGTCAACCCGCGCGTCAGCCGATCGTCCGCCCTGGCGTCGAAGGCGACCGGCTACCCGATCGCGCGCGTGGCGGCCCAGATCGCCGCGGGCCGGCGGCTGGCGGAGATCCCNNACGCTCGGCAGCCAGATGAAGGCGACCGGCGAGGTGATGGCGATCGACCGAACGTTCGGGTCGGCGCTGAACAAGGCGCTGCGGGCTCTCGAGCAGGCGGGCGCGGGCTGGCTAGCCGAGAGCGCATCGTGGCAGCCGACGCTCGACTACCTGGTGGAGCCGGCGCCCTCTGAGCCGGTGTTCGTCCCGGTCGATGCCGGTGGGCTGGTCTGCGAGGCGAAGGCCCACGCGGAGCGGATGGCATATCCGATCGTGCTAAAGCGCTTCCTGGCCCCTTCGGACTCGCGGCTGTGGCGGATCCTCGCCCTGCTGCGGCGGGGCATGCCGGCCGAGACGATCCGCGGCGTCACCGGGATCTCGGCCTGGTTCCTGTGGGAGCTCGAACGGGCGATCGCGCTGGAGCGCGAGGTGCGGAAGACGGGGGCGCGCATCGCGGAGCCACGGGACGATGAGGCGGCCACTCTCCTGGCGACGGTGAAGCGGGCCGGCTTTGGCGACCGCGAGCTGGCCGCGATGGCGGGCGTTTCTGCCGAGGCGATCCGCCTCGCGCGGATGGAGCTGGGACTTGCGCCGGGTTACGCGATGGTCGACACATGCGCGGCGGAGTTCGCCGCCGAGACGCCGTACTTCTACGCGACGTACGCGGCGGCGGGCTCTGAGCCGGAGCTGCCGCCGGTGGAACGGCCGGCCGCGCTGGTCATCGGCTCTGGGCCGGTGCGGATCGGCCAGGGGATCGAGTTCGACTACTGCGCCGTCCAGGCTGCGGCCGAGCTTCGCGAGCGGGGCTGGCAGGCGGTCATGATCAATTCGAACCCCGAGACGGTTTCGACCGACTTTGACGCCTCGTCCCGCCTCTACTTCGAGCCGCTGGATCCGGAGAGCGTCCGTTCTGTGGTCGAGGCCGAGTCGCCCGAAGGCCGGCCTCTGCTGGGCGCCTTCGTCCAGTTCGGCGGTCAGACGCCGCTCAACCTCGCGGAACCGCTGGCGGCGGCCGGGATCCCGCTCCTGGGCGCGGAGCTGGAGACGATCGATCAAGCCGAGGACCGCATCCGCTTCGCCAACCTTGTCGAAGCCGTCGGCATCCCGCAGCCGGAAGGAGGGATGGCCAGGTCCATCGAAGAGGCGCTGGCGCTCGCCGATCGCATCGGGTACCCGGTCATCGTTCGACCGTCGTTCGTCATCGGCGGCCTCGCCATCGACTTCAGCTACTCACCATCGGACCTGGTCGGTCAGCTGGCGCGCGCAACCTTCGTCGACCCGGATCGGCCGGTTCGGATCGACCGCTACCTCGAGGGAGTTGAGGTGGACGTTGACGCGATCGCCGATGGCGAGACGGTGCTGATACCGGGGTTGCTCGAACACATAGAACGGGCCGGCGTTCACTCGGGCGACTCGGTCGGCATGTTCCCGCCCCAAACCGTCTCGGTCTCCGACCAGGAACTGATTGTCGCCGCCATGGATCGGATTGTGAGGGCGCTGGACGTGCACGGCCTGGTCAATGCCCAGTTCATCGTCCGCGACGACGGCGTGTACCTGATAGAGGTAAACCCGCGGGCGAGCCGCACGGTGCCGTTCATGTCCAAGGTCACGGGCGTGCCGATGGTCAGGCTCGCGGTCCGGATCGCGCTGGGCGAGACGCTGCGCGCGATGGGGTGGGGGAACGGCCTGCTCGCCCCGCCGCCTCTGGTCGCGGTCAAGGCGCCGGCCTTCTCTACGGCCAAGCTCCGTGGCGTGGACCCGAGCGTCGGCCCCGGAATGCAGTCCACGGGCGAGGTCATCGGACTTCACACGGACCCGCGCGTGGCGCTGGCCAAGGCGATGCAGGGAGCGGCGCTGATCCCGCCGCGACCGGGCGCGGACGGAGCCCTCGCTCTCATCTCCGTCGCAGACCGCGACAAGACGCAGCTTCCGCGCGTGGCCGGGGCGCTGGCGCGGGCGGGTTATCGGTTTGCCGCCACCGCCGGAACCGCGACCGAACTGCGGGAGCTTGGCCACGAGACCCAGGTCGTTGCGAAGGTCGGGGAGCGGGGGAGCGAGGGGCAGGTCTCGATCCTCGATCTCATCGCGGGGGGCTCGGTTCGGCTCGTCGTCAACACTCCCTCACCGAAGTCCGGCCCGGTTCGCGACGCGGCGGAGATCCGCCTCGCTGCCACCGCGGAAGGGATCCTGTGCCTGACCGCGATCGAGACGGCCGTGGCCGCGGCCGAGGCGCTCGATCCGGACCTGCTCGGCCGCCTCTCCGAGGTTCGCTCGTTGGGCGACTGGGTCCCTGAGCCGGGGCTGCCCAGGGCCGCGATCACCTTCGGTTAGCCGGGGCGGGACGGAACGGCTCACTGCTTCGTCAATCTGGTCATGATTGCCGTCGTGGAAGTCGAGAGGGGGACCCAGGAGTTGCTGGAGCGCGTCGGGAGCGTCCGTTCCGCCGAGAAGGTCGATGAAGTCGGAGCGAGCTTCGAGCGCCTATACCGGCAGCGCTACAGAGACGTGTACCGCTACGTGCTGTTGATGCTGCACAGCGCCGAGGACGCCGAGGATGTGACGGGCGAGGCGTTCCAGCGGGCATTCGCGGCCTGGAATGCCGGCCACGGTCCGACCGGCGGGGCGCTACCGTGGCTGCTCTTGATAGCGCGCCGCCTCGTGATCGACAGGGTCCGCCGCCGCAAGCTTCTCTCGTGGCTGCCGCTTGCCGGGATGCATCCATCGCACGAGCCGTCGATCGACTCGTACACCAGCCGCACCGAGTTCTGGATGTGGTTCGACCGCTTCGCCCGCGAGCTGCCCGCCCGGCAGCGTGAAGTCCTGATCCTGCGCTACCAGCGCGATTTGGACGACTCCCAGATCGGCGAGATCCTGGGGATATCGGCGTCTGCCGTCCGGTCGCTGGTGGCTCGCGCCTGCACGGCCCTCCGCCGCAACCCGGAGATCTGGCGATGAACGAGAACGAGACGAACGCCGTCGGAGCGTCCGATCGCGAAATCCTGGACGGGGTCCGTGGTCGGCTCTCGGCCGTGGAGCCGATGGTGCCGGCGCCGCCGGACTGGCAGCCGCAGGCGTCCGCCCGCGCGGCGCGCGGACAGGGAAGTCGCATGAACGTGCACATCCGTGCGGCGGGCGCCTTCGGGTTCGGCGGAGTGGTCGCGATCATGCTGCTGGCAATCGTCATCGGCGCGTCGATGGCGTCCCAGGGCCCGCGTCCAGTCGGCGGCTCGAGTCCGTCCCCCTATCAGCAGTGGACGACGATTCTGTACGAGCTCCAACCGGTCAACGGCGTGGAGCCCGCTGCTACCGACCTCGACACGACGGTCCAGATCCTGACGAACCGAGTCGACTCGACCGGAGCCACCGGAGCTCAGGTCACGGCTCAGGCGCCCAACATGGTGACCGTCAAGGTCCCGGGCGTGCCCGACCTCGCCGCTCTGGAGGCGCTTCTCGGCCCGACGGGCAGTCTCGAAATCGTGCTCCTTCCGCCCGAGACGTACGGCACGGCCACGGCGCCCGGCGCCAGGGCTATCCCGGCAATCGGGGAGCCAATTGACCCAACGCTGCCCGCCGAGTTCACCGGCGCCCAGCTGGACTCCAGCGGGATCGCCGCCAAGGAAGATCCAGCCAACCAGGGCAGCTACGTGGTCGGCTTCGCCTTCAAGCCTGACGCCGGGACCGAATTCGCGACCTGGACCGGGCAGCACGTCAACGACTACATAGCCATCGTGCTCGACGGCGACGTTCTTTCGGTGCCGTACATCTTCTCGGAGATCGAGGGCGGCTCGGGTGAGATCGCCGGCAGCTATACCGCCGAGTCCGCCGATCGGCTCGCGGCGATCCTCCGGTACGGTCAGCTGCCGTTCCCGCTGAAGGAAGTCTCGTCCGCGGTGACGACGCCCCCCGCTCCGGCACCGGCGACGGGCGATGGCACCATCACACCGCTGCCGTCCGCCGACGCCCTGGCGTCCTCGATCGTCGTTCCCACGGTGACTACGCCGAGCGACCTGCCGAGCGACGGCCGGACGCTGGGCAACTCGAACGCCCCGGTAACCCTCGACCTCTGGGTCGACTACCGCTGCCCGGCATGCCAGGACTTCGTCGTCCAGACCATGCCGAAGCTGATCTCGAACTACGTCCGGCCCGGCAATCTCAAGGTTGCCTACCACGACCTGATCGTCGTCGACGCCCAAACTGGGAGCACGGAGTCGCGCGACGCGGCCGACGCGGCCGACNNCGGCCGACGCGGCCGACGCGGCGCGGTGCGCGGCCGACCAGGGCAAGTTCTGGGCCTACACGGACTGGCTGTTCGCGAACCAGTCGCCGACAGAGTCGCCCGAGTGGTTCACCTCCGAACGCCTGGGCGAGCTGGCGAACAGGGCCGGCCTGGACGCGACGACGTTCGAGTCTTGCCTCGCCGGCGGCCGGCACGACGACGAAGTCGCCGCCGAGTCAGCGGCCGGGACCGCAGCCGGGGCGGTCGGCGTGCCCGCCTTCTTCATTGACGGCGCCCAGTTCGACCCCGTGGGCGGGAGCGCGGGAATGAGCACGTACGACTATCTGGCCTCTGTGATCGACGCTGCGATTGGCAGGAGCGCGCCGGCGGCCAGCGCCATCATCACGCCGGCCGCCAGTGCCGGCTCGCCGGCCCTCGCCGGCCCGACGCCGACAGCCAGCCCCACGTTCCTGAGCTATGCGGCCATCCAGGGCGACACCCTGCAGATCATCGCAGACAAGTTTGGGATCACGCTGGCGCAACTCCAGGCGGCGAACCCGGAGATTGGAAGTGGCAGCGTCATCCAGGTCGGCGAGATCGTGTACATCCCAGCGGACTAGGCCTCGCCGGTACCTTCGTCGTCGCTGGGTCCGTCCTGAACCTCAGGCGTGCTCGACGAGCGCCGGGGCCTCGGTCGGGACGGGAACAACCACCGCTTCGACATTCGGCGCCAAGGCTGTGTCCGTTCCGCGGAACCAGGTCCACAGCAGCGCCGTCGCGATCGTGTACAGAACGATGATCGTGACGAAGTCCACCGCGTAGCCAGCTGTGAACCCGAGCGTGGCCTGGAGCACGCTGTAGTAGATCGGCGCCACCGTCCACCCGAGATTCCACAACATCGACATTCCGGCTGCGAGCGTGGCCCGCTCGGCGGGGGAGACGTGCTCCATCGCGAAGGCGTCGAAGATGGGGCTGCCGGCGTTCATCAGCGAGTTGCGGACGGTCAGGGCCACGACCACCGTCCACAGCACCGGCGAGAACCCGAGCACCACGAGAAACGGGATGCTGGCCCCCTGTACCAGCACGATCGACCCGATCCGGCCGAATCGGCGCGCCAGCGCCGGCTGCGCCAGGATGGCGATCGCGGTCCCCAGGCTCGCCACCGCGAAGACGGCGTTCACCGCGGGGAGATCCAGCCCGAACTTCGTCTGGATGAAGACATTGAGGAACGGGATCAGCTGGCCGGCGCCCAGGGACGTCAGGAAGCCCGGCAGGAGCAGCCGGAAGAAGAGCCGGCGGTCGAGAATCACCAGCCCGAATCGGCCGCGCGCCTGAGCGGGTTGGCGGTCGGGGTCGGCGCTGGGACGATCGCTCGTCAGCAGGAAGACCGTCCCGAGTGAGATCACGCCGAGGATCGCCACGCCCGTCAGCAGGATCTGATACGGGGCCTCGGCCGCGCGAAGACCGAGCTGTGCCGCCAGGGCGGTCGCGACCTCCGCTCCTACGATGGCCGAGAGGAGCGAGGTTATGAATCCCAGGGCGGACCAGACGGAGAAGTACGCGTTGCGCTGGTCCGGCAGGGTGTGCTCGGCTATGTAGGGAATCTGCACGACCGAGACGACGGAGGATCCGGCGCCCAGGCACGCCGCGCCGAGAAACAGTAGCCCCAGGCTTCCCGGTAGGAACGCCAGCAGCGCCACCGCCACCAGGATCATTCCGGCGGCCATCAACGTGCGCCGCCCGAATCTATCGGAGAGCGCGCTCGCCGGCAGCGCCACCAGGACCCCCGCCAGCATCGAAGCCGACAGCATCCAGCCGATCGCCGCGCCCTTGCCGATCGACTCGAGGTAGAGGTTGAAGTCGATCCAGTAGAGGCTGAGTGCCGCACCGAAGACGATGGTGGTCAGCAGGAAGAGCCGAGCGTCGCGGCTGAATCCCGTGAAGCTATGAAGATATCGGGCGAGCGTTCCAACCACGACGTGACCTCAGCCCGCTGCTAATGGGCCGGGTCCGTGCAGCAGGCGTCCTCCTCGCGCAGGGTACGCCCGATCACGATCGGGAGCGTGCCGAGGCGAGGCGGAGGCCGGTGAAGCGGCGCTCACCGTCGAGGGTTCTGAGAGTCACAGGTCGGTTGGCGGCGGCTGCCGGGTCGGGGCGGGCGGCAAGACCCGTGCCCTAGCTCGGTCCGGCGGTCCGCCGCGGACTACCGCCACGGCCGCCGCCCGTACAATGCGGTTACCGCCGCTTGCAGCCATGAGCCGGCGAGCGCAGACCTGGAGGCCCCCAACGTCATGACCGCCCCAAGCGTCAGGTTCACCGACGAGCGCCTGGCCAACGGCCTCCGCCTGATCATCTCGGAAGACCACCTGGCGCCCGTCGTGGCGGTGAACATCTGGTACAACGTCGGCTCCAAGCACGAGGTCGCGGGCAAGACCGGCTTCGCCCACCTCTTCGAGCACGTGATGTTCCAGGGCTCGCGCCACGTCGCCAAGGCCGAGCACATGGCCCTGGTCCAGGCAGCGGGCGGCACGTTGAACGGCTCCACTTTCTTCGACCGGACCAACTACTTCGAGACTGTGCCCAGCCATCAGCTCGAGCTGGTGCTGTGGCTCGAAGCGGACCGCATGGCCACGTTGCTGGACGCCCTGAACCAGGCGAACCTGGATAACCAGCGGGACGTCGTCAAGAACGAGAAGCGCTCCTCGTACGACAATCGGCCCTACGGGGCCTGGTTCCACAAGCTGCAAGAGCACCTCTTCCCGCCGGAGCACCCCTACCACCACCCCACGATTGGGTCGATGGAGGATCTGGACGCTGCGTCGATCGAGGACGTGGCCGCGTTCTTCCGGACCTACTACGCGCCGAACAACGCTGTTCTGTCGATCGTCGGCGACGTGGATCCGGCCCAGGCTCGGACGTGGGTTGAGCGGTACTTCGGCGAGATACCGGCGCATCCGGCGATTCCGGCGCCCGGCGACACGAGTCTGCCGCCCAGCCTTGGGGCAGAGGCGCGCGAAGTGGTCGAGGACCAGGTGCCGCTGCCGCGCCACTTCTTTGGCTTTCGTGCGCCGGTCATGGGCGACCCGCGCTTCGACGCGCTCGAGGTGGCCTCCCAGATACTCGCCGGCGGCATGGGCAGCCGCCTCTACCGGCGCCTGGTCCGCGAGGAGCGGATTGCCCAGGACGTGGCGTTCTTCTCACTCGGACTGATCGGCGGAGCGTCCATCGTGGCCGGCCAGGCGACTGTTCGACCGGGCGTCGACCCGGCGGTCGTGGAGCGTGCCTTCGAGGAGGAGTTGGAGCGTCTGAGCCGGGAGCCGGTGACCGAGGACGAGCTGGCGCGAGCTCGCGCCCTGATCGAGACATGGGAACTGGAGGCGCTCCAGAGGGTGGACGAGCGAGCGGATCGGCTGTCAATGTACGCCACGCTGCTCGACGACCCGGACATGATCAACCGCCAGCTCCACCGTTATCTGGCCGTGAGTGCGCCGGACATCCAGGTCGTGGCCGCGGAGGTGCTGAGACCGGATAACCGGGTTGTGCTGACATACATGCCCGCGGCGAACGCCACGGCCGCCACCACGGACGAGGAGAGTGCGGCATGACGCTCGAAGAGATCCTGTCGGCGCGCCCGGCGCCGGGGCAGCCGCGGACGTACGAGTTCCCGGGCTTCGAGCGGACGATCCTTCCTTTGGGTCTGCAGATTCTCACCGTGAACTTGCCTGGCCGGCCGCTCGTGTCGGCGAATCTCGTCGTGCGGAGAGGAGCCGGCGACGAGCCGGCCGATGTGGCTGGAGCGACGGTCCTCGCGGCGCGGGCAATGACGGAGGGCACGCAGCGGTACCCGGGAGTCGAGCTGACCGAGGCCGCCGAGCGGCTCGGTGCCACACTCCACGTGGATGCCAGTTGGGACGCTTTCGTGGTGGCCGTCGACGTGTCGGCGAGTCGTCTTGGCGCTGCGTTGGAGCTGCTGGCCGAGCTGGCGGAGAGGCCAACCTTCCCCGAGTCGGACGTCGCCCGTCTTCGCGACGAGCGTCTCAACGACCTGCTCCAGATCAAGGCGGACCCACGCCGGCGCGTGGAACAGGCCTTCGCCGCGACGATCTACACGGCCCACTCCCCCTACGCGCGACCGGCCGCGGGCGACGAGGCGACCGTCCCGAGTCTGACGCCGGACGTCCTGCGGCAGGTGCATCGACGCGTGCTCGCCCCGGCCGAGACGGCCGTCGTCATCGGCGGTGACCTGGAGGGGCTAGACGTGCCTCGAATGGTCGAGGAGGCGCTGGGGTCGTTCGGTGCCGGTTCGGGCTCCGGGGCCGGCTCCGGCTCCAAAGCCGCGTCGGGCGCTCGGGCGCCGCGAGCCGACTCGGCCGTGGACCATCCAATCGTCCGCTTCTACCATCGGCCGGGCTCGGTTCAGACCGAGCTGCGGATCGGGCATGTCGGGCTGCCTCGCCGGGTGCCGGACTTCCATTCCGTCCAGGTAATGGGCGCCATCCTGGGTGGCCTGTTCAACTCGCGTCTCCAGATGAACCTGCGCGAGGACAAGGGCTACACGTATGGCGTCGGCGCCGGGTTCGACATGCGCCGCGGGGCGGGCCCGTTCTCGGTGCGGACGGCCGTTCAGACCGCGGCCACGGTTCCGGCAATCGCGGAGTCGCTGGCGGAGCTGCGCCGCATCCGCGACACGCAAGTGACGTCGGCTGAACTCGCGGCGGCTTGCGACTACCTCGTTGGCGTCTTCCCGCTGCGGTTCGAGACGCCCGGGGCGGTGGTGGCGGCGCTCGCCGGACAGTTCATCCAGGAGCTTCCCGACGACGAGCTGGCCCGCTACCGCCGTGAGGTCGAGGCCGTCACGATCGAGCGAGTTCAGCAAGCGGCGCGAGATCACATCGATCCCGACCGGATTGCGATCGTCGCGGTGGGCGATGCCGATGCGGTTGGGGCCGAACTGGAGTCCGCCGGGTTCGGCGAGCTCGAGGTGATCAACGAGGAGGTGCCAGCGGAGGCGGGCGCGGCGGAGGAGGAGCCCGAGTGATCGTCGTCGTTGGGCATCCGGCCTACGCCGACGCGCCGGACTCCGAGGGATGCGCCGGCGGGCTGGCCGTGGAGGTCGCGTCTGCCGCGAGGCGCCGGGGCGGTGCGGTCGAGCTGGTCGGCAAGGTCGGCAACGACGGGGCAGGCGATGCCGTCGTGGTTGCTCTTGGGCGACTGGGAATCGGTCACGCGGCGCTGCTTCGCGACCCCGCCCGGCCGACTCCCGTCCTTGTCCCCGCGGCCGCGGACAACGCCGGCGCGGAGGTGGACGCCGAAAGCCCCGAAGAGCGGTTGCTGCCGGAAGACTCCGCCGCGCGGCCTGGCCTCGATGCCGCGGACGTGGAATTGGCCCTGCGCTTCCTGCCCGGGGCGGGCGTGATCGTCCTCGCCGACACTCTCTCCGAATCGGCGATCGCGGCGGGAGTGGAGGGGGCTTCCTTCTCAAGCGCCCGCCTGGTAGTCGTGGTTCCGGCCGGAGCTTCGCCTCCGGATGTTCCGCAAGGGGCGGTCGTGCTCGAGGCCCCTGTCGCCGACGACGGCTCGTTCGGACGGCTGGTGGGAGTGTTCGCTGGGGCTCTCGATGCCGGAGTGGATACAGTCGCCGCCTTCGAGGAAGCGGTCGCAGTCTCCGGCTGGGAGCGGGTCGTCGTCTAGCCTCCCCACACGGGCTGCCGAGCGTGTTGCCGTACGCCTCACGAAGAAGTGCCCGACTCCTGTAGAGTGCCGATCTATGGACCGCGCCACAGACGGGCTCAGCAACTCCGGAACCGCCGCGCTTCCGCCGGGATTCGATCCGTCCGCCCGGGGGCCGCTCGATCGCGCGACGGCGATCGCGCTCATGACGCAGGCGGATGACCTGTTGGAAAGGAGCGAACCTGACCACGCGCTGGCTCTCTACTCGCGGGTAATTGGCACCGCCGATCGCGACATTTCGGCAGCCGGCTTCTACGGCTCGGGCAACGCGCTCTATCGGCTCGATCGCGAGGCGGAGGCGCGCCTGGCCTGGGAGCGAGCGACGGGTCTGGGCGAGACGCCCGTTGCGTACCGGGCCTGGCGTCAGGTGGCCGCCGCCAGAGTCCGCGAGGGAGACCTTCGCGGTGCGGTCGACGCCTACCGTGAGTGCGAAAAGCGCGCCCCGAGGCAGGATCGGGCGGAGATCGCCTCGCGGCTGGGCTGGCTGAACAAGGAAACAGGGAACGCGGGGGCGGCCCAACGCTACTTCGCCCGCAGCCGCGGCGACACGACGCCGCCTTTCATGACATACCTGATGATCGCCGTGACCGCGGTGGCTTCGCTTACGGCGATGTCCGGCGCACTGACGGCACAGGGTTACCTCGACCCCGGGTCACTGGAAGGGCAGCTCGCCCTCCACCCGCTATTCGTGGCCCACGGCGACTACTACCGCCTCCTGTCGGTGACTCTCGTCCACGACCCGACCGACATCCTGCACCTCCTCTTCAACATGTACGCCCTCTGGTTCGCCGGGCAACTTGTCGAGCGGATGTACGGGTCCGGGCGGATGCTCGTCCTGTACGCGGTCTGCGGGGTTGCCGCCAGCGCGACAAGCTACGCCTTCGGGCCGGGCGGTTGGAGCGTGGGAGCATCCGGGGCAATCTTCGGGCTGTTCGGCATCGTTCTCGTCGCCACCCGCTTCCACCACGCCATCCTCGATACCCGGTCCCGAGCGATAGCGGCGCAGGTGGGAATCCTGATCGTCCTCAACCTCGCGATCGGCTTCTTCGGCTTCCTGAACGTCGACAACTTCGCCCACGTCGGCGGATTGCTGGCGGGTATGTGGCTCGCCGTCGTCCTGCCGCCGGGCCAGGTCCAGACCCTTGCGTCGGCATGGCAGTCGTCTCGGAGCCACTCGCCGGTTCGGGCGATGGCTATCCGGATCGCCGGGGTCGTCGCGCTGCTCGCCGTCGTCGGTGGGGTCATCGCGTACGGCACCGGCAGGTGGCAGGCGGACCCGGGCTACCGCTATCTGTACGGCGCGGCGGCCGTTCCGGCTGCGCACTCGACCACTGCGGAGTTGACTGCGAATCCGGTCGCCGGGGTCGACGCAGTCACCGGAGCTGCGATCGTCCGCTGACTCCGGTCAGGTCAGGTCTTCGCGCCAGCCGAAGCGATCGAGCACGCGGTACATGTTCCGGCGACTCAGCCGTGAGCGGTCCGGCGGCCAGGTGACGTTCTCCCGATCGAGAGGAAGGTCGAAACGAACGGCCCGACGCGGCACCGTCAGTTCGACTACGGGCGCGGCTGTGGCTGGCATCGATGCTCCGCGCTCCTCGCCGGCTTCCGATTCGCCGGCTTGCGATTCGACGTACTCGGCGCCTTCCGGTTCGGCGCCTGCCCGAAGGCGCAACGTCCACCACACGTCGAGCCAGGCTGGAGTCAGGAAGCGCTCGTCAATTGGCCCGAGTTGGGCGTAATCGGAGCGGCGAAAGGCTAGCCAGGCAGCCTCGAGGGCCGCGACTCCGACGGCACTCGGGCCGGGGGTGGCAGATGCGTCGGCTGTGCCGGCCGCGACGTGGACGAACGGTCGCAACCCGTTCGGTCGCAGCGGGCCGGACTCGACCGAAACCANNCCCGAAGCCGCCGGCGGCCGCGACCGCAGGATCGTGGAGCGCGGCCGCAAGAGGAGCCATGGCATCGCCAGTGGGCCAGGCTGTGGCGTCGGCGAGCAGCACGAACTCGCCTGTGGCGCGGCGCAGGCCGATGTTCAGCGCCGTGCCGTATCCGAGGCGCGTCGAGGTTCGGAGCACCTCCGGGTCCAGCCCGCCGACGGGCACGCGGTCAGGCGTCCCGGGTCGAAGGGCCATGGACTGCGCGTCGCTCGGGTCGTTTGACACAACCACGACCTGGGTTTCGGTAGGGGCATGGGCGCGCAGCGCCGCGAGGAGCCGCGACACCTGTTCGGGTGCTTCCGATGCGACGATTACCACCGTCCAGTTGGCCGTCGCCGGAGCATCCAGGAGCGATGCCACGGCCGACGCCGAGCCAAACCGCAGCTCACCGTCGATCTCCATGCCGGCGGGCGCGGCCGGGCTGACGCTGGTGCGGTTGCCGTGGTCCACGATCCGCCAGCCGGCGGTCTCGATCTGAACCTTGAGGGCGTCGGCCCGCGGCCAGTCGTGGCGAGCTCGCGCCTCGGTCCGCTCGCGGATCAGGTGGGTTATCTGGGGCGGGGGGCCGGCTGGAGCGTTCGAGTTGGTCACGCGACGAAGAATAGCGGTGACGCGGTTTCGATCGTCGCTACGACCAGGACTCGGCCGGACGTGCGATCTGCTGCGGCCGTGGGTCCGCCGTCGTCGCGGCAGACCTACTCGGCGGTCGCCTCTGGCGGTTCCAGCGGTTTCGTTGCTGGCATGGCCGGCACGATGGGCATCAATACGGTGACGCGCGCTCCGTGAGGGGCGACGTTCTCGGCCCAGGCCTCGCCACCGTGGGCCCGAGCCATCTCGCGGACGATTGCCAGGCCCAGGCCCGAACCGCTGCCGCTGCGTGACGGGTCGGCGCGGAAGAATCGCTCGAATACCTTCTCGTTGGTTCCAGGCGGAAAGCCCGGCCCGTCGTCGGTAACGCTGATGGAGATGCCGGGCGATCGGCCTGGGAGCGTCAGGGCCGTCGCGCGCAGCCATACGTGGCCGCCCCTCGGGAGCACCGACAGCGCGTTGTCGACGAGGTTCTGCAGGATCCTCTCGACCGCCAGCCGGTCGCCGGTGAAGGTCAGCTCGGGCTCGCCGGGGGCGGAACCTGACACTTCGATCGCCACGCCCGGAGTTGCCGCCGGGCCTTCGAACCGGGCCGCCGCGTCCACGAGCAGTTTCGTCGCGTCGAGGATCTCCGGGCGAAGCGCCGCCGGCCCTTCGCGCAGTCTCTCGACTACGCCCAGCTCGCCGACCAGCCGCTCCAGTCGCTGCGTCTCCTCGGCGATCGTTCGCGCTGCCGCCGAAGCCCGATCACCCGAGGCGGTGCCATCGGCGATGGCCTCCGCAAACCCACCGATGCTCGTCAGCGGCGTCCGCAGATCGTGACGCAGGTTGGCCAGCATCTGCGTCTCCTCGTGCCGAGTCGAGGCCATCTCGTGGGCCATGGCGTTGAAGCGCTCCGTCAGAATCTTCACCTCGGTCGGGCCCTCGATCGGCAGCGGCCTCTCGCTTGTGCTCGTCGGCAGGTCGCGAGCCGCCTGAGCCAGCCGCCGCATCGGTCCCGTGATCGACCTCGACAGCAGCCAGGCGATCGGAATCCCGACGATGAGCAGGACCAGAACGATGATCAGCAGGACGCGGAAGAGGTCGCCCAGCGCCTGCTGGGCTGAGGTATCCGGCACGGCGAATACGAACTTCAGTCCGCCGGTCCCGTTGGGATTGGGCTCGACGTAGACGAATTGCCTGCCGTCCGACGTGCTGAGAGTTCCGGTCGGGTTCTTGACGCCCGTAGCTACCGGCGACGGTACGGGGGTCGAGGACGGACTGCCGGCCACGATGCGAATTGCGCCGCGAGGGCCCTGAACCAGCACGAATCCGCCGTCGTCGACGATCGACGCAATGAGGTTCTTGACCTTCTGCTCGATCTGGGCCTGTTCGGTGATCTGGTCTGCGAGAAGGTCGGCCTCTATGGCCACGACCTCGTGTCCGAGCGATTGCGTGATGCTGTCGCGATGGGCGTCTCGCAGCACGACGAAGAGCGACGCGCTCACCGTTACCAGCATGGCGACGCTGAGGCCGGCAAACGCCAGGAAGATCCGCTGGCTAAGGCTCTTCGGAAGCATCGTCTCGCGGCCTATTCGGCCGCAGCGGGTGGCTGGGCGGCAACGGCGGTACCGCGCGGCGGCGGCACGAGACGGTAGCCGATGCCGCGAACCGTCTCCACCTGTGGTCCGTCGTCGCCAAGCTTCTTGCGGACCTCCGCTACGTGGACGTCTACCGTTCGTGTCTCGCCGGGGAAGTCCGTGCCCCACACGTCTTCGAGCAGGGCATCCCGGCTCAGCACGACGCCAGGGTCGCGGGCCAGAGCTGCCAGCAGATCGAACTCACGGGCTCGCAGCTCGAGCCGCCGGTCGCCGACAGAAGCCTCGCGCCGGCGTGGGTCGATGCGCAGGTTGCCGACCTGCATCGGCCGCCCGCCCTTGGCAGCGACGTTCGTCCTTCGGAGGATCGCCTTCACTCGGGCCACCAGCGCGCGAGGGTTGAACGGCTTCGTCACGTAGTCGTCCGCGCCCAGCTCGAGCCCGACGATCGCGTCGATGTCCTCGGATCGCGCCGTCAGCATGAGGATCGGCACGTCTCCGCGGCGCCGCAGCTCGCGGCAGACCTCGAACCCATCCATCCTGGGCAGCATCAGGTCCAACACCACCAGGTCCGGATCGCTGCGCTCGTACTGAACCAGGGCCGCCTCGCCGTCGCCGGCGGCGACGACGTTGAAGCCCTCCTTTTCCAGGTACAGCCGAACCAGCTCGACGATGTTGCGCTCGTCGTCGACGACGAGGACGGTCTTCATCCGCGGAGCATACGTCGGCGCATGCGGGGGCCGCCGAGCCTGTGTAAGCGGGTTGTAAGAAGTGGCTCGAAGTCCCAGGCAGGCCCGACCTCACGCTCAACCCGCTACGATGGCAGGGCCGCGACTTGCGACTGCCACGTTCGCCACACGCTCGCCCGACTCTCGCCAGGAGGAACGATGCATCTGTCCGGAGAAACCGAGATCGCGGCGGGCCGCCAGCGCGTCTGGGACACCGTCAGCAACCCGAACCGCGCGGCCGCCTCGAATACTTCGGGCCAGGCCCAGATCGAGAGGATCGACGACCGCCACTACAAGGTCACCGTCTCGGCGCCTGCCGCGATGATGCCGATGAACGTCGTCCTGGACCTGCAGCTGACCGACTTCGAGGCGCCGTCGCGCCTAGCTGCGACCATCGAGGGCCAGATCATGGGCGGGCCGATCAATGGCACAGGCTCGATCGACCTGGCGGAGCTCGGCCCGAAGCTGACCCGCCTGAACTGGGTCGCCGACGCCACGCTCGGGGGGCTGCTGGGCGGCTTCGACACTATGGTCCAGGGACCGATCCAGAACGCCGCAGACCAGGGCTTCGCGTCCCTCAAGGAGCGCCTCGAGGCCGAGGAAACCGCGGCCGGGACGTAACCGCGCTCGGCTCGGGTGGCCGGTCGGCGGCCTCTATCTCTGGCGGGTGTAGGTTCCCGTGAGGCCGGTCTGGCCAAGGATGCGGGTCGTCAGCACGGTGCGCACCTGGGCGGCGGATGGGGTTCCAGTCAGGCCGAGCCTGGACGACAGGGCCCACAGGGTGAAGCGATAGCGGTGAGTGCCGGACGGTGGACAGGGCCCGCCCCAACCGGTCCGGCCGAAGTCGTTTCGGCCCTGCAGCGGGCCACCGATGGCTCGTACGCCCTCGCGCAGCGATCCGCTCCCGCCCCCCGGGAGGTCGTAGACGACCCAGTGGATGAAGCCGCGGGCGTCTGGATCGTCGACGATCAGGGCAAAGGAAACCGTCCCCTGGGGCGCGCCTTCCCAATGCAGGGCCGGCGAGACGTCGGCACCATCGCACGAATGGCGGATTGGGATCGCGCCGCCTTCATCGAAGCTCGGGCTCGTAAGCACGAAACCAGCCATCGCTGTCTCCCTGACTGAGTCGACTGCCGAAAAGCTAAGTCCGCCGACGATGTCGCCGCGGTCGAGCACGTCGCGCCGGATGGAGCCAGGACCGGCGCCGTTCCAAATGCCAGTACCGGCTTTCGGATGCAGGATGAGTTGGCCCGGTGCGCGGGTCAAGGTCGTGCCTCTCCGCGGGTCAACGGTCCTCAGTTGGACAACTGCGATTGCCGGTCATTCGGCGCCCGGCTGTTTGGGTGCGAGCAGGGCGACGCGAAGGGCAGCGGCAAGGGCGCGGAAATATGCCTGGCGTTGCGGCCTTGACCCCGGCCAACCGATCTGCAACGCCGCCGCGACCCGGTCGACCGTCAGCGCCGCTTCTACCGCCTCGCGGGATACTCGCGCGTCGTGGCTTGTGGCGTCGATCGCCGCTCCGCAATTCGGGCAGCTGAGATGTTCGGTCATACGCGCCCTCCGCTGGCTTGCTCATTGGCATCGTTTCGGACGATAGCAGCGACTTCGCTGGCTGTAACTCTGCGGCTACCCGACCCTTTTCAGCTTGCCGGTGCGCTTCGCATAGCGCTCGGCCCGGCCGAAGCCCCACAGCCCAACAGGGATGAACACGAAGGCCATCACCACGAGCGGCCACAGGTCGGGCAGCAGCTGGCCGACGGACGCGCCGTCGATAAGCGACCTCCGGACCGCGTCGAGGACGTACGTAGCCGGCGATATCCGCGAGATGAGCTGCATCCAGCCTGGCAGGATGGTCGTCGGGTAGTAGACCCCGCTGACCAGCAGCAGACACGACTGCAGCACGAAGACCATCTGCGAGCCGCGCTCGACCGACATCATCGGCAGGATCGCGGCAAGCATGCCGATGCCGACGAAGCTGGCCGAGCCGACCGTCATGAACAGCGCCGCGGCGCCCAGATCTGCGCGCCCGAGGTCGAGCGAGAAGAACAGCGCCAGCACGATCAAGAGGATCGTTGTGTGAATGAGCCCATAGATGACCGCATACAGGGCCGACCCGAGCAGCTGAGTCGAGCGCCGGACCGGCGCCATCATGGTGTACTCGAGCGTGCCCTCCCAGCGCTCCCAGCTGATCGTGTCGCCGATCGAGTTGAATACCACCGATAGGTAGTTCCAGAAGACGGCGCCCACGACAAGTTGCATCAGCAGACGCTGACTGCCGACCGACTCGCCGATGAGCGAGACCGACAGCGCGCCCGCGACGGCGTAGACCAGGAAGGCCACTTCCCAGCCGAGGTAGCGCTTGGTCAGGTTGAAGTTGCGCTCCACGAAGGCGTAACTGGCACGCGCCTCGCGGGTGAGTTCGATCACGGTTGTGTCTCCTGTGGCGAACCGGCCGGAGCGGGTTCGCGGAGTGGCGCGGCCACCCGACGCCCTAGCGTCGGGCGGCCAGCTGGAGTGGGCCATCGGCCGCGAGCCTGGATCCGACCTGGATCAAGCCGTGACCGACGCGGCGGCGGATAGAGCGGCTCGGCGTGGGCGCCCGGCTGTAGAGTCGGAGCTGAAGCCTTCGCGCGATCTCGGACTGCCTTTCGTTGTTGATGTCTTTCGCGATTTGATGTGTGAACACCGTGGGTTTCCTTTCGAATGTCGTTTCGACCGTTCGACCGTGAGGCCCGTTCGCCCGGTAGCAGCCACAGGCGGCGTCTATTCGGGCTGGTCGGTCTCCGCCTGCTCGACGTCGTCGTCGAGGGAGCGGCCGGTGTACTTCATGAACACGCTCTCGAGTGTCGGCGCGAGGCCGTGCTCGGTCGCGATGTCGGCCTTGAGCCGCTCCGGCGTTCCTTCCGCGGTGAGCTGGCCTCCGGCGAGGATTCCGATTCGCCCGCACAGTCGGTCGGCCTCGGCGAGGTCGTGCGTTGTCAGCACGATCGTCGCGTCGTGATCGGCCTGGAGCTCCTCGATGAAGGCCTGCACGTCGAGCTTGGAGCGGGGGTCGAGGCCGGTGGTCGGTTCGTCGAGAAGCAGCAGCGTCGGGCTCGTCAGGAGTGCCCTCGCGATGGCAACCTTCTGCTGCATGCCCCGGCTCATCTGTTCGACAGGCCGGTTCAATCGCTTCTCGCCGATACCGAGACGGCCCATGATTCGGACCGCCTCCCGACTGGCCTGTCTGGCATCCATGCCGTAAAGCCGGGCCGCGAACGACAGATTCTCGGCGGGCGAGAGCTTCTTGAAGAAGGCGGCGTCGACGCTGACCCGATTGATCAGTCGCTTGACCGCCAGCTCCTCGCGAACCAGGTCGTGGCCGAAGACTTCGACCCGACCCTCATCGAGTGTCAGCAGCCCGCTGACGAGACGAATGAACGTGGACTTGCCACTGCCGTTTGCGCCGAGCAGACCGTAGATCTCGCCCCGCTCCATCCGGATCGAGACGTTGTCCACGGCCATGACCGGGGGCTTACGGCGGTCGACCTTGAACCGTTTGGTTACGTGATCGACCAGGAGCGCCGCCGGTCCGGCCGGCAGAGCCGTGACTGCGGGCCGGCCGATCGCCGGCGATTGAGTTGAGTCCAGAACCGCGATGCTCATGTCACCTCCCTTGAGGCTGGGCTCGCGGAACGGAGAACCGCGAGTCGGGTGGGGAAGCGGGATGGGCTCGCGGCTGGCCCTGGCGGAGCGTGGCGTCTGCCATCGCGCCTGCAACAGGGCATGAAAAAAGCCGGGGGCCCGATCTGGCCCACGGCTCAGAGGTTTTGACCGGCGGTTGAACCGCCCGGCTACCTCTCGGCGGGCGCAGATCTCTCGCTCACGACGGGCTTACCGCTCGGCCGAGCGGCTCCTGCCGTTGCGTGGAAGAGATTGCGCACGAAACACCTCATGTACGGCTGCCTTCCCGGCAGACCCCGGCATAGTAGGGAGCGACGGTGCCGGTGTCAACGCTCGACGGGCGACACACTCGACGGGCGACCCTCGATCCGATCGAGACGCCATACTCGCCGGAGGAACTCTTGTGTCGCGTCCGCGCGGCGATGGAGTCCACGAGGCGGAGCCCGGATTGCGGTCCGACCGACCCCGCGGCGGCCGTCCGCGCGGCGGGGTCGGAAGTTACAAGCGGCAGGGTGGCCCGTAGTTCGGGCCGTGTACCATTCACGGGCGATTCGTGACCAAGTTCCCGGCCGCCCGGCGCGCCCATCGGCCCGCGCCTCCGCCGGGCATTCTCAGGAGATATACACATGCCCAAGGTTGCCGGCTCCATCAAGGAACTCCTCGCCGCCCTCGATGGCATCGCACGGGTCGAGGGCGAACGCCTCGTCGTGTTGGACGAGGACGGCCTTCGGACGCGCGGTATCTACGACCTTGCCTGGACGGCCACGTTCAGCGAGGACGAGGCCACCGTCGAAGCCGCCCGCTGGATCGTCTGGGAAGCCAGCCAGGCAGTGGGGGCCCGCTCCGCCAGCATTCAAGAGTTGTACAAGGCTCGTTCGCGCGGCGAGTACGAAGGCATGACCGTCCCGGCCATCAACCTTCGAGCCCAGACGTTCGACATGGCTCGCGTCATCCTCGAGACGGCGAAGAAGAACGACTCGGCGGCCGTCATCTTCGAGTTGGCGCGTTCCGAGCAAACCTACACGTTCCAGCGCGTCTTCGAATACGCGACCAGCGTTCTCGCGGGCGCCATCGCGGCCGGCTGGAAGGGTCCGGTCTTCATTCAGGGCGATCACTACCAGTTCAACGCCAAGAAGTACACGGCCGACGCCGAGAAGATGACCGACGAGATCCGCAAGGGCTGCCGCGATGCCATCGCTGCCGGCTACCGGAACATCGACATCGACAGCTCCACGCTGGTGGACCTCTCGCACCCCACGCTTGATTCGCAGCAGCACGAGAACTACAGGCGCGCCGCGGAGCTGACCGCGCTCATCCGCTCGCTCGAGACCGATGGCGCCACCGTCAGCGTGGGTGGTGAGATCGGCGAGGTCGGCAAGAAGAACTCCACCACGGACGAGCTGAAGGCCTACCTCGACGGCTACCGCCGCGAGCTCGACTTGCGAGCCGAGGGTGCGATCGGCCTGTCGAAGGTATCCGTGCAGACCGGCACCAGCCACGGCGGCACTCCGCTCCCGGGCGGCGGCGTGGCTACGGTCGCCCTCGACTTCAACGTCCTCACCGAGCTGTCCACGGTCGCCCGCGAATACGGCCTGTCGGGCGCGGTCCAGCACGGCGCCAGCACGCTGCCCGACGAGCTGTTCCACAAGTTCCCCGCCACCGGCTGCGCCGAGATCCACCTCGCCACCGGCTTCCAGAACGCCCTATTCGAGCACCCGGCATTCCCGGCCGAGATGCACAAGGCGATTGAGGAATGGGTCTTCGCCAACTGCCAGGACGAGCGCAAGCTCGACCAGACGGACACGCAGTTCGTATACACGGGCCGCAAGAAGGCGATCGGCCCATTCAAGCGCCAGCTGTGGGACCTGCCGACCAAGGACGTGATCCTGGCCTCGCAGGCGGCCAAGGTCGACTTCCTCTTCAAGCAGCTCGGCACCCCCGGCAGCCGCGCTCTCGTCGAGAAGTACGTCAAGCCGGTCGAGTTCCACAAGCCCATCCCGGAGGCCCTCAAGGCCGCGAAGTAGCGTTCATTCGGTTCAGTTCACGAAGGGCGTTCCGCGAGGGGCGCCTTTCGTGTTCGAGTGCGGTCGGTGGGCGGTGGCGCCGTCGGTTCGGTGTCGCGGCGATCCGTCGGATCGGTACTTCGGCCGCTACGATCAGCGCATGACCGAATCCGCCGTTTTCACGGCCGAACTGACCCGCTGGCGCGACACGGCCCTTTCGATCTGCGATGCGGCCGACAGGATGGCTCTGGCCGGCTTCCGCCGGGACTTGAAAGTGTCGACCAAGCCCGATCGAACGCTGGTGACCGAGGTCGACCGGGCGATCGAGCGGATGATTCGAAGTCGCCTCAAGACCGAGTTTCCCGGCTGCGGCATCGTCGGCGAGGAAGAGGGCACCGAGTCTGCCGGCGCGAGCATCTGCTGGTACGTGGATCCGATCGATGCCACCAACAACTTCGTTCGCGGGATACCCGTGTTCGCCACACTTCTGGCCGTTGCCGTCGAAGGCGAGTTGCAGCTGGGTGTTGTCAGCGCGCCGGCGCTGCGGGAGCGCTGGGCCGCGTGGCGGGGTGGGGCCGCGTGGCGAGGCTCCGAGCGGATATCAGTGAGCAAGGTGGCCACGATCGAGGAGTCGCAGCTTCTCTACGGCAGCCGCCGCGACGACGTCCGTTCGGGCTTGATGCCGGCGTTCGACGTCACCATGGACGCCGCGTGGCGGACGCGAGGCTTCGGGGATTTCTGGGGCTATATGCTCGTGGCCGAGGGCGCGGCGGAGGCCATGATCGAGACCGGCGCGCATCCGTGGGATTGGGCTGCGCCGCTTGTCATCGTCGAGGAGGCCGGTGGACGATTCACGACGGCGTCTGGAGAGCGGCGCATCGACGGGCCGTCCGCCGTTGCCACGAACGGCCTGATCCACAACGACCTATTGAGGCGGTTAGGGGGCGTTTCACCGCCTTAGGCGGTGGCGCCGACAAACGAAAGGGGCCGAGCGGTGTCGGACAGTGGTGGTGTGCTGATCCTCCTGCTAATTGAGCTGGTGGGATTCTGGCTGATCATCTACACGGCCGTCCGCGCGGCCGTCGGACACGCTCTGGACCGCGTCAAGCCGCGCCTGGTCGCCGAGGCTCGCACTACCCCGGAAGGAGTCCACTTCGTCGTCACCAACACGGGTACCGCGCCGGCCTTCGACGTCTTCGTCCGGTGGTCTGCTCGGCCTACAGGCGAAGCGCTCGCGTACACGCCGATGCTCGGCCTCAACGGCAGGCTCGAGTGGGCTGTTCCGGCCGAGGCGGTGGCAGACGAAACACAGTCGGTCCGAAAACTGGAGTTGGATTGGACTGGCGGTCTGGACCCATCCGCGGGCCGGCAATCGACGACGCGCGCGGTGCTCGTGCCATCGCGCCTCGACGCGGCTTCATAGGGCGCGGAGTCGCCTTACAGAGGCCCGGGCCATAGGAGCGCAGATGCGCCTGTCCTTCACGGTCGATATCTGGAGCGATCCGGAGACGGTGTTCTCATGGATCGCCGATCCTGACATGGCATTGATCTGGATGACCAGCGTCGCGGGCGGCGAGATCATCGACCGGAGGGCGGGCGTGGTGGGAACCACTTTCCGTGGGTGGGTCGAGGAAGACGAGGGCGGGATCGAGATGCTCGGTTCGATCACCGCATTCGAGCCGAACCGACGGATCTCGTTCCGCCTCGCGAACCTGGTGAACGAGCGGGACGTGGAGTATCGGATCGACGAAGTCGGCGGCTGCGTTCGGCTGACGGCCACCTCCGACGTGCGCTGGAAGTTCCCGGTCAACCTGGTGAGCCCCTTCGTCGGTCGGGCCGTCAAGAGAAGGATCGTGGACCGGTCCAACGAAGAGTTCGCCTGGTTGAAGCAACTCTGCGAGGAGAGCCAGGCGCGGCAGGCGTTCTGACTCAGTGCGGCAAACTGAGCCCGTGCGACTGTTCGATATCTAGCGACCCGGCTAGACTCGATCCAGCACGTGCGGCTGATCGAGCGTGCCCCACCGATTCGGAGGCTTCCAATGGGCGACAAGACACCAAAGCGACCGCCGAAGGTCAAGAAGCCGAAGCCCGCGGCCAAGCCACCCGTCAAGGGCTCGTAGGTGGCGCCCGGAGAATCACGCTCGCGGCCGAGTGCCGCAGGCCGCCGTTTCAAGCGCCGTGAGCTTTCGCTCGCAGAGGGCGGCAAACTCATTCTGCGCGGCGATGGCTCGATACTCCAAACTGATGCCGCCGGCGAGACCACCGGAACCTGGGTGGCCGGCGATCCAGACTGGGCGCGCTACGCAATCCGGTTCGGCCTGCAGCCGCAGGCCCTCACCGTCGCCCCGCATGGTCGCCGCGAACCCGACCCCAGGCCTCAGGTCGGCTAGAGGACGGGGCCGAGCGCACGGCACCGCCGTGGGCTGAGCAGGATCGACGCCGATCGCCCCGAACCCGACTTCGGAGGTCTTATGCCCGCGCCCGTGCGTCCCGCAGTGCTTGTCGGGGGGCGGCTCCTCGACGGTCGGTCGCCCGATGCAGTGGTCCGCGGCGTGCTCGTCACGGACGCCACAGGTCGAATCGCCGCCGCCGGACCTTCCGCCGCCGCGTCCGTCCCTGAGGACGCCTACCGCATCGACGCCACCGGGCTGACGATCCTGCCTGGCATCATCGACTGCCATGTGCACCTGAGCATGAGGCTCGAGCCGGTCGCCGACCAGATCCAGCGTTCCGCGACGGACCTCGTGGTACGTGCTCTCGACTCCGGCCGTGCCTTCCTGGAAGCCGGCGTGACCACGGTCCGGGACGCCGGCCATACCCCGGCCGGCATCAAGCGCGCCTTCGCCTCGGGCGCTTTTCCGGGGCCGCGTACGCAGGTGAGCTGCACGCCGCTCTCCCAGACCGGCGGGCACGGCGACGATTGGACGCCCTCCGGCGTAGTTCTGGAGACGCAGGTCAGCGACCTGCCGCCGGGTATCGCCGATGGAGTGGATGCGGTCCGGCGAGCGGCGCGTCTCCAGATTCGGGCGGGCGCCGACTGGATCAAGGTGATGGCCACGGGCGGCGTGCTCTCGGCGGCCGACACCCCGGACGCCAGCCAGTTCACGGTCGACGAGATTCGGGCCATCGTCGAGGAAGCCAGGGCGGCCGGCATCCGGGGCACTCTGGCGCATGCCGAGGGAACGTCCGGCATCAAGAACGCGCTCCGAGCCGGCATCACCAGCATCGAGCATGGCGACCTCATCGACGACGAGGGCATCGACCTGATGCTCGAGCGCGACGTCCCGCTCGTACCCACCTTCAACATCAACTTCGCCCTGATGGACGAGGGTCGGGTGGCCCGCGGTGAGGTTCCGCCGTGGGCCGTCGCGAAGATGCGTTACCTATTCGAGCGACAGCAGAACAACTTCCGCCACGCTGTGGAACGGGGGGTCCGCGTCGTCATGGGTACGGACAGCTTCAACGGCATGTATCCGCCGGCCGAGCTGTCCTACCTGTCGGAGTTCGGGCTCGGCCCGTTCCGAGCCATTCAGGCAGCCACGAACGAGGCGGCCAGATTGCTCGGCTTGGCCGGCGAGGTGGGCACGCTCGAGCCCGGCATGCGCGCTGACCTGATCGCCGTGAGCGGCGACCCGCTTGCCGAGCCGGGGTTGTGGCGCGACCCGGCCCGGATCGTCTTCGTGATGCAGGGCGGGCGGGTCGTGGCGGACCGCCGCGGAGGGTAGCCGGTGGTCTTTCACTGGGCAGCGGTCATCCTGGACTCTTGGCTGGTCTTCGAGCGCACCCTCCGCGCCTGGCTCGCGCGCCCGTTTCGATTCCGCGATTGGTGGCGCTCGCTGCCCGGCGACTTGCTCGGCCTGATGGTCATGTTCGGCTGCGGCATCCCGGCGCCCACGCGCGAGCACGACGCCGGCGACGTCGCGGCCGTCCTGGTGGAGGACCCGCGCGTCGAGCGCTGGTTCAGGGCCCAACTGATCCCGGTCAGGGCCCAGACGCTCGGCCGGTATGTCTTCGCGCGTGAAAGCGTCCCGGCGGACATGCTGGTCCACGAATGCGAGCACATCCGACAGTGGGAGCGGTTCGGCCCGCTCTATCTGCCTCTCTACTTCGGCTCGTCTGGGATTGCGCTCCTGCGGGGCCGGCGGCCCTACTGGGACAACCACTTCGAAGCGGCGGCTCGGGCGAGCGCCGACCGGATGGTCAGCAGCGGGACATCCTGACTTCGTCCGCAGGAGCGGGGGGTCGGACTCAGCCAGTGCAAGGAGGAGTCGATGGCTACGGGCATCCAGATCGTCTTCGATTGCGCCGATCCCTGGGGCCTGGCAACATTCTGGGCCGAGGCGCTGCACTACCGGATGCAGAGCCCGCCCCAGGGCTTTTCGAGCTGGACCGATTGGGCGCGAGCCCAGGGTATTCCGCAGGCACGCTGGAATGATTGGGCCGCCGCCGAGGACCCGGACGGGTCGGGGCCGCGGATCTACTTCCAGCGCGTCCCCGAGGGCAAGGTCGCCAAGAACCGGATGCATCTCGACCTGAACGTCTGCGGCGGGTCGAAGATGCCGCTCGCGGATCGGAAGACACGAATCGTGGCCGAGGCGGCCCGGTTGAAGGCCCTTGGGGCCAGCGACCATCGCGGGGCGCTGGAGGAGGACGGCGAGTTCTGGGTCCGCATGAACGATCCGGAAGGCAACGAGTTCTGCGTCCAGTAGTCGGCTCGAATCGACCCGCCACGAATTTCCGACCAAAGCCGTAGGATATCTGACGAAGCCCGTCGGCCGAAAGCGCGCCCATACCATTCGAGGAACCCGCCCCAGATGCCCACACTCACCGAAGCCGCCGTTCTCAAGGCTCTATCCACGGTTCAGGAACCTGAGCTCGGGGGCGACCTGATCTCGCGGAACATGGTCAAGAATCTCGCGATCGAGGGCACCAAAGTCTCCTTCACGATCGAACTGACGACTCCGGCCTGCCCGCTCAAGGACGAGATCCAGGCGCGGGTAGAGGCTGCCCTGCGGTCGATCGGGGCCGACCGGATCGAGGTCGAATGGGGCGCGACGGTGCGGCGGTCGACGCCCACCGGCCCGCAGATGCTGCCCGGCGTCAAGAACATCGTGGCCGTCGCTTCAGGCAAGGGTGGGGTGGGCAAGACGACGATCAGCGTCAACCTGGCCGTGGCGCTGGCCAGGGCCGGCGCCTCAGTCGGACTCCTCGACGCGGACATAACCGGCCCGAACATCCCCATGATGATCGGCGCCGAGGGCCAGCCGGTCGCCAGCCCTTCCGGCAAGATCACGCCGATCATGGCCAACGGCGTCAAGGTCATCTCGATCCAGTTCTTCCTGCCGGAGGGCCAGCCTGTCGTATGGCGCGGGCCTCTGGTGGGCGGCGCGATCCAGCAGTTCCTCCGCGACGTGGAGTGGGGCGACCTCGACTATCTCGTCGTGGATCTGCCGCCCGGCACCTCGGATGCGCAGCTGACGCTCGCCCAATCGGTTCCGCTGACCGGCGCTGTGCTCGTCACGACGCCACAGCAGGTGGCTCTGGCCGACGTGGCCAAGGCGCTGGCGATGTTCAAGCGCGTCAGCGTGCCCGTCCTGGGCGTCGTGGAGAACATGTCGGGTTTCGTCTGCGCCCACTGCGGCGAGGTGACCGACCTCTTCGGCCGCGGCGGCGGCGAGCGCTTTGCCGCCGAGAACGGTGTTGACTTCCTGGGCGGCGTTCCGCTCGACATAACGGTTCGTCAGGGCGCTGACGTCGGCGTGCCCGCAGTCGCGCAGAGCCAGCCTGGCCCGGCCGCCGCCGCTCTCGAGCACATCGCGCGGGCCATCGCGGGCAAGGTCAGCGTCCAGGCCGCACGCGTGCAGCCGGTCCTGACCGTCTCGTAACCGCGGCTTCGCGAGCCTTGAGGGGGGCGTACCATTCGGACGTCCCGAAGAGGTCCCGATGCCCTGTCCCGACTGCTCTACTTCGACGATTCCCGGCGCTCGCTATTGCCATCAATGCGGCCGCCGTCTCGACACGCTGGCGGACGGTCTGAAGGTTGGCGATCGGCGGGTCGTGACCGCCCTGTTCGCCGATCTCGTGGGCTACACCCGTCTGGTGGACGAGCTGGACCCGGAAGAAGTCCGAGCGCGCGTCGATGGTGCGCTGACCGTTCTCGGCGACGCGGTCGTCCATTTCGGTGGGTCGCTGGAGAAGTTCATCGGCGACGCGGTGCTGGCCGTCTTCGGAGTGCCGGCGGCCCACGATGACGACGCTCTCCGGGCCTGCCTGTGCGCACTCGAGATGCAGGCCGCCCTGGCGCGCTTTGTGACCGGCGACGAGCAACCCATGGAACTGCGAACTGGAATCGCCACTGGGGAGGTCGTGGCCGCTCTTCGGGAAGTGGCGGGGACGAGGTCCGTGGCTCTGACTGGCTATCCCATGACCACGGCCGCTCGTTTGCAGCAGATGGCCGAACCGAACGATGTGCTGCTCGACGACGCGACCGTGTCCGCCGCGGAGCCGCGGATCGGCGTGGATCATATGGGCGAGCGGCTGCTGCGGGGCCAGAGGCGACCTGTCAAGATCCACCGACTTCGAGGCGAGAGGCGCGTCATCAGCCATCCTTGCCGCAAGGCCGCGCCGTTGATCGGGCGGGACGTCGAGAAGGCCCGAATGGTCGAGATCCTGCGCCGGGCCGCCGAGACGGGCCGCGGAGGAGTCGTGTTTCTCCGCGGCGAGCCGGGCATCGGCAAGTCGCGGTTGCTGTGCGAGATGGAGGACGACGCCAGGGCCGCCGGATTGGCCTGGATGTGGATCGATAACGCACCGCACGGCATGGACTCGCCCTATCGAACGGTACGGAACATGGTCGACTGGCTTGCCGACGAGCAGGGCGTCAAGGCCGGCATCGTGGCGCGGCAGCTGTTGTTCGGCGACGACGTCGCTCCGACGCTGGATTCCGAGACATCGCGGCTGATGCTAGGCGCGATCGCCGTTCTGGCGCGGGACTCGGAGATGCTTCTCCTGCCCGAGGAGGGCTGGGAGTCTGGCCCGCCCGACCCCGTCAATCCGGCCGACTTCCAGACCGGCATCCGGCTGGCGACGCATCTTTGGGTCAACCGGATGATCGCCGGCAAGCCGCGCTGCGTCGTCTTCGACGACTTCCATTGGATCGACCCGTCCAGCCGAGTACTTATGGAAATCATGGTCCGCATGGCCGAGGAGCTGCCCCTGGTGATTCTGACCGGGTCAAGGCCCCCGGTGATGCCGGATTGGGTTGGACTCCCACACGTCAAGGTGATCGACCTGGGAGGTCTGGACCAGGCCGCGACCGAGGAGTTAGGGACGGCCGTTGCGGGCGCTGCGCTCGACGCTGAATCGGCTCGCTGGTTGTATCAGAGGACCGCCGGGAACGCCCTCTTCGTTGGCGAGATCATGAGGACGCTGCGCGAAGGGGGTCGACTCGAGCAGGTTGGCGATCGGGTCCGGATCGAACGAGGCGCCGCCCGGCGCGGCGTTCCACTCAGCCTGCGGGCGCTGCTCGGGGCACGCATCGACGCGCTGCCCCTGGTCCAACGGGGCGCACTCGAGGTGGCGTCGGTGATCGGCATGAGCTTTCCGGAGCCTCTCCTGCTGGCGCTATGCGGCGAGGCCGTCATTGACGGCGATCTCCGAGAGCTCGCCGAGGCTGGCATAGTCACCAGAGCGGAGGAGCCGGGGATGCCGCCCAACCAGTGGCGATTCCGCCACCAGCTGTTCCTCGATGCCGCCTACGGGCGCCTGCTGACCGACAGGCGCCGCCAGCTCCACGCGGCTGTGGCGGATCGCCTGGACTTATCCGAACCGCAAACCGATGCGGCCGAGCTGGCGCGCCATCGAATGGCGGCTGGTGATGCCGGGCGGGCTCTGCCGTTGCTGGAGAGGGCTGCTCGCGAGGCGGCCGCGGTTGGGGCCGTTGCCGAGGCGGAGGCTTTCGTCAGGGCCGCTGCCGAGCTCAGGAGCGCGGCGGTTCCGGCAGTTTCGTAGGCGGCCCGGCGGCCGCGAGACCCGGGACTTCTCGGGACCGGCCCGTTTCCCTGGCGACGCCGCGCTCTATGGCGGTGGCCTAGATCCCCAGACGTCCGCCCGCCAGGCATCCTCGGCCATCTTCGCCTGGCCGGACAGGGAGGGGTGGAAGTAGTCGACGGTGCTCAGGTCGCCTATGGTGAAGTCGGAGTCGGCCAGGAGCGCGGCGTCGTATGTGCAATACAGCTGCCCGGCGGCTCCCTCGTGGTTGTCGATGTCGTCACAGGCTGCCTTGAGGCTGGCGTCGTACTGAGCCAGGTAGGAGTCGGCCCTGGCAACGGCCGGGGCGCTGGAGGTGCCGAGGTACGGCGCGCAGCGGTTCGAGTTCTGTGGCAGGGCCAGGTTCGTCCTGGCAGCCGGGTCGGCCGCGGTGATGTCGTGGAAATGGGGGAAGTCGGGGACGGCCAGCATGAGGATCCTGCTGCCTGCGGGCAGCCCGGCCCTCAGCGTTGAGATGGCCGCCTGGAGCTGGCCCTCGAAGTCGGCCGGATCCGTCATGGCATCGGGGCTGGCGCACAGGTCGTTCGTGCCGAGCTCGAATGTCACGTAGGCGGTCTTGTCCGACCCCAGCTTCCTGGCGGCGGCGACGACTTCATCGGCCTGGCGCGGCGCGTCGGACATCTTCTTGCCCGAGGTGGCGGCGTCGATCACGGCCGGCGAGGCTCCCAGGGCGCGGAACCGCTCGAGCAGGCTCAAGACCCCGTCGCCCTGGGCAGTGCCGATCACCCACGAAAACTGGGTGTGGTCGTAGCGGTAGGTCGGGGAGACGCTGTACGCCTGGCTGTACGAGTCGCCGATCGCCGCGAGCAGGGACGGTAACGGCGGGGTCGTGGGCTGTGGCGTTGGCGTTGGCGCGGATGTGGGCGGGGCGGCCGAAGGGGGCGCCGGCGAGGCCGTCGTCACGTCAGTCGATGGCGGCGTCGGAGATGATGTGGCCGCGACCGCCGATGCGCTTGGAACGGGAGTGGCGGATGTGTTGCGCGAGCCGATGACGCCGGCCGTGGCGACGCTGCCAATCGCCACCAGGAGCGCGAGGGCGGTGACGAGGGCTGCCACACGCCGACGGGATCCGCGGCCCGGCGGCGGTCCAGATCTTCCTCTACTCGAGAGGCCCGCCGGCGTTTCAGGTGACTTCCTGTCGCGTCCGATCCAGTTGGGGTCCATCGCCCAATCCTATCGTTATGTGTCGACCTCGGGCGCGCTCGGCATCCGGTCGCGTGGGAGGGGCGACGACCGAGCGACGATACGCCGGTTGTACTCGTTTCGGGCCGCTTACGACGCCGCTACGATGTGAGGCGTGTTGCAGGCCGAATTCGCAGCCGAGTCCCTGGGGCGGTGCCCTCTATTCGCCGGGATGGACCGTGAGTCGCTGCAGGCGATAACACGGAGGCTGCGGTCCCGACGCTTCCGGCATGGCGAGGTGCTGTTCCACGAGGGCGATCCAGGGGACGCGCTCTTCGTCGTCGCGTCGGGCGCGGTAAAGGTCGTCGTTCCATCCGAGGAAGGAGACGAGGCCATTCTGGCAACACTGCGGCGCGGCGACTTCTTTGGCGAGCTGGCGCTCCTCGACGGCGCTCCGCGGTCCGCAAGCGCGATCGCGCTGGAGCCAACCGAGGTTCTGACCTTGCCACGCGACCAGTTTCGCGTTCTCGTGGCCAGCCAGCCGGCCATTCGCGATGCGTTGCTGACCTCACTGGCGGGCGAGTTGCGGCGCCTTACGACGCACGTGGCCGAGCTCCATTTTCTGGATCTCACCGGACGACTTGCGGCGCGGCTGGCGCGGCTCGCCCAGGAACACGGCGAGCGCTTGCCGAGCGGGGCCATCAGGCTGGACGCGCCGCTGACTCAGAGCGATCTGGCGGCGATGATTGGGGCGACGCGCCAGAGCGTGAACAAGCTTCTTGGGGAATTCGAGGCGGATGGGCTCCTGCTCATCGAACGCGACAGCATCGTCGTGCCGAACCTGGACAGGCTCTCGAGAACGGCGCGGCGGTAGCCGGCCGGCCGATGCGGCGGCGTCGCGCGGCGAAGGGCGGTGAGAGCCGGCTTAGCCCGCGGAGATCACGCCCTCGCGGCCGAGCTGCAGGAGTTGCGCGCGGCTCTCGTCGAGGTTCTCTGTGGCGATCGCAAAGAGCCGCTTCAGGAGCAATTCCGACTGCTCCGACCCGCCGGCCAGCATTGCCAGCAAGCCCGACGCAGGCATGGAGATCAGCACCGCAGGGCCGATTGCCCGGGCAGTCGACAGAGCGGTGGGCTGCTCGCGCAAAGCCGACCAGCCAAGCAGGTCGCCGGCGTGCAGGGTGGACACGAGAACCCAGCGGTTTTCAAAGAGAACGCGCAGGGCGAGCTGGCCCTTCTCGAGCCAGTGGACCTCGGAAATCGGGGCGCCCATCTCAACGAGCGTCTCGCCGTCGGCGAGGCTGCGCCGGAGCGAGCTCATGGACAGTGTATCGAGGTCCCCTGGGGTCAGGCCCTCGAACAGCGGCAGGCTCGACAAATCGGCCGCACTGACTCTTCCCGTCGTGCCCATCCTTAGCTCCCACTCCAGAGCTGCCGACTCAGAGGCGCCGATCGGCCCGTGTGCCTATTGTCCGCCAGATGCGAGTGGCGCGCTGAACCGCTAGCCCGGAGCTCCTTCGCGAAGTATCGAGTCAAGCAAGGCGGCAGCGGCGAGGGCTGCCCGACGCCGGCCTTCAGCGCCGCCTAGAAAGGCGGTCTGGCTCGACTCGGATGCGCCCCATGGACCGACCGCCGCGACTTCCACATGTGTGTCTTCGCCCGTCTCGATCGCCCTGACGGCGAGCCCGATCGACGCGTCCGCCTCCTGCCTCGCCCTCTCGGCGAGGTGGGTGAGGGCTCCGCCGGAGCCTGGCTCCCCGGCTCCGATCGTCCGCGCCGACGTGAGCCACGAGGCTTCGCTCAGCAGCCTGGCCGAGGATCCAGCCGTGCCGACTTCGACGAGCGCCACGGTCCAGCCGCGCGTCCCCAGCTCGCGCCCGAGCACCGCCGGCCAAGTGTCGTCGTCGTAGCCCCAGACGTGTTCACCGACCGCAGCGAGGACTGCGGCCGCGGCCTCGTCGAAGAGCGCGGCCGCGGATCGGCCCGCTCCAGCGGCCGCCGAGATCCGGACGTCCACGGCATCGGCACGCGCATACGTCGCCACGATCGGGTTCTCGGCGCGGAGAAGGCGCTCACCAAGCCGCGCCGCCACTGCGGACTCGCCGATACCTGCCAGTCGGTATGTCCGTGTGACTCGCTCGCGTCCCAAGCCGCGTTGCCGTAGACGCGGCAGGACCCAAGCCTGCCACATCGGCCGCATCTCGCTCGGTGGCCCGGGCAGGGCCACAAGGACCCGCCCATCGGGCCGTTCCACCAGCCAACCGGGCGCGGTGCCGCGATCGTTGGGGATTGCCGTGGCCGACGGGATCAGCCAGGCCTGCTTGAGGTTCATCTCGGCGAAGGGCAGGCCGCGCCGCTCGAACAGATGGCGCAGCCACCGCTCCAGTTCCGGATCCACCGTGGGCCGCTCGCCGCAGACGTCGGCTATCGCCTCGCGCGTCAGGTCGTCCGGCGTAGGTCCGAGGCCTCCAGTGGTGACGACGAGGTCGGCCTGTACCAGCGCGTCGCCCAGGGTGGCGGTGACGGTGCCGAGCCGGTCGGGCAGCGCCGACATCCACGCCACGTCGACGCCCACATCGGCCAGTGAACGGGCCAGCTCACCGCTGTTGGTGTCCCGCGTTTCGCCCGCGGTGAGCTCGCTGCCGATGGCAAGCAGGACGGCCGCCCGGAGCGGTCTAGCAGGCTCTTTCGGGGTCTCCATGTTCGGAGTGTACGGTCAGTCGCCCGACGTGGCCTTGGCGGTGTCTATCGGCGGTGTCTGTC
>PMNU01000014.1:0-2950 GCA_003165675.1 Chloroflexota bacterium
GAGCTCGAGGAACCGTAGAGGTTGGCTTCGGGCGGGTCGCCTTCCGGCGGGTCGCATTCCGCCAGTTCGATCCTTTTCCGGCTGCTGGTCGACCCGGGCGGCCTACCGTTCTCCGGCAGTTCGGCACGCCGCGAAGCGGAGACTCTTACTCGCGTAGCGGCCCGTCTGTCACAATTGAGGCATGGTCGGGCGTGCCGCCACTAACCCCGAGCCAAAGCTCGCCAACGTTCCGTCTCTGCCCGCTTTCGAGCGACTTGCCCCGCCCGCTTCCGCGGCGGAGCTTGTGGCCGNNATAGCAGAGCAACGCCGCGCTGCCGACTTCGAGACCTGGCCGCTGACGAGGCTGCTCGCCGACGCGGTGCTTCGGCCGCCGGACCTGCGCCAGATCGACTCCGCGGCGATGGCGCTCGCCAACGCCCCGCTCGCGGGCTCCACGATCAGGCGGACGATCGAGGCGCTGTACGCGAGCACATGCCCTCGGTGCGGCCGTCCCGTGATCCTGGAGTCGATGGTCTGGCAGCCCGTTGCGACTGGGGCCAGGGCCGACGGTGACGCCGCCTCCACCGGCCGCACCCGCAGGCGAGGCAAGTCCGCCTCCGTCTCCGTAGCCGTTGGAGCCCTGCCGGAACTGGCTTTTGGGCCGGCGGAGTCGCTCCGGGCCATCGCCCGTGAGTATCGATGCGCCCAATGCCACGAGCAACTGGGCGGGTCCGAGCTGCGGGCGGCCGACCCTACGCACGGCGACGTGCGGCTGGCCGAGTCCGTCGCCGCGAGCGGCGAGGTCCGCGAGGCGATCCGACGGCGCTTTCCGGCGCCACGGCCCACGCATCCGCTGGTGGATCAGATCATCGACCTGCACACGCCCCGGCAGCTCCTCGGATTGCACGCCATCCTGACGCGCATCGATGCCGAGGATCGCGCTGGGGCAATGACGGCGGTACTTCGGCTTGCATTCCTGCATGCCGTGATCCTGGCCAGCCGCCTCAACGTTTCCCACGGCAAGCCGGCCCCGCTGCGCATCTCGAACGGTGTCTTGAAGGTGCCCACGACCCAGGAGTGGCGCGAAGTCAATCCGTGGCAGGCCTTCGAAGGTGGGCTGAAGCTGGTCAGGACATTCGTCCAGCGCCTCGAAGCCGGGACGCCTCGTGCCGCCGTGGCTCGTCTAGGGGCGGATCTGGCGGCGTTGGAAGGCAGCACCTCGAATGTGACGGTGGGCGAGGTCACTCCCGCCTCCCTGCGCCGGCTTGGACTCCACGGCGAGCGCATGTCCCACTCNNGGCTCGCCGTCCCGCGTTCGCCTCGTGCTCGGTCAAGCGCCCCTGCGCCTGACGCCGGAACGTCTGGCGGCCTCGTACCACGGCACGGGCTGGGTCTTTGGTTCGGCGGCCGTCTCGATGCTGCCGTACGACGCGTTGTTCCGGCCGCTCGTGAAGCCATCCCCGGCGGACGAAGCGATGGACCTGGCCCACTCGGTGGGCCGGACGCTGGCCATCGCCACTCCGGCCCTCGCCCAGACCGGCCGGGCCGTGCTCCTTCTCGACGACGCCGAGCCCGCCACGCTGGTAGCGGCGGCCCTGGGAGGAGCCGCGGCCGGCTGCCGGCTGGTGGATGCGCGGCTCCACCGCGGCGGCGCCGACAGCGCCGGGATCGTAATGTACGTTCCGCCGAATGGCGTGATGTCCCCCGGTCCTCGGACCCGCGCAAACCGCCCCTTGCCGCCCCTGGCCGGCGGAGCCGGCGATCCCGGCACGATCCGCAGCCGGGGCGTCTTCGCCGGGCCGGAGAGGCTGGACGAGGGTCCGTTCCGAGCGGGAGTCGCGGCGCAAACGGTCACCGACACGGCCGTCGAGTTGCTGAAGGCCCGCGGCGAGCCGGCCTCGTTCGAAGGGCTGTTGGGGGACCTGCTGATCGGCCTCGACCGGTCCGGTCAGCTTGCGAGGCTGGCCCGAGAGCTACGACCGGAGCGGGCCGACGACGGTTGGGCGGCGTGGGTTGAGAGTGATGGCGTTGGGTCGGCCCCGGCGCTTGAGGCTCCTGCCCGTGGCTCGGCCGGTGGCGCGACCGGTGGTGCTGCCCGTGACTCGGCCCGTGGCGCGACCGGGTCAGAGGCCCATTCCTGGGACCGGGCCAGAGCCGGGGTCACGATCGGCGACGCCGACGAGGACTCGCGCCTCAGCCCCGTCGACCGGCTGCTCGAGATCCTGCGTGGTGAGCTGGACCGGCCCAACAATCGCCGCATCCGCCAGGTCGAGCCGGGTCAGTACTGGCTCGCCTCGGATGAGGACCGCAGCGTTGCCGCTCAGCCGCTCACCGACAGGGTGGAGTGGGCGGTCTTCTCGTTGTTGTCGGCGGGTGGACACCTCACCGAGCGCGCCGCCATCGACCGCACCGCGGCCCTGTTCAGAGGTCACGACGCGCCCGACGGGGCGCTCATCGAGGCCTGCCTGGCCAGCTACGTCTCGCCGACCAGCACACCCGAGGCCGTAGTCGGCTTCGAGCAGCTCGAGGCCCGCACTGTCCAGCACGACAGGGTCATCGCGACGCTCGCCGACGTGGGTCACCGGCTCGGCATGAAGGTCTGGATCGGCAGGCGCCAGCAGGGCCGGCGCGTCGACGGTCGGCCGCTGGCGACCTGGCTCGACGACGCCGAGCGCGAAGCTCACCTGCCGCTCATCACCTGGGCTCCCGAAGGAGAGCTCGAGCGAGTCGACTGCGCCTGGTACGTCCGCCGCAAGGCGAGCTTCCTGTTCGAGGTCGAATGGACGGCCATGCTAGGCGACCCGGTCCTGGTCCGGCACGCGCGTTACCCGATGGATGACAAGGTCGTTCGGTTCCTGGTCGTACCTCCGGAGAGGGCCGATCTGGTGAAGGTCAAGCTGGCCCGCTCGCCTTTGCTGCGCAAGGCCATCGAGGATCGGAACTGGCACTTCATCAAGTGGAACCACCTGGC
>PMNU01000014.1:3034-14886 GCA_003165675.1 Chloroflexota bacterium
CTCCGGCGTCCGCCTCGACGCTGGGCATTCTCCGCCTCCGCCTCCGCCTCCGCCTTGCCGCCGGACCGTCGATCGGCTGGATCGCCGGATCCGGGCTTCGCGGTAACCTAGTGTCAACAGCTCCCGCCGGGCGACCTGCTGCGCCCGGCCGCTGCCGAGTGGGTGGAGGCTCCAGTGGTCGACGTTGGCAACGCAGCGGACGCGGTGAACGCGCTAGCGGACCGCTTTTGGGACGGGATACTGGATCTATCGCCGCTGACGGCCACAGTGCTCGGCTATGAGAAGGGGATGGATCGGCTGGACGACCCCGGGCCCGAAGGCCGGCAGCGGGCTCGAACTCTGCTGAGTGACACTCTCACGGAAGCCGACGCCATCGAGGCTCAGGCAGCCGTAACGGCTGGCCTGCCGGTGGAGGAGAGGATCACTCTCGACATCCTGCGGCATGTCTGCAAGGTCGAGCTCGAGCAGCGGGACCAGCGCGTCGATCGGCTCAAGGTTGTCGACCAGATAGAGGGCCCGCAGACCATCCTTCCGTTGCTGGCCGCCTTCCAGCCCACCGAGACGCCCGAGCAGTTCGAAGCCTTCATGGCCAGGCTGGCAGACTACCCGCGCTTCATGGCGGCCAACGCGGAGCTGGTCCGGGAGGGCCTGGCCGGAGGCCTCACTGCCGCGCGCATCGTCACCGACCGCGTCATCGGCCAGCTGGAGCGGCTCCAGGCGATTCCCGACGACCAGTCGCCTGTCGTGACCGCCGTCAAGGTGCCCAAGCCAGCCGACCGGGAGCGCGTGGTCGAGGCGGTCGGAAAGTACGTTCGTCCGGCGGAGCGCGGCTTCCTCGAGGCGCTGACCGGCAGGTATCGCGAGGCGTCGCGCGAGGAGCCCGGGCTGTGTTCGGCGCCCGACGGGGAGCGGCTATACCGGACGCAGATACGCGCCTGGACCTCACTCGACATCGAAGCCGGCGAGCTGCATCGCATCGGCCTGGAAGAGCTCGCCTCGATCGAGGAGGAACGCCGGGTAATCGCCCGCGATCTCGGTTTCGGCGACGACACGAAGGCGGCACGGGCGGCTCTCAGGAGCGACCCCGCCGCCATACCGCAGTCAATCGACGAGTTGCTTGACCGCGCCCGCGGTCAAATCGAGCGCGCTCTCGCCGCCGCCCCGGGCTACTTCGGCCGCCTCCCGCACGCCAGCTGCGAAGTTCGACCGGTGGAGCCGTTCAAGGAAGCCGACTCGCCGGCGGCCTACTACTACGCGCCGGCGGTCGACGGCAGCCGCCCGGGCATCTACTACGTCAACACCTACGACCTGCCGAGTCGAAGCTATGTCGGCCTTGCCGACACGAGCTTCCACGAAGCCGTGCCGGGCCATCATTTCCAGATCGCCCTCGAGACCGAACATCCGAGCCTCAACGCCTTCCGGCGCATGGGCTCGCGCATGGCGGGGATGGCTTACGTGGAGGGCTGGGGTTTGTACTCGGAGCGGCTGGCCGATGAGATGGGCCTCTATCTCAACGCGGCCGAGCGATTTGGGATGCTCGACGGCCAATCCTGGCGGGCGGCGCGACTCGTCGTCGACACCGGCATTCATGCTTTCCACTGGCCCCGCCAGCGGTCCGTGGAGCTGCTCCTCGACGCCGGCCTCTCGGACACCGACGCGGGGATCGAGACGGACCGCTACATCTGCTGGCCGGGTCAGGCACTTACATACAAAGTCGGTCAGCGGGAGATCGAGCGGCTGCGAAGCGAAGCGTCTGCGGCGCTCGGGCCGGCCTTCGACATCCGGGCCTTCCACGACGCCGTCCTGGGCCATGGCACGCTGCCCCTCGCGACGCTCGCCAAAGAGCTGCCGGGCTGGCTCGGAGTCGCCGTCCGGCGCGCTCCGCTCGNNAGCGCTTCGAGGACGACCCGCGCAGCAGCTTGGCCAGCGCCCCGTGGCAGTTCTGGTTCGCCAGGTCGATGGCCGTGCGCCCGTCGTCGCTGGGCCGAGTCGGGTCCGCTCCCCGCAGCAGCAGCATGTCGACGAGTACCTCGTCGCCGTTGCGGGCGGCGGCATGCAGTGGCGTCCAGCCGCCGCGCTGGACCGCGTTGGGCGATGCTCCCAGGGCCAGCAGGAGGCTGGCCGTGTCCCGATGCCTCGCCGATACGGCGCTGTGGAGCGGCGTCACACGCGATTCGTTGAGGGCCACGGCGTTGGGGTCGGCGCCCCGGCCAAGAAGCAAACGCGCCACCTCCAAGTGTCCGAAATACGCGGCGAGGTGCAGGGCGGTGTACCCGTCCGGCCCGCGGTCGTCGACGGCGGCCCGGTCGCTCGATAGCAGGTTCCGCACGACGGCGACATCGCCTATTGCGGCGGCGTCGAAGATATCCAGCCCGTCCGGCGCACGGGCTGCCAGAGCCGCCAGACGCCCGGCTATCTTGAGCTGACCCGAATAGACGGCTACCAGAACGGGCGTCAGGCCGGATGCGTCGCGGGCCTGCAGCAACTCCTCGTGGGCGCCGATCGCGGTGTCGACGGCCATGTCGTTGCCCTTGCGAATGGCTTCGAAGAAAGCCGCGACGGCGGGTTTCTGGTCGGTCATGCTCCCTCCCTCATCGCCGAGCGGGCGAGTGAGCAGCGGTTGGACTTGCCATCTCGCTCAGCTCCTCGGCCAGGCGCTCTATCTCATCGGGCTCGTTGTAGTGGACGAAACCGACCCGAACCATCCCGCCCGAGTCCGCCAGGCCGAGAGCTCGAATCAGCTCGAAGGCATAGTAGTCGCCGTCCCAGACCGCGATGCCGCGCCTGCCCAGTTCCCCGGCGACATCGCGCGGTTTCCAGCCGGCGAGCGTGAAGGCGAAAGTGGGCACGCGTTCGTCGATACGGGTCGGGTCGACGATGCCGCGCAGCCTCAGTCCGGGCACGCCGCCGAGGGCGGCCAGAGCCCGCAGGGCGAGCCCTCGCTCGGTGACGCGGATCGCCGCCATGGCCGCCGCCAGCGCCTCTCGTCGTGTGGCTGCGTCTCCCGCCCCACCGAATGTGCGGCCCAGCCACTCGAGGTAGCCGAACGTCCCCAGCAGTCCCGCAATGGCCTCCCCCGGCAGCGTACCCGTCTCCCACTTGCCCGGCGGAACGTCCGGGGCGGGGCGCACTCTGTACGCGGCCAGCTGCTCCAGACGCTCGCGCTTGCCGTACAGCAGGCCGAGGTGCGGCCCGAAGAATTTGTAGGGGGAGCAGACGAGGAAGTCCGTGTCGAGTTCGGCCACGTCGATCGGCCGGTGCGGCGCGGCATGGACCGCGTCCACATACGTCCAGGCCCCCACGGAATGGGCCATCTCGACGATGTGGCGGATCGGGTTGATCGTACCGACCGCGTTCGACGCGAGCCCAACCGCAACCACTCGGGTGCGCGGCCCGAGAGAACGCTCCAGGCCCGCCAGGTCCAGCGTGCAATCGGCAGCGCGGATGCCCACCCAGCGCACGACCACGCCGCGCTCCTCTTCCAGGGCCAGCCACGGCGCGATGTTGGCGTCGTGATCCAGCCGTGTCACCACGACCTCGTCGCCGGCTCGCAGAGTCCGACCTATGGCCCGGCTGACGGCGAAGGTCAGGCTGGTCATGTTCTGGCCGAAGGCGATCTCGTCGGGTCTTGCGCCGACGAAGTCGGCTGCGGCGCCGTGAGCCTCGGCCAGGATCGCGTCGCTTTCCTCGCTGGTTGGGAAGGCCCCGTCGTGGTTTGCGTTGGACCGCTCGAGGTAGCCGGCAATGGCCCCGATCGTGCGGCGCGGGACTTGCGTCCCGCCGGGTCCGTCGAGGTAGCTGTACACCCCGCCGCGGTACTGGCGGGAGAGGGCAGGGAACTGGGCCCGGACGGTCGCGAGAGCCTCTCTCGTTCCAATCGAGCCGGCCGAGGTCGCCGTCTCTCGCGATGAGGCGGAGTGGGCTGGGAGATGGCGATCGCCTGGCATGACGGCTCCGGGAGTCAATGGATCAGCTGGTACGAGCGATGGTACGGCGCGCTTGGCGGCCGGACCAGCCGCCTCCATCCGGCCCCGGCTTCGAGGCCTCCCTCGAATGGGTTTTGCGAGCAGATTGAAGCATCTGGGGCCGTCGATGGGTGCGGGACGCAACCATGCCCGACTGTACCTTTTGCGTGGCGCGATCGACACAAGCCGAGCGTGGAGAAGGTCACGCGAGGGCTTGACTAATCCCGAGTAACTATGTAAACATTCCGCCAGACGTTGCACCGACCGAGACGAAAAGAGCCATTCCTCCTGGAATTGCGACCCGGTCAGGTAGGTCCCTGGGCGGTGGAACGGTGAAGCGGCTCGGTGACCGCAACGAAGGCAGAGATAGCGTCGATCCGGTTCGGGCGCGGAGCGACATGCAGCCCCGATGCTGCCGGGAAGCAGTCGGCTTCCATTCGAAGGACGCCCGCTAGGAGAATTGGATGCTCGACGGGAATGCGGTACGGTCGGTCGATCGTGCTGCGTCACTCCTGATTGCTCTCGGGGAAACACAAGGAGAGGCAGGGGTTACCGAGCTCGCACGCCGCCTCGGCCTCCACAAGTCGACTGCGTCGCGGTTGCTCGCCACGCTCCAGAAGCGGGGCCTGGTGGAGCAGGACGACGACTCGGGCAAGTACCGACTGGGACTGGCCGTCGTTCGACTCGGTGGTCATGCAGAGAAGTCGCTCGATCTTCGGTCGATCGCGATGTCGGAGCTCGAGTCGCTGGCTCGATCGATCCGCGAGACGACGACCCTCGAGGTCCTCGAGGGAGACAGCGTCCTCACCATCGCCTATTCGGACGCCTCCGGGATGGGACGCGACCGAACCGGCCGCAACTCACCGCTGCACGCGACGGCTCCCGGCAAGGTCCTCCTGGCCAGCCAGCCGGAGCGAGAAGTGATCCGACTCTCCAAGATCGGCTTCACTCCCTACACGTCGCACACGATCGTTCGGGTCGATCTCCTGCTCGAGGAGCTGGCCCGAGTCCGCAAGCGTGGCTTCGCCACCGCCTTCGGCGAGCACGAGGCCACCGTCAACGCCGTCGCCGTGCCGGTCTTCGACCAGCGCGCGTCTGTCGTGGCGGCCCTCGAGGTTCGCGCCTCCGGCAACCGGATCACGCCCAGCCGCGTGCCCGAGCTCGTGGATCGGGCTCGCGAGGTTGCGGCCGTGATCACGGACCGAATCGGCGGCGTGGTGGCTTCAATCTGAACCTCAGCCCGCCGCCGGCGGGTAACACTCAGTCTTACTCCCGCGGCCCCTCGGTCCCCCTCCCGAGGGGCCGTCCCTGTTCCGGGGCAGTGTTGGCGGCCCGCCCCGGGGCCGGCCGCGCTACGCTATTGACGTGGACCTGAACGACCCGACACTGACTCTGCCGTGGGGCGGCGCGCCGCTGCATCTGGGTGGCGCGCTCACCGCCGGTGCGGAGGCTCTGGCGATTCTGGTGGTCGCCGCCATCGTCATTCGCCTCGCCCACACCTTCGTCCGCGGCGTAGCCCTGGCGCTCCTTCGCCGCGAGAACGTCGAGGGTACGGCCCAGGAGCTGACTGCCGTCGAGCTGGAGAAGCGACAGGGCACCATCGAAGCCCTGGCCGTGAACGTCATCCGCTTCTTCGTGGTCGTCATCGCCGGCCTGATGATCCTGGAGGCGGCCTTCAAGCTCGACGTGGGTCCGGCCATCGCCGGCCTCGGCATCGCCGGCATCGCCATCGGTCTGGGCACACAGCACCTCGTCCGCGACTACCTAAACGGAGCCCTGATCCTGATCGAGAACCAGTACGGCAAGGGCGACGTGGTCCGCATCGCCGGCGTGTCGGGCACGGTCGAGGACTTCACGTTGCGCCGGACCACTCTTCGCGATGGAGATGGGACGGTCCACACGGTGCCCAACGGCGAGATCACCGTGGCCTCGAACCTGACGCGTGTCTTCGCCCGAGTGAACCAGGAGGTCCAGGTCGTCTACGGAACGGACATCGAGCGGGCGACCGCCGTCGTCAATCAGGTGGGGCAGGAGCTGGTCGACGATGCCACGTGGGGGCCGCGCATCCTCGAGGCGCCGCGCGTGGATCAGGTCTCGGCGCTGGGCAAGCTGGGCGTCACGCTCAAGATCGTGGGCACGGTCCGAGCATCGGAGCAGTGGGCCGTCGGCGGTGAGTTGCGCAAGCGGCTGCTGGCCGCATTCGGGGAGAGTGGCATCGAGATTCCGCACACTTAGCGGGTCTCGGTCGGAAGCGCGGAGCCAACGCGGGAATGCGCCGGCTCAGGGCCGCTGCCCCGATCGCTGTCCGACGGCGCAGGACAAGGCGGGGACGAGCACCGGAGCGAGCGCACTTGGAGCTGCGTGAGCGAGGAGCGGAGAAGGCAACGAAGGGAACGGCCGGCCGACCGGCGATCAACCGCCTAGGAGGCGCGCATCGACGGGTTGGTGTTCCTACCGCCGCTGAAGATGCCGAGGAACCCCTGGCCGGACTTGGCGGCTCCGGAGTCGCGCGTCGCCATCATCCGATCGCACAGAGTCTCGAGGTCCTCGATCACTTTCTCTTTGGGGAATCGCTCCACCGCGGAGCGCCCCTCGTTCGCCGCTCTAACGAAGAGCATGCCCGCCGACCGAATCTCGGCCAGGGCCGGCATTCCGACGGTCCGTTCCATGTCCGAGACCGAGACGCCGCTGTTGGCGCGGTTTACGACCATCGCCAGGCGATCGCGGATGCCCAGCTCGACGGCGACCTCACGCAGCTGGACCGCGGCTCGAATGGCCGGTACGTCGGGCGTGACCGGGACGATGATCTTGTCGGCCCGCTCGAAGATCACCTGGTTCAGCGGCCCGTAGTCGGGGTGCATGTCGACGATGACCCAGTCGTAGACGAGGCAGGCGGCCGTGATGGCGTCGGCCACGCGCCTGGGATCGAGGATCTCGGTGTGAAGCGGCGACTCGGCCATGACCAGAACCGAGACGCCGTTCAGGTGCGGCGACGCGATCTCCGAGAAGGACTCCGTCACGCCGGTATCGGCGTCCTCGGTCCAGGCGTCCGCCACGGTCCGGACGTTCTCCATCCCGAGCGACGACGCCACGTGGCCGGTGACGGTGTCACAGTCGACGAGCAGGACGCGCTGGGCCTTTCGGACCTGCAAGAGCGCGGCTACATTGACGGCGATGGTGGTCTTGCCGACGCCGCCTTTGGGATTGAACACGATGACGATCTGGCCGCGGTGCGAGTCGGCGGTCGGCGCCGCCGACCCTGTCTGAATGATGCCGCTCCTGATGTCCTCGGCTGGGATCTCGGCCCGGATGAGCATGGCTTCGACGCGCCACCGCAGCGACTCGGCCGAATACGGGCGCGTGAAGTACTCGTCGTTGACCCGCGCCTTGCCGGCCAGGCTCATACGATCGAGAGCTCGGGCCGCGACCACCATCAGGGCGGGGATGTTGCGATCCTCTTCGTGGAGCAGCGAGTACATCTCGAGCGTCCGGTCGAAGTCGTTCTCACCGTCGAGAATGGCCACGCCGATGTCGCGGCGCTTGGTCAGCAGGACCTCGAGGTCCTCCGCTGTCTCGACGTAGATGGCGTCATATCCGGCCTCGGCAAGCTGCGCGCTGACTGCGGCGAACTCGGCTGGCGGTAGGGCGATAGCGACTGCTGACCGTGGCACGTGACGGAGTCTCCCTGTGGCACCAGAGCCGTTCGGTGAAGTCTAGCCCTCCGCCTCGGGATCGTGCGCGGAGACGTTGAGCACGCCGTCGCGCTCAGTCACAACCCGCGCCTGGAAGGCCGGCAGGGTGGGGATGAGTGTGCTGAGCGACGTCTCGGAGTCATGACCGACTGTGAAGATGAACTCGCCGTCGGGTCCGGACGACACGCCGACGTTCTTGACGCCGGGCAGGCGGCCGACCTGTCGCTTGAAAGTGGCGATACTGGCAACGCTGACGAGTCCAACCACGACGACCCGGGTCGACTCGATTGGAGCGGGCTTGACAGGCGCCATCTGACTTGCAGGGGCCGATTCCTCGGCCGGGGCGGCCGCCGGTTCCGCGGCCGGCCCGTCAGTGGTGGCGTCAGTTTCGGCGCTGGCCACGGCGCCAGTTTCGGCGACGGTGGCGGCGCCAGTTTCGGCATCGGCTCGCATGATCTGATCGCGGCGCGCCTGCAGATCGGCCGCGATGCTGCCACGTTCGCTCTCGTCGAAGGACGGCGGGTCGGGCATCTGGGCGGCCATGCCGGCAAATACCGTGGGATCGGCTTCCTGGAGGAGCTGCTCGAAGAAGTTGGCGACTTCCTCTTCGAAGGTCGTGACGCGCTTTTGGACGCGCTCGATCTCGAACTCGATCGCGGAGTTGTACTCCTGAAGCTCCTGCTCGAGAAGCTCGCGGCGGCGCGATATGCGCTGCTCGGTCTCGACTCGGATGCGCTCCACCTCGGCCTTCGACCAGTCGCGAATGGCGCTGACGTCCGCTTCGGCGGCTTTCCGCAGGGAGGCGGCCTCGTCATCCGTGCGCGCATGCAGCTTCTCTGTGTACTCTTTTGCGTCCGCCTGGCACTGATCGATCGTCGCCTGCCGCGCCGTCTCGGCGGTCGAACGCATGGCCTGCGTGAGGTCCGCCATAAATCGGTTCGGATGACGCGCGGCCGTGTCGTTCACGCTCATCTCCCCTGGTCTGTCTCGCCGGGCTCCGGCCGGGCGCCGGAGATTCCCGTTCAGGTTACTACCCCACTGCGACTGCCAGGCGCTTCGTCGCCGGGCCTCAGGGCCGCGAACCGTTGTCGAGGGTCCTGAGGACAGAAACGAGATCCTTTTCGTCGATCGAATCATGGCCCGGGCGTTGCGGGCGGGCACTCGGCTGGAGGTACCAGGACCAACCGCCGTCCGTACCGCCGCAGGTTGGCCGACGGACGACGGTCCGGGTCTTCGTGAGCCCCGGCGGCTTCTTACTGGGTTGAATTCGATCCGGCAGGGCGATTGGCGCGGGTCTTCTCGGCCCAGGCCCCCAGTACTTTGTCCTTGTGAGGCCTGATCGGGCAATGCTCGTCGCGGTTGCCAGCCTCGTCGCAGTAGCCCAGAGCCACGCATTTCGGGGCGAGGAAACTTCCCAGGAAGGGGCTGGCGGTGAAGACCTCGTGCCGAACGAGCTGGAAGAGACGCCGGATCTCCCACTGTGCCATGGTGCACAGCCGCAGCCCCGACATGTGGATCAGAGCCCGCAGATTGGCGGTCATCACGAGGTTCGTGCGGGTGGCGTTGGGAAAGACGAAACGCGCGTCCTCGCCGGGGATGCCGGCCTCGACGAGTTCCGTGTACAGCTCGAGGGCGCCCTCCACCTGGTCTTCGAAGCGCTCGAGCAGTGCCGGGTCGGCGTCTGCGATCGTGCCGGGCAGCATGGTCGAGGCGCCCTTCTTGTACGAGACGTAGCGCTGGCTCTGCTGGTCGAAGGCGACGCCCGCCCGATGGCGGACGAGCTGGTGACTGAGCGTGCGGCTGACGCCGGTTATGGCGAAGGTGAAGACCACGTGCTCGATGGTGCTGCCGTGGCCGGATTCGATGACCCGGCCGATCAGCTCCCGCTGCTTCTCCGGCGCGATTCGACCGTCGACGGCCCGTTCGAATATGTCGTCGGGCGCAAGCTCTGAATAGCAGGTCCGGCAGGCCGTGTAGATGATCGGGACGTAGTAGCGCTCCACGATCTCCCGGTCCGGAAAGATCATGGTCGCCCGCATGCCCAGGTCGCGGCGCCCGGGGTTGAGCGGGATCGATGGCGTGGAAGCGCCGGGCTGGCCCGGAGCGTGGGTTTCGGCCGTCACCGGTTCAGAATAGCCGCTCCATACCGTGCCGGGACACGGTGTCCCGAGCGCTGCGCATCGCGCGACGATCGGACCGGCCGGTGAGGATGCCATTCGTCGGCCACCTGAGGCGTCGATAGTCATTGACGGCTATCCGGGCGGCAGTTAGCCTGAATCGGATGACAGTGTGCACGGGGACGATTCTCTTCGGCGACGTGTTGGGGTCGCGGCGCGACAGTGCCGGATCGACAGCTTGGCTGCGCGATCTTGTCGTCGAGCTCGACGCGGCGTACGGCGATGAGCGGCTCGCGCCGTTCGGATTCACCGGGGGCGACGAGATCCAGGGGTTGCTTGCTCCAGCCGCCGATCCGGTCAAGGCCGTCCTGCTGGCGGCTCTTGGGCCGGGAGGACGCCGCATGCGCTGGGTGGCCGTGCGGGGCGAGGTGGACCCGGACCCCACCGAGGGCAGAGCCCCTGCCATGGAGCGAACGGGGCACGCCTTCGTGGTGGCCCGCGAAGCGATGGTCGAGGCTCGCACCGGTCACGAGCGGCTCGTGATCGTGACCGGTCAAGCCGATGTGGACGCGCTGCTCGCCGATCTGACGCCGGCCCTCGTGGACATGCTGGACGGCCTGACACAGCGCCAGCGCACGGTTGCCCGGCTGGCCCTGATCGACAACCTGCGCCAGTCGGAGATCGCCGACCGCCTCAAGGTCCGGCGGGCAACCATCTCCGTGTCCTTCAGTCGAGCGCGCATCCGGTCGCTCGAGCGGCTCGTCGCCGGCACCAGGCGCGTCTACGCGAACTTGCGGGAGACCGTCACGGAATGAAGCCCGAGGCGCGGAGATAGAGCGCCCCCACGCCGGCGATCACCCAGGAAACCCACAGCACGGCGATCAGCGCCGGAACGCGGTTCTCGATCAGCCGGCGGGTGGCGCTGGCGCTGAAAGGCTCGACGAGCCGATCCAAACCGACCTCGTCCAGGCCGTCCGGGGAAAGGGCAACGGCGGCCAGCTCGTCGGTGTCGGCGTGGTTGCGCGAACGCTGCAGCAGCTTGAAGCGAGTGAAGACGCGGCGCTGCGGTGGCAGCTCTCGCTCCGCTCGGACGATCTCGCGATGCCAGAAGCGGACGTCGTCGCCGAGGCCGAGGGCCGCGCGGCGCATCCGGGCGAGAAGGATCAGGCTGCCGACGGCGTCCACGACCAGGAGCACGGCAGGCACCCAAGCCCGCTTCACGTCCAGATTGAGGATCGACACCAGCAGGCCGCCGGCGAGTCCGAGGAGGATGACCTCCATGACCAGGTACAGGCTGCGGAAGCCGTGGAGCCATGAGTCTCGCCACTGTGCCCCGGCGAGCATGAAGCCCAGCTGGGGCGCGGCGGCGTGGCTGCCATCGAGGCCTTCCAGGCGCTGCTGGAGCGGTGTCCTTTCGGAGGCCGGTGAGTCGGGCGTGGCCCGCGGGGGAAGGAATCCTGTCATGTTTGTCTTCTCGGTAGGGACTGTTGGACGCTCAGTCCACGACCTCGGCGTACGAGCGGCGAGGTCGGGCGATTGTACGAAGCATCGCCGGGGGCGGGGCGCGGGTGGAGTGCCGGCGGGCACCGGAACGCGGTGCCGAAGGGTGCGTTGGGTGCCGCCAAAGGGACTCGACCGCCCGGGCCGGCGGAAGCGGCCGCCCCGGATCCACGACGGAACGGCACGACTCCTGGGGCGGCTCCTCGTCGTCCGACCGGCCCGGCTCTTGCGGCCTGGCGCCGGACGCTCGGCGAGGCACCCGACGACCGAGTCGAGCCCCGACGGGGGCCCAGCGGCAACTGGGAGGCGGCCCAACGTCGCCTCTTCGGCGGGCTCGCGCCGGAGCGTGTAGGCTGGCCCGGCCGGCCCGCGGACGATCGTTCGGCTGATCGGCTGGTTGTTCGAAGCCCGGCGTTGCCGGGTTCAGAGGAGGAGTTGGAGATGGCCGACGCCGGCAAGCCCGTGACGGTCCAGTACTTCTACAAGATCCGCTGGGGCTTCCAGGACGAGTTCGTCGAGTTGTTCGAGCGGAACCACTGGCCGCTGCTGCGGGCCCAGATGGAGTCGGGCCGGCTTCT